>CAZMHP010000029.1:0-22087 GCA_964566095.1 uncultured Rhizobium sp. | reverse complement strand
TCGCCGCAGCCTTCGCAGACCAGCTCGTTGATGAAGGCGCGCTTGGGCGGATCGACCATCAGGCCGCGCTTGCGGCGGCGGCGCTTCTCGGCGGCGCAGGTCTGGTCGTAGATCATCACCGTGACGCCGGGGATTTCGCGCAGCTGCTTCTGCACGGTGTCGAGATCGCGGCGGTGCTCGATGCGGGTGCCGGACGGGAAATCGGCGGCGGAGTGCTTCTCCGGCTCGTCCGACATGATGATCAGGCGCTTGACGCCCTCGGCGGCGACCTGCGCCGCCATCTCGGGCACCGTCAGCTCGCCGTCGACGTGCTGGCCGCCGGTCATCGCGACCGCGTCGTTGTAGAGCAGCTTGTAGGTGATGTTCACGCCCGCCGAGACCGACGCGCGGATGGCGAGAATGCCGGAATGGAAATAGGTGCCGTCGCCCATGTTGGAGAAGACATGCGGCCGCGTCGTGAAAGGCGAGGCGCCGATCCACGGCGTGCCTTCGGCACCCATCTGGGTGAACAGCGCGGTGTTGCGCGAGGGCTGCCAGGTGACCATGTAGTGGCAACCGATGCCGGCGAGCCCGATCGAGCCTTCGGGCACCTGCGTCGAGGTGTTGTGCGGGCAGCCCGAGCAGTAGAACGGCGCGCGCTCGTAGAGCGCGGTCATGGAATCCTGTTCGCGGTGCTTCTGCGCCACGCGGCCGACCATCGCGCGGATGCGCGGCGTCCAGTTCTCCTCGCCGATGATCTTGGCGACGGCTTCGGCGACGCGGCCGGAGTCGAGGTCGAGGATGGAGCGGATGAACGGCTTGCCGTCGCGCCCCAGCTTGCCGTAGACGCGCGGCCGCCTCTCGGACGACATGTTGAAGAGGATCGACTTGACCTGGCCCTCGATCAGGTCGCGCTTCTCCTCGATGACGAAGATCTCTTCCAAGCCATAGGCGAAGCGCTGGATCTGGGTCGGCTCGATCGGCCAGGTCATGCCGATCTTGAGCACGCGCAGGCCGAGCGCCGCCGCTTCCTTGTCGCCGATGCCCAGATCGTCGAGCGCCTGGCGCAGGTCGAGATAGGATTTGCCCGCCGTGACGATGCCGATGCGGGGCTGCTCGCTGTCCATCACCAGGCGGTTGAGGACGTTCATGTGCGCGAAGGCGATGACGGCGGGAATTTTGTGCTCGCGCAGCCGCTTCTCCTGCGCCTGCGGATTGTCGCCGAGGCGGATGCTGAGGCCGTCCTTGGGCAGCGGAAAGCCGAGCGGCCTCACGATCGGCACGCGATGCGGATGCACCTCCACCGTCGCGCTCGCGTCCATCGTCTCGGCCAGCGCGATCATCGACACCCAGGTGCCGGCGTAGCGCGACAGCGCCCAGCCATAGACGCCGAAGTCGAGCACTTCCTGGACACCGGCCGGATTGAGCACCGGAATCTCGGCATCGACCATCGCGTATTCGCTCTGGCTCGGCAGCGTCGAGGATTTGCAGGCGTGGTCGTCGCCGAGCACCGCCAGCACGCCGCCCTTGCTCCAGGTCCCGGCCGCGTTGGCATGCTTGAACGCGTCGCCCGAACGGTCGACGCCGGGCGCCTTGCCGTACCACATGCCGAACACGCCGTCGTATTTGGCGCCGGGATAGAGATTGGCCTGCTGGCTGCCCCAAACCGCCGTCGCGGCCAGATCCTCGTTGAGGCCCGGCTTGAAGACGACATTGTGCTTGTCGAGGAACTTCTGGGCGCGCCACAGCTGCTGATCGAGGCCGCCGACCGGCGAGCCGCGATAGCCGGAGATGAAACCCGCCGTGTTCAGCCCGGCGCGGCGGTCGAGCTCGTGCTGCATGAACGGCAGACGCACGAGCGCCTGGATGCCGGTCAGGAAGACGCGACCGGATTCCAACGCGTATTTGTCGTCGAGCGACAGGGGCATCAATGTCATGCAGCGGTCCTTGCAATCCCCAACGGGGCGCCGGCGAGTCTTTGCGAAAGTTGCGCGACCATAGCGGTTACGGACCGCAATTGGCTTGCGTTTTTGAAGGCGGAGGCCGCAACACTGGTGCGAACCGGACGCAGGGCACGCAATAAAAAGCGGCAATGGACGCAATGCTTTACAGGGAACCCGCCCGGCGTTCTATTGCCGCCATGCCGAGCCTCGAATCCCTTCGCCAGAGCCATCCGGACATCCGCCCGGACTTCACCATCGCGCAGCATTGGGAGCGATACGGCGCCGCCGAGCATGGCGTGTGGAAGACGCTCTATGAGCGGCAGGCCAAGGTGCTGCCCGGTCGCGCCTGCGACGAATGGCTGAGCGGGCTCAAGACGCTCGAACTGGTGAGCGACGCGATTCCCGACTTCGAGCGGCTGTCCGACGGGCTGGAGAAGCTGACCGGCTGGCGCGTGGTCGCGGTGCCGTCGCTGGTGCCCGACGAGATCTTCTTCGACCATCTGGCCAACCGCCGCTTTCCGGCCGGACAGTTCATCCGCCGCCCCGACCAGCTCGACTATATCGAGGAGCCCGACGTCTTCCATGACGTGTTCGGGCACGTGCCGATGCTGGCCCATCCGGTCTTCGCCGATTACATGCAGGCCTATGGCAAGGGCGGCATGCGCGCGCTGACCGAGTTTCACGCCCTGAAGAACCTGGCGCGGCTCTATTGGTACACGGTGGAGTTCGGCCTGATCGACAGCAAGCAGGGGCTGCGCATCTACGGCTCGGGCATCGTGTCGAGCCGCACCGAGTCGCTCTATGCGGTGGAGAGCCCGTCGCCGAACCGCATCGGCTTCGATCTGGAGCGCGTGATGCGCACCAACTACCGCATCGACGATTTCCAGGAGAGCTATTTCGTCATCGACTCGTTCGAGCAGCTTTTCCAGGAAACCTATAAGGACTTCGCCGCGCTCTACGCCAAGCTGCAGCACGGCGCGACCCACAAGCCCGGCGACATCCTGCCCGGCGACCGCCTGCATCACCGCGGCACGCACAGCTACATCGGCGGCAGCCACGCGGCTTGAGCGTCGCGCTTACAGCAACGCCGCCACCAGCGGGCGGTAGTCCGTCATCGCGCGCAGATATTGGCCGATGGAATCGCGCGGCACGAAAACGGGCTCGGCCATCTCGTCGTCCTCGCGCCGCGCGAAGGCCTCGCGCACGCCGTCGCGGGTCAGCGTCGTATCCAGGGCCGCGATGACAAGCACATTCGACGTCGTCGATATCACGACGCCGAGGCCGGTCATCGGCCCAAGCCGGTCGCTCGCGATGCCGAGCTCTTCTTGGATTTCCTTGTGGACGTTGCGGGCGAGGTCCGGCGGGGCATCGTCCGGCTGAAAGCCGCCGCCGATGAAATCGATGGCGCCGTTGAGCGCGCGCTTGCCGAAGACGTAGTGCCCGTCGGCGGTGCCGAGCAGCGCGGCCGTCGAGATGTGATGGAAGGGGGCGAGGCCGCGTGCCGTGTGCGCCTCGTGCAGCGGCCGATAGGTGGCGATGTGGCGGAAGGACGCGGTGCCGAGGCGAAGCACGCCGCGTCCGCCGGTCAGATCCTCGAGATCGACGAGCCGGTAAAGCGTGCCGTCCCAGAGGGTGTGATGGTGCTCGGCCGCCGCCGCGACCCGTTTCGCCCAGGCCTCGGCGACCAGCGCCTCATAGGCATCGTCGCACCGCCAGGGCTCTTCGATCGCGGACAGGCCGAAGACATCCAGCGCAAATGGCCCCTTCAGCAGAATGCGCGGTTCGTACATGACATCACCTCACCGGCACGGGCGCCTGCGGCACGCTTGTCCAGAATTCCGGATCGTGGCCATAGAAGATGCGCGCGCCTTCGCCTTGCATCCGGCGCAAGCCTTCGAGGGTTTGGAGCATCTGCTCGCGGTTGTACATGCTGCCCGGCAGATGCAGCGCGTCGAGCGTGCGCTTGAGGTAGCAGCAATCCGCCGCCAGCACGATCGAACCGTTTGCGGTCTTCACCCGCAGCGACTGATGCCCTGGCGTGTGGCCGGGCGTTGGAAAGACGACGACCGCGCCGTCGTCGAACAGATCGCACTCGCCCTCGATCTCGCGCATCGCCGCGATGCGGTCGTAGTTGCGGGGATTGTAGATGCCGGCGGCCTGGGTGTTCGGCCGCTGCGCGGCGCGCCATTCCCTGGCATGCACGATGGTCGTGGCGTCGGGAAAGAAATTGTTGCCGCCGCAGTGATCATAATGCAGATGCGAGTTCACGACATAGCGGATGTCGGAGGGCTTGAGGCCCAGAAGCGCCAGTTGCGAGACGATATCGGCGCCGTCGGGGAGATCGATCTCCCAATTCCGCGCGTCGCGCCCGAGCAGCGCAAGCTTGTCCTGCCGGACGCCGATGTTGAGACCGGTGTCGAACAGCACACGGCCCTCGGCATGCTCGATCAGATAGGCGGGAACAGGCACGGTGATCTGCCCCGTCTCGCCCTCGAGAAATCCATTGCGCGCGCCGGTCACGAAGCCGCAGGTGAAGGCAAAGAGCCGCGCCGTCATCTCAGCGTCCCTCCAGCGCGGCGAGGACTTCGCCCTCGGTCAGGATCTGCGGCAGCACCGCCGGTGTCGAGGCGCCCGGCGCGTAGTAGAGATAGAGCGGCACGCCGGATCGTCCGTGGACGGATAGAAGCGCGGTGATGGCCGGATCGCGGCGCGTCCAATCGGCGACCAGATAGGCGACGTGCTTGTCGGCGAAGGCCTGGCGCACGCGCGCGCGCGATAGCGCCGTCTCGTCGTTGACCAGGCAGGTGATGCACCACGCCGCCGTGGCGTTGACGAAGACGGCGCGGTTCTGCGCCCGCAGCGCATCGAGCCGCGCGGCGGAATAGGGCTCCGACGGAATGCCGGTGACGTTGATGCCGCTCGCCGTCCCCGGTGCGGCTTTGAGGAAAGAGAGGCACGACAGCGCCGCGACGATGGCGATCAGGGTGAGCAGCGCGCCGATGCCGCGGCCGCGCGGCGACAGCGCGCGCGTCGCGCCCCACACCCAGGCGCCGAAACCGGTCGCGACCAGCGCGGCCGCAATCGCCGCGACGGCGTTGGCGCCGGCCTGCTGCGCCAGCACCCAGACGAGCCAGGCGGCCGTCGCGTACATTGCGAAGGCGAGCGCCTGCTTGAAGCGCAGCATCCAGGCGCCGGGCCTCGGCAGCGCGCGCATCAATGTCGGTGAAACGCCGATGGCGACGAACGGGGCGGCGAAACCGATGCCGAGGACCAGGAACACCGCGAGCGCGACCGTCGCCGGCTGCGTCAGGGCGAAGCCCAGCGCGGCCGCCATGAACGGCGCGGTGCAGGGCGCCGCCACCGCGACCGCCAAGACGCCGGTGAAGAAAGAACCCGCCATGCCGCCGACATGGGTCAAGCCGTTGCCGCCGCCGAAGCCGGCGATCTCGAACGCGCCCGAGAGATTGAGGCCGACGCCGAACATCAGCAGCGCGAAGCCGGCGACGACCAGCGGCTCCTGAAGCTGGAAGCCCCAGCCGATGGCGTCGCCGCCCGCGCGCAAGGCGAGCAGCGCGATGCCGAGGCTGACGAAACTCAAGATCGCACCCACGCCATAGGCGAAGCTTTCGCGCACCGCCTCGGCGCGGTCGCGGCCCGAGAGCGAGGAGAGCGCGAAGGCCTTCATCGCCAGGATCGGCAGCACGCACGGCATGAGATTGAGGATCAGCCCGCCGGCGAAGGCGAGCAGCAATGCCCAGAGCAGACCGGTGGCGCCGCCGGTGTCGAAATTCGCATCCGGCACCGGACCGGGCATCGCCTTCAACGCAAGCGCCGCCGTCGATCCGTCGGCGGAATGCAGGACGAGCACGCCTTCGAGCGGCCCGCCGGTCTTCGCAAGCTTTTTGGCCCCCGTCATGCGCAGCACCAAACCATCGTCGGCAAAGCCCATGGTCTGCGGCGCGGGGCCGTTCACCGCGCCGTCGCGGAGCGGGAAGAATTCGGCGCGCGAGGGATGCGCCTGGGCGAGCGGCCGCGCCGCGACGAAAAGATCGAGCGTGTCGCCCAGGCGATAGCGCGCCGCCCAGGGCGATGGCGCCGGCAGCCTGGCGCGCGCCGCGGCGAAACCGGCGACATCCGTTGCGGCGCGGGGCGTACCGATCTTCAGCGGCAGCGAAAGCGTCGCTTCTTCCGGAACGCAGACCTCCTGACAGACCAGCCAGCTCGCCGCCGCCTTCACCCTGACGACGTCGCCCGGCTTGGCGTCGGGCGGCGCGGTGACGGTGGAGAGGATCCACACCCGGCTCTCATAGCCGAAGTCCATGTACTCGCCGACCGGCAGGCGCTTTGGATAAGGCCATTGCAGCGGACCGGCCGACCAGCCCGCCGGCAGCTTCCAGTCCAGCGTCGTCGGCTGGCCGACATCGCCGGGATTGCGCCAATAGGTGTGCCAGCCTGGGCGGATGACCTGTTCGAAGGCGATGGTTTCGCTGCCGCCCGGCGCGATCGCGTCATGCTCGGCGATCAGCCGGGCATGGACCTTGGGCAGGTTGTCGATCTGCGCTGCGGCGGGCGCCGCGAACGCCAGCGCGAAGAAGAGGGTCAGGACAGCCTTCATCGCTTGCGTCATAGCTGCGTCCGCGGGCACGCGCCAGCACCCTCGCGCGGGTGTGCGCCCGCAACCGAGATTGTGATGGCATCCATCAAATAAATCGTCATGGCCGGCTTTATGCCGGCCACCCATACTCCCGACTGTTTCAGACGTGATCATGGTTGGCCGCCGCAAGGGCGGCCATGACGAGGTTTGTTGTTGGTACAATCCGCCAACGATCTGCTCTACGTTGCGCACCAACCGATATCCAGGGAGAACGACATGCGAAACAGCAACCGGCAATGGATCCTGCGCAAGCGGCCGGCGGGCGACATCAAACCCGGCGATCTCGAACTCGTGGAACAGCCCATCCCGGTGCCGGGACCCGGCGAGATCCTGGTCCGCGTCGTCTATCTCTCGCTCGACCCCACCAACCGCATCTGGATGAGCGACATGGAGCAGTATATGCCGCCGGTGCAACTGGGCGAGGTGATGCGCGGCGGCGGCATCGGCGTCGTGGCGCAGTCGAACAATCCGGACTTCACGCCCGGCGACATCGTCAACACCTTCGCCGGCTGGCAGGAATACACCGTCCTTCCCGGCGCACAGAAAATGCCCAAGGGCGTGCCGCTGACGGCGTATATGAGCGTGCTCGGCGGCACCGGCGCCACCGCCTATTTCGGGCTGCTCGATATCGGCAAGCCGAAGGCGGGCGAGACGGTGGTGGTCTCCGCCGCGGCGGGCGCGGTGGGATCGATCGTCGGCCAGATCGCCAAGCTGAAAGGCTGCCGCGCCGTCGGCATCGCAGGCTCCGACGAAAAGTGCCGCCATGTCGTGGAGAAATTCGGCTTCGATGCCTGCATCAATTACAAAAAGGAAGACATGCGTGCCGCGCTGAAGCGCGAATGCCCGAACGGCATCGACATCGATTTCGAAAATGCGGGCGGCGAGATCCTGGACGCGGTGATGGACAATCTGGCGATGAAGGCGCGCGTCGTGCTGTGCGGCATGATCTCGCAATACAATGCCGCGACACCGCCCCCCGGCCCGCGCCTGACCAATATCCTGATGAAGCGGGCCCGCATCGAGGGCTTCATCATCCTGGACTACTTCTCGCGCTTCGGCGAATTCGCCGCCGAGATGGGCCCCTGGGTGGCGCAAGGCAAGATCAAATACGACACCACCGTCGTGCCCGGCATCGAGAACGCGCTCGGCGCGCTCGACATGCTGTTCACCGGCAAGAACACCGGCAAGCTCCTCATCAAAGTATCGGAGGAGCCGTGAAGCCCACGCTGGAGGCCGATGACGACGGCGAGGTGATGAAGGCGCTGATGGCGGGCATGAAGGCGTTCAACGACGCGGCCGTGCCGGGCCTCAAATCGCACAAGATCGTCGCAGCGATCCGCGACGATGCGGGCAAGATCGTGGGCGGGGTGATCGGCCGGTTGGCCGGCGACTCCGTTTACATCGAAGTCGTCTACACCGACGAGCGCGTGCGCGGCACCGGCCTTGGCCGCGAGATGATGCTGCTGGCGGAGGCCGAGGCCAAACGGCTGGGCGCACGCGAATCCTGGCTCTACACGATGAGCTTCCAGGCCAAGCCCTTCTACGAGAAGCTCGGCTATGTCCAGTTCGGCGAACTCAAATGGCTGGACGGCGCGCGGCATTTCATGCGGAAGGATCTGTAGGCTTGCGCATCACCGGCGGACAGCATCGCGGGCGCACCCTCGCCGAGCCGCCGGACGATCGCGTGCGGCCGACCTCGGACAAGGTGCGCCAGGCGATCTTCAACATCCTCGCGCACAACGCTTTCGGCTTTACGCTGGACGGCGCCAAGGCGATCGATCTGTTCGCCGGCACCGGCGCGCTGGGGCTGGAGGCCTTGAGCCGCGGCGCGGCGTTTGCGCTGTTCGTCGACGACAGCGCGGAGAGCCGCGCGCTGATCCGCACCAATGTCGAGGCCTTGCAACTCACCGGTGCAACCAAGATCTGGCGGCGCGACGCTGCCGATCTGGGACCCTTGGGCGCAGGCGCGGGCGGGCCGTTCGATCTTGCCTTCCTCGACGCGCCCTACCGCAAGGGGCTTACCGAACGCGCGCTGACGAGCCTCGCGGCAGGGCAATGGCTCGCGCCCGGCGCGCTCGTCGTCGCCGAGACCGCGGCGGACGAGCCGCTCACCGCGCCGGCGCGATGGCGCGCGCTGGGCCGACGCACCTATGGCGAGACGGCGGTTCATATCTTCGGCGCCTCGCCCGCATAGCTTTGGAATTCGCCGGGCTCGTTCGGCACGATGCGTTCGTCCGGATGGTCGCGATAATAGCGCTGCAACTGCGCGAAGACGAAGACGGCGCCGATGAAGGCGAGCGCGATGCCCCAGGCGATGGAAAAGCCGAGCCAGGTGATCAGCGCCGCAAGGCTCAACGCCGTCGAGACGCCGATGTCCCAACCGCCCTCCGCCGCGATGTGAAAGCGCAGGACACACGCGCTGCGCTTGGCGCTGTTGTAGACCGCCGTCATCATGGTGGGGATATAGAGACAGTTGACGAAGGCGCCCAAGGCGTTGGCGACGATCGCCCAGGCGGGATCGTGCAACAGTCCGATCCGCAATGCGATGACGAACATGAGCGCGCCGATCGCAAGCCACACGGCGCGCGTGCCGCGGCCCGTATCGATCAGGCGCCCAAGGAAAATTCCGCCGACACCGCCGACCAGTGCCGCCACCGCCAGCGCGCCGCCATAGACCATGAAGTCCTGGCCCAAGGTGATGAACAACGCCGCTTGCCAGCAGATGAGATAGCCAGCCGTGGTCCAACCGTCCCCCGCGAACAGCACGACGCCGGAGAGCGCGGCCCGCATCGCGCCCGGCACACGCGGGGCGATGGCAATATTGGGCGTCCAGAGCAGCGGCAGCGCCGACGCCGCCTGGATGGCGCCGGTGATCCAAAATGCGATCGGAGCACCCCAGGTCACCAATGCCCAACCGGTCGCGAGCGGCGAGACGATGCCGAGCGCCGCGGCGACGGCCTCGCGCACGGAAAGCTGCTGGCCGCGATGCTCCGCATCGCCGAGCGCCGCGAAATAGGCGTGGTAGCTCGGCCAATAGACGCTGTCGGCCAGTGCCGAGACGGCGATCATCAGCACCAGCGCGCCGCCCAAGCCGTGCACGTTTGGCAGAAAGGGATAGGACGCGCCCATCAACACCGAGCCCAGGATCACCAGCCGGCGCAGGCCGATCGCGATACCCAGCGGCAGCAGCACGGTCCGCATCACCAGACGCAGCGCGAACATGCCGCCGATCGCGAGCAGCGTCGCGGGCACGCCCAGGCCGACCTTCAGCAGATAGGCGGTATAGAACGCGCCACCGCCGCTCATCGCGATGGAGGCGACGAAGTAGTGCAGATTGAGCAGATTGACGGTGCGGTTGTGGAAGTAGGCCATGGGTCGTCCCCGAAATGTCGTGTCGGAAGAAAGCGGGCGCGAATCATCGATCGGGCGGGCGCATGCGCCACGAACCCGAACGGTCAGCTACCGATTTCGATGCGCCAACACGGCTGGGGCGACTCCTGTCCAGATGCCCGGCAAGGCTAGGCCTGTCGTCGCGCCGGCGCAACGCGGCGGCGGCGCGCCCGCCGAATTTTCCGCTAATGTGCGGTCATGAGCACAACCTTCCGGCCCGCCTCGGCCGACGACGCGAAATTCCTCGGCTGGGCGATGTTCATGGCGGCGCGCGGACATCTGCCGCGCGGCTGGTTCGATATCGTGCTGCGCCGGCCGGTGGAATTCGGCGTCGCCTTCTGCGCGCGGCTGGCCAATGCGAAGCCGCGCTCCTGGTGGCATCATTCCTTCTTCACCATCGCCGAGGTGGATGGCGTGCCGGCCGCGGCGGCCTGCGCCTTTCCCGACGAGGCGCCCTATATGGTCTCCGGCGACGCGATGGCGGAGGCCTCCGAGGCCATGGGAATCGCCGAGGTGGAACAGGCGGAGCTGTGGCCGCGCGGCGCCTTCATCCTGAGCGCCACCACCGGCGAGGAGGATTGCTGGACGATCGAGAACGTCGCGACATGGCCCGACTTTCGCGGCCGCGGCGTGGCGCGCGCGCTGATCGAACACATGCTGGGCGAGATGCGCAGCAAAGGGCCGGCGCGGGCGCAGATCAGTTTCCTGATCGGCAACGCGCCGGCGGAGGCGTGCTATCGCGCCTGCGGCTTCACCTTCGCCGAAGAAAAGTGCGCAGAGGATTTCGCGGCGGCGATGGGCGTGCCGGGAATCCGCCGGCTGGTGCGACGTCGGTAACGGCGAGCGGTCTGGAGCGGCGGCGAGCGCCGCGACCCGTGCGGAATTCGGCGCGAACGGCCCGCCCGAAGGGCAAAGCGGAGTGTTGCCATTGCCCCTCCGGTAAATATATCGAAAGACAAATCCAAGTAGTTAAAATAATCCACAGAATTCGATATATCGACGATTGTTGATTTCGGAAATCTATATTTAGACTATGCCTCTACTGGGCTGGGGGGCCAAGATGAATTGCAAGCGCGCGCTTGCCGCGACAATCGCCATGGCGTTTGCGGCCGGCGGCTGCACGACGTCCGTCGTCACGCAAGCCGACGACATCCCGGGATTCCATCGCCCGATCAGCGAGCAAATCGGAGACTTCGTGTTCGTCAGGAGCGATATGGACACGAGCGCGGGATTCGCAACCGCCGTGTGCGCGGCAGACGAAGCGCGCCAACTCGCAAATGCGCAAGCCGGTCTTGGAGCAGCGAACGCGAGCGGACCGCCGGAGCTCGTTACAACTGCCAAAAGCAAGCTGGCGGAGGCGGATGACGCCATGAACGCCGCCTTGCATGTCGACAGCAACTTCAATCTCAAATTCTCGGCGGACGAGGCGCCCTACAAGGTATCGCTCGACTATGCGCCGCCGCAGGCCAAATCCGATCCCGGCAAGGCTCAGGCCAACGCCGACAAGCCCGCCGCCGACCCTGCCAAGAAGCGCGCCGACGTCAAGGGCAAGAAGACGGCCGTCAAGGCGAAGACGAGCGACAAGAAAACGGTAACGGCGGCGGACGCAAGCGATCAGGACGCGCCGCCTCCGTCCCAGCCGATCCACGTCTCGCGCTGCGCAATGAAAGTCATCGCCACGGCCGTCAACGTGTGCATCTATCGGACGTTGAACCTCAACGCGCTGGATGAAGCCCTGCACACGGGATTGGCACAGGTCGTCGGCGTGGCCGGAACGGCCGCGGCCATCGCGACGCTATCGCGCTCCAGCGGACACGATACCGCCTGGATTACCGGCGGCGCCGCCATCATGGCCGCGCTGGCCCAAGGTGGACACGACAACGCACCCACGCCGACGGCGGCGCAGGTCTCCACGATCGTGCAAGGCGGATTGAATTATATCGTCCTGATGAACGTACCGCCCACGCCCGACCCCAAGTCCAACGGGTTCGAAGATATGTCCCACAAGTACCAGCACGACATGCGCGTGGAATACGGCTACCTCTTCGACGCGGCCATCTCGCAATGCGCGCTATATGGTGCGAAGTCGTGAATCGCTGGGCGCAATCCGATCTCGGCGGCGACCGTCACGCCGCGGCGGCTTGCGGCGCGCCCAGCCCCAGCGTCTTGATGTCGGCTTCCAGGATCGCCTGATGGAATTGCGACCGGTTGGCGTCGGCGCCGGTGAAATCGGGCGCCAGCGCCTTGCCGCCGGGCAGCTTGAGGCTGCCGAGATTGGCCTTCTCGAACTGGGCATGGGCGAGCTTGGTGTCGCGGAACGACGCGCCGCGCAGATCGGCGCCGGAGAAATCGCATTCGCGCAGGTCGGCGCCGTCGAAGCGCGCGCCCTGAAGCTGGCTGCCGGAGAAATCGATCCCGATGGCCATGGCGCGGCGGGCCGACAGGCCGGTCAGCGGCTTTCCGAGGAAGAGTTCGCGCACCGGCCGCAGGTCCTCGCCGTCGAGCACGGCGGGCGAGCCCTTGCCCGCGCCGCTGGAGACGCACAAAAGATGCGCCGCGACGATCGCGGCCAGTTCGCCGGCGCGGGCCGCGGCCGCCGCGCTGACGCCCAGGATACAGCCCTCGAGCGCCTCGGGCGGCACGTTCAGATCGGCGATGTTCACGCCGGTCAGCACCGCGTTCTTGAAGGTGACGTTGGAAAGCTGGGCGTTCTTGAAATTGGCGCCTTCCAGGATCGCGCCCGAGAAGTTCACGCCGTCGAGCCTTGCATGGCCGAAGGACGCGCCCTTGAGCGAGGCGTTCGAGAAATCGACTCGGACGGTCTCCTCCACGCCGTTCGGCGCATCGGGTCCCTTATAGGCGACGGTGGCGGCGCGCAGGTCGGCGCCGTCCAGCTTGGCGAAGGCGAGCTTGGCGCCGCAGATCGAGGTGCCGCGCATGTCGGCCTTGACGAGGCGCGCCGAGGTGAAATCGCAGTCGCGCAGATCGGCGCAATGCAGATTGGCGCGGTCGAGCGTCGTGCCGAAGGCGACGGCGCCGATCAACGAGGCGAAGGAGAAATCGGCTTCGGAGAGATTGCGGTTGGCGAGGTTGAGGCGGTCGAGCTTGGTGCGCGCCAACTCCGCCTTGGCGGCGCCGCGCTGATAGCTCAGCATGCGTTCATGCGCCAGCAATACAGCGTTCAGCTCCTGCTGCGTCAGCGCGCGGCGCGGCTCCTGATAGATACGTTTCAACATCGGACGCTGCGATCCACCCCGACTCACAGGCCCTAATGGTCTGTTAAAGCCGATACCCCCAGCGTTGCAGACAACTCTTAAAGAAGTCCTTGGAAACGAGGTTAAATGTCTAATCCAATTGTCGATTGACGTCGCCGCGCCCCATTTGGGCCGTTTGTCGGCCTAGCGGCGGCCGAACAACCGCTCGATGTCGGCGAGCTTCAATTCCACATAGGTGGGGCGGCCGTGGTTGCATTGGCCCGAATGCGGCGTCGCTTCCATCTCACGCAGCAGCGCGTTCATCTCTTCGCCGTTCAGCCGGCGCCCGGCGCGCACGCTCATGTGGCAGGCGAGCGTGCCGGCGACCGCCTCCAGCCGTTCCTTCAGCGACAGCGCGTTGCCGGTCTCGGCGATGTCGTCGGCGAGATCGCGGATCAGGCCTTTGACGTCGGCCTGGCCCAGCATCGCCGGCATCTCGCGCACCATCACCGCATCGGGCCCGAACGCCTCGACGACCAGACCAAGCTCCGCGAGTTCGCCGGCCCGCGCCGCGACGCGCGCGACCTCGGACGGATCGAGCTCCACGATCTCGGGGATCAGCAGCGGTTGGCGCGCCACGCCGCCATTGGCCATCGCCTTCTTCATGCGCTCGTAGACCAGCCGCTCATGCGCGGCATGCTGGTCGACGATGACGATGCCGTCGGCGGTCTGCGCCACCACATAGGTCTCGTGCAGCTGCGCCCGCGCCACGCCGAGCGGCAGATCCGGCGGCGGTCCCTGCGGCGTCTCCTCGATGCGCGCGGCGGGCGCAGCGTCGGCAAGTAGGGGCGCGTAGAAGCTGCGACCCGGATCGTTCACGGACCGACCTGGGATGTAGTCCTGCTGGTAGTAGGTTGCATTCTGCGGGCGCAACGCGTCCAGCGCCGCACCGGCGACGGTGGTCGAAGCGCGATGTCCCGCCTCGCTCAAGGCGCGCTTCAGCGACGAGACGATGAGCCCGCGCACCAGCCCGCCGTCGCGAAAGCGCACCTCGGTCTTGGCCGGATGGACGTTGACGTCCACGAAGGCCGGATCGCAATCGACGAACAGCGCCAGCGCGGGATGGCGGTCGCGCGCCAGAAAATCGGCATAGGCGCCGCGCACCGCGCCGACCAGAAGCTTGTCGCGCACCGGGCGGCCGTTGACGAACAGGAATTGCATCTGCGCGTTGGCGCGGTTGTAGGTGGGAAGGCCGGCGAAGCCGGTGATCGTCACGCCTTCGCGCGACACCGCGACCGGCGCGGCATTGTCGCCGAAGTCGCGGCCCATGATCTTTGCCAATCTGGACAGGCGGCCTTCGCCGTCGGCGGTCGCCTCGGCCGGGAGGTCGAGCACGCGCCGGCCGTCCAGCGTCAGGCTGAACGCCACGTCGGGGCGCGCCATGGCGAGCCGCTTGACGGCATCGAGCGTGGCCAGATCTTCCGAGCGCGTCGATTTGAGGAATTTGAGGCGCGCCGGCGTCGCGAAGAAGAGGTCGCGCACTTCGACGCGCGTGCCGTGCTGGCCCAGGGCGCGAAAGCCCGCCGGCGCGGGGCCGGACACGGCACCGCCCTCGACCGCGATCGCATGCGCCTCGCCCTGCGCCGTGCGGCTGGCGATCGAAAGGCGCGCCACCGCGCCGACCGAGGGCAACGCCTCGCCGCGAAAGCCCATGGTGACGATGTGGGAGAGATTGTCCTCGGGCAGCTTCGACGTCGCGTGACGCTCGACCGCAAGCGCGAGATCCGCGGCCGCCATGCCCTCGCCGTCGTCCTCGACCAGGATCAGATCCGCGCCGCCGTTCGAGGCCGCGATGTCGATCCGCCCCGCGCCCGCGTCGAGCGCGTTTTCGACGAGTTCCTTCACCGCGCTCGCGGGCCGCTCGACCACCTCGCCGGCGGCGATGCGGTTCACGGTCCCTTCCGAAAGACGGCGAATCTTCATGGGGCAAGTATACAGGCCTCGCACTCCGCGAATGTGCGGACTCTGTGGATGAACAGAGGTTCCTTAGGATCCTCCCCCACGCAGTGGGGGAGGGGGACCGCCGAAGGCGGTGGAGGGGGAAGCCGCGCGTATAATATCGGCGAGCGCGTACTCGACACTTTCATCCCTCAGAATATTCGCCGCCGGAATCCGCAGCACGCGAATGCCCCGATCCGCCAGCCAGCTATCGCGGCGCGTGTCATATGCCACGCGGCCTTCGTGGCCAAGACCGTCGATTTCGACGGCCAATCTTGCGATCGCACAGTAGAAATCGAGGATATAAGGCCCAATCGGATGCTGGCGGCGGAAGGATAGACCGTTCAGCTTTCGACGGCGGAGTTGTTGCCAGAGAAGAACCTCCGGAAGCGACATCTTACGTCGCAGCATCCTGGCGCGTTTCAACGTTAGCGTCGGCGCTTTCAACGTCCCCCTCCACCATCCGCCTACGCCAAAGCTTCGGCGGATGGTCCCCCTCCCCCGCATTCGCGGGGGAGGATCCCATGCTTCATGAGCCTTCGCCCAGGAACTGCCGCGCCAGGACCTTGCCCTCCTCCACGCCCGGCTGGTCGAACGGATCGACGCCCATCAGGCGTCCCATCAGGATGGTCTCGAGCATGAAGTGCATCATCAGCGCGCCGATGCTGCGCTCGTCGATCGTCGGCACCGCGATGCGCCGGACCGGCCGCTTGTTGCGCGACAGCGTCTGCGCCGTGGCGTGCGCTTCGGCATCGACGAGATCGCCCATATGGCGGCCGGCGAGATAATCGAGTCCGAGCGCGTGCGCCCGCTGCGGCGGCGCGATGAGGCCCTCGCCCTTGGTGCGCGGCGCGACGATCGTATAGAGCGCGTCGTTCGGCCCGTCGCGGAAAAGCTGAAGCTGGCTGTGCTGATCGACCGGACCCACGGCGCCGACAGGCGTCGAGCCCTTGCCGTCCTTGCCGAGGCTTTCGGCCCACAATTGGCGCCACCAGCCGCTGAAGGTCGCGAGACGGTCGGCATAATTCCACAGCACGGTGTGCGTGAGGCGGCCGTCCTTCGCCAGCGCGTGATGCAGTGCGGCGCCGGCGAGCGGGCCGTTCGCTTCGCCGTCGCTCGCGAGCGCGGCGTCGAGCGCCGCCTTGGCGCCGGCGCGCAGCGCGGCAACATCGAGCCCCATCAGCAGCGCCGGCAACACGCCGACCATGCTGAGCACCGAATAGCGGCCGCCGATGCCGAGCGGATGATCGAGCGACGGCGCGCCGATGCTGTCGGCAAAATCCTTGAGCACGCTCTTCTTCGGTTCGGTGATGGCGACGAAGTGATGCTTGAGCCATTTGCCGCCGCCCGCTTTCTCGATCGCGTCGGCCGCGGTGAGTGCCTGGAACAGGGTCTCCGCCGTGCCGCCGGATTTGGAGATCACGATGAAGCGGGTGGTCTTCAGATCGACCCGCGCCAGAAAATCCTGCCACGACCACGGATCGGGATTGTCGTGGAAGCTGACGCGCGGCCCGGCGCCGTCCCTGGCGATGGCCTTGAGCGCCTGGCCGCCGAGGCTCGAACCGCCGATGCCGAGCACCGCGATGTCGGACGAATCCTTCGACCAGCCGTCCGCGACGGCCTTCGCCGCGGCGATGTCGTCGGTGCGATCGACGATGTCGAGGAGTTCGAGCGCGTGCGCCTCTTTCTGCGCGCGCAGCCAGTCCAGGGCGGCGGCGCCGTCCTTCAGCGCGGCGTCGAACGCGGCGCGCGGGATGGCGCCCGGACCTGAAAGCGCGAGGTCGAGGGAGATCGTGAAGGGCAGCGCGGTCATGGGGGACACCTTTATCGAACGGCCCGCCCCATCCGGGCGGGCGGAAGTCCTGTACACGTCAACATAACTCAATCGTGCGACGCCGGTTTCCGCGCCGCCTTGCGGCCCGTCGACGCGACCGCGATGCTGCCGCCGACCACCACCGTCATCCGCGCCGGATTGAACAGCCGCGCCGCGGCACGCTTGACGTCCGCCAGCGTCAGCGCCGCGATCAGCCCGTTGCGCTTGGACACATAGCCCAGCGGCAGGCCGGCGCGCTCGAAGGCGTTGAGCTGGGCCGCGATCGCGACATTGGAGGCGAAGGCCAGCGGATAGGAGCCCGTCAGATAGGTCTTGGCGTCGGCGAGTTCGGCCGTCGTCGGGCCGCGCGCGGCAAAGTCGGCGAGCACCTGGCGCACCACGGAAAGCGAGCCGGCCATCGCGTCCTGCCGCGTCGCCACCTGCCCGATCACCACGCCGCCACCGCGAAAGTCGGACAGCCCGGTCGAGATGCCATAGGTCAGGCCGCGCTTGACGCGCACCTCGTTCGTCAGCCGCGAGGCGAAATCGCCGCCGCCCACGATGTAATTGGCGGCATAGCCGGCGAGGTAGTCCTTGTCGGCGCGGACCATGCCCGGCAGGCCGAAGATTGCGGTCGGCTGCGGCACCGCCATGGCGACCACCGTCTCGCCCGGCGCACCGGCGTGCAGCACGGGCGGCGGCGCGGGTGGGGCGACGGCCGGCAGCGGATCGAGGGTCGTATGCAGCAAGGCGCCAAGGCTCGCCGCGTCGATGTCGCCCGCAACCGAAATCTTCGCGCCGGCCTTCACCCAGTGCGTCGCCGCGAAGGCTTTGAGATCGGCGGCCGAGACGGCGCGCAAGCCGGCGCGCTCGCCGTTGATCGGGTGCGCATAGGGATGATCGCCGAAATAGACGCGATAGAAGCGGTTGGCGGCGACGGCGGCGGCATCGTCGGCGTCCTGGTCGAGCGCCTGCAGCATCTGCGCCCGCACGCGATCGATCGCGTCGCCGTCGAAGCGCGGATGGCGCAATGCCAGCGCGACGAGGCGGAAGGCGTCTTTGGCCTGCGACGACAGCGCGCTGAACGACAGGATCAGCCAGTCGCGGTCCGGCGACATGGTGAGCTGGATGGCGCGGTCGGCGATCTGCGCCTGATAGGCTTCGGCGTTCAGCGGGCCGGCGCCTTCGTTGAACAGATAGGCGGCGAAGGCGGCGAGGCCTTCCTTGCCCTTGGGATCGTAGACCGAGCCGGCCGGCAGCGCGATCGTCACCGCGACCATCGGCACGGTGTGATCTTCCTGGAACCAGACCTGCTCGCCGGCGCCAACGTCGAGCGCGCGCGGCGGCGCGGCCAGCGCGGGCGCCGCCCATCCGAACGCGATCAGAAGCGCGAGCGCGAGATGTTTCATGGCGGACCCGGCGTCAGATAGAGCGTAACCGACTCTTGGCGCAGGAGCGAGCCGGCGGCGGCGGTGCGCACCGCGTCGGCCGTCACGCCCTGGATGCGGCGCGGCCAGGATTGCACGTCGGCGACGGAGAGACCGACCACGAGCGCCTGGCCATAGGCCGAGGCGAGCGACAGTTGATTGTCGCGCCGGAACACCTCGCCCGCCACGAGCGCGGTCTTCACATGCGCGAGATCGGCGGCCGACGGCGGCGTGCGTGCATATTGCGCGAGGATCGCGTCGGCCGCGCGCTCCAACGCGGCGAGCGCGACGCCGGGGCGCGGCGTGGCGTAGACCGAAAAGGAGCCGGCGTTGCGCGCGTCGCCGTCATAGCCGGCGCCGGCATCGGTGGCGAGCTTCTGTTCGACCACAAGACGTTTGTAGAGCACGCCCGTGGCGTCGCCGCCGAGCAGCGCCGCGAGAACCTCGAGCGCCTCGGCCTGGCCGGGCTTGCCCTCGACATAGCTGGCGACGCGATAGGTGCGCGAAAAGCTCGGCACGCCGGCGTCGGGCCGCGAGACGTTCAACCGCGTCTCGCCCAGGCGCTGCGGCTCGGCATAGACGATGCGCGGCGCGAGCGCGCGCGGCTTGACCTGCGCCAGCGTGTCCGCGGCGAGCGCCTTCACCGCGTCCGGCGTGACGTCGCCGACCACGACCAGGATCGCGTTGTTGGGGGCGTAGTGACGATCGTAGAAATCCTGCGCCTCGGCGCGGCCCAGCCGGCCGACTTCGGCGGGCCAGCCGATCACGGGGCGGCCATAGGGATGCGAAAGATAGAGCGCGGCATCGACCTGCTCGCTCGCCAGCGCGGCGGGGCTGTTCTCGATCCGCATGCGCCGCTCTTCCAGCACCACATCGCGTTCGGTGCGCACCCCGGCATCGGTGAGATCGAGATGCGCCATGCGGTCGGCCTCCAGCGACATGGCGAGCTTAAGCCGATCGCGCGCGATCTGTTCGTAGAACGCCGTGTAGTCCTGCGTGGTGAACGCGTTGTCCTCGCCGCCATTGCGCGCCAGAAGCCGCGAGAAGCTGTCGCCCGGCGCCGCTTTCGTGCCGCGAAACATCATGTGCTCGAAGAAGTGGGCCAGGCCCGAATGGCCCGGCGGATCGTCCATCGCGCCGACGCGATACCAGATCATCTGCGTCACCACCGGCGCGCGATGGTCCGGAATGACGACGACCTGCATGCCGTTGGGCAGCGCGAACTGGGCGACGGTCTCGGCGGCGCAGACGGGAGCCGCCGCGCCCAATATCCAGGCGACAGCCGCCAATGCCGATAGTCCCACCCTCCCCTTGAGGGGAAGGTGAAGGGCTTGGCGCATCAAAACGGCCAGAGATTGTCGAGCCAGCCGCTGTCGTCGGACGAGGAGTCGCTCGATGGCTCGGGCGTGGCTGGCGCCGGCGCATTCGGCGGCGGCGGTGCGGCGGACGATCCACCGGCGCGCGCGGCGTCGATGCGGCGCGCCTCGGCATCGGCGTCGACGGGCGTCGAGCCGGGCGCCGGCTGCGGCCCCTTCCAGAACAGGACATTGTTGGTGAAATCGTCGTCGGCGCCGCGCATGCCCGTGGCGTCGGAGGTCAGTTGCCGGCGAATTGCGGGATCGGCGTTCTGCACCCCGGCGGCGGCGAGGAAATAGCGTTCGCCCGCGCTCATCGTGCCGGGCAGGGTCGATGCGACCGTGCCCGGATCGGCGGGGAACAGGGCGTTCTGCGCCGCCTGCGTCGCCTCGATCTGATTGGTCGGCGCGGCGCCAGGCGCGGGCGGGCGCAAATTGAAGTCCGGCGGGATGACAAGCGGTGCCTTGGTGACGACCGCGAACTCATCCGGCGAATCCTTGCCGCCGCCGGCGGCGTCGCGAACCTGCTCGCAACCCGCCGTCAGCAGGGATGCGCCGGCAAGCAGCGCGAGAACGAAGGCAGGGCGCGAACGCATCATGGACTCCCGAACTGTTCAGTTCCGTTTGGCGGGCTCGCGGTCCGGATGAACCTCCGGCCGCAGCAGCGCATCGTACAACAGCGCGATCACCCCGAAGGTGATGGCGGCGTCGGCTATGTTGAAGACATACCAGTCATAGCCGAAGGCGTAAAAGTGAAAAAAATCGGCAACCTTGCCATAAATCAGCCGATCGATGAGGTTATTGCCGATCGCGCCGCCGATAACCAAACCGAGGCCCACGGCCAAGGCCCGCCGGTTGGCGTTCCAAAGCCACCAGCCCAGCCCGATCACCGCCAGAAGCGAGAGAAGTACCAGGGCCGCGGCGCCCAGCCGGCTATGGGCCGGGAACAGGCCGTAGCTCACGCCCGGGTTCCACACCATCACAAGATTAAAGAACGGCAATACGGGTACGGCCTGGCCGGGCAGCATCGATTTGAAATCGAAGCCGTAAAGAAGCGTCAGCTTGCTGGCCTGGTCGAGCAGGAGCGCGCCGGCCGCCGACGCCAAGCCCCAGTCGCGGGGGGACATGTCGAGTTTCATGGGTTGGGTCCAAGCGAAGCGAACCGATCAGATCCCCCCCCGCTTGCGGGGGAGGGGGACCATCCGACAAGCGAAGCGCAGGCGGATGGTGGAGGGGGCGAGACTGGGCGCGATGCAAGACGCATGGTGGCGGCGCAGGCGGCCGCCCCCTCCACCGCTTCGCGGTCCCCCTCCCCCACTATGTGGGGGAGGATCGTAACGCTACATCGCATCGACGGCCTCGCTGCAGCGGTTGCACAGATCGGGATGCTCCGGATGGGTGCCGACCTCGGGCAGGATCATCCAGCAGCGGGCGCATTTGTCGCCCTCCGCATGATGAAATTCGGCCGCGACGCCCGGAACGTCAGGCAGGCGGAAGGCATCCGAAGCGGGCTCATGCGTCGAGACGCGCGCGGTCGAGGTGATGGCGATCTCGCCCAGATCCAGCCCATCGAAGAGCGCGGCGTCGTTCGGGTCCGTGACATGCAGCACCGGCCGCGCCTCCAGGCTGGCGCCGATCACCTTGTCCTTGCGCTTGAGCTCCAGCGCGCCAGTCACGACGCGGCGCAGCGCGCGGATCCGGTTCCACTTCTCGATCAGCGCCGTGTTCGCCCAGCCGGCAGGCGTCGCGGGGAAGACCTGCAAGTGCACGCTCTCCGCCTCGCCCGGGAAGCGGTTGAGCCAGGCCTCTTCCATGGTGAAGCACAGAAGGGGCGCCAGCCAGGTGACGACGCGCCGGAAGGTCTCGTCGATCGCCGTGCGCACGGCGCGGCGGCGGACGAAGGACTTCGCGTCGCAATAGAGCGCGTCCTTGCGGATATCGAAATAGAACGCCGACAGCTCGTTGGTGCAGAAGGCGAAGACCGCGTTGTAGACGCGGTTGAAGTCGTATTGCGCGTAGCCCTCGCGCACCAGGCCGTCGAGCTCGGCGAGCTTGGCGAGGATGTAGCGTTCGAGCTCCGGCATTTGCGCCGGCGCGATGCGCTCGGCGTCGTCGAAGCCGGACAGGTTGGCCAGCATGAAGCGGATGGTGTTGCGCAGACGTCGATAGGCGTCGGCATTGGCCTGGATGATGTCGGCGGCCATGCGCGTGTCTTCGGTAAAATCGGACGCCGCGATGCCCAGCCGCAGGATGTCGGCGCCGTTCTTGTCGGCGATGGTCTGCGGCAGGATCACATTGCCGACCGACTTCGACATCTTGTCGCCTTCGCGGTCG
>CAZMHP010000028.1:0-22126 GCA_964566095.1 uncultured Rhizobium sp. | reverse complement strand
CGAACTCGTCGGCGATGGTGCGCATCACCTTGTTGACGCCGAAGATCTCCTGGATGACGACGACGCCCGGTCCGCGGCCGGACGCCGGCGCGGCGATATAGGCGCCGAACTCCCCGTCGGGGCTGCTCTTGATCTTGATGTCCTGGCCGGTCATCCGCGCCTCCCGTTTGGGCGGTAAGGTTAGCGGGTGGACCGGCTCAAGGACAATTGCCGCGCGCGGGCAGGCGGTGCGTCCGCCTGACACGCGCCGGCCCGGCGCCTAGCGCGCCGGTTGCGGCTGCTGCGCCTGTTGCGCCTGCTGTTGCGGACGCTGCTGGGGCATTTGGAGCATCTGCGACAGCGCCACCGGATTGGTGATCGGCGGCGAGCAGACGCCGCGCTGGCAGATATAGGCCGACGGCTGGCCGTCCTGCATGGTCTTGCCGTGCATCGGGTGGCCCTGCGGGAAGCTGTCCTCGGGGGCCATGACGATCAAATGCCGGTTGGGCAGGGCTCGGCCGAGAATCGCGTTGGTCAGCTCATGGGTGCGCGGATGGTTGGGCGGCCCGATGACGACGATCAGAAGACTGGTCAGCGCGAATTCGAGCCCCGTGAAGTAGGAGGCCATGGCGGGGAAGTTGCGGGTCGCTTCGCCGGAGAAGGCGCCGATCAGGCCGTTGAGACGCTCGGCATATTGCGCCTCGGCCGTGATCATGGCGAGGCGGGACAGCACCTCGATCATGACGCTGTTGGCCGGCGGGTTGGGCTGGTCGGCCATCGGCCGTGTACGGATGATCAGCGCGTCCGAATCGTCGGCGATGAAGCAATAGCCGCCGCGCTCCGGATCCCAATGATGCTCGTTGAGCGTGCGCACCCAGGCCTTGGCGAGGTCCAGATAGCGCTTGTCGGGGAGATATTCGTACAGAGTCAGCGCGGCGCGCGCCATGTGGGCATGGTCGTCCGCGAAGCCGTAAGCCGTGCGGCGGCCGTCGCGCCACGAATGGCGCAGCCGTTCGCCGTCGCCATGCGCCTTGACGACGAAGTCGAAAGCTTCGGCGGCGATCTTCATCCAATCGGAGCGCTGCATCGCGGCGGCGGCGTTGGCCAGGGCCGCGATCGTCATGCCGTTCCAGTCGGCCAGGACCTTGTCGTCGCGGATGGGCGCCACGCGCTTTTGCCGCGCCTGCAGCAGCAGCGAACGCTGACGCTCGAACAGCGCCTCGTCGGCATCGGACTGCGGGTAGGGCGCTTGGGATCTCAGGCGCAGCAGGATGTTCTTGCCGTTCAGGTAATTGCCCTCGCGCAGGACACTGTAGGATGTCTTGAACTTGCTGGCGAAGGTGCCCATCAGGGCCGCGTCGATCTCGGCCTCGGTCCACAGATAGTATTTGCCCTCTTCGCCTTCCGAATCCGAATGGATGGTGGCGGCGAAGGCGCCGTCCTTGCGCATGTCGCGCAGCAGGAACGCGACGGTCTCGTTGATGCGCGCCTCGACGAGCTTGCCGCGGTTTTGCTGCCAGAGCGAAACCAGCAATTCGAGGATGGCGGCGTTGTCGCTGAGGATCTTCTCCCAATGCGGCACGAGCCAGCGTTCGTCCTGACAGAAGCGGCCGAAGCCGCCGCCGACATGGTCGTAGAGCCCGCCCAGCAGCATGTGATCGAAGGTGGTGGCGATGAGCTGGCCGAATTGCGGCGAGCCGGTCCGCAGGAAGGCGCGCCACAGCACGTCGACCGATGTCGCGGCCGGGAATTTCATGTTTCCCGTCACGCCGCCGAAGAAGATGTCGAAGCGCTGGCCGATGCGGACGGCGGCGGTTTCGAGCGCGGACGCATCCAGCGGGCCGCGCATGTCGCGGTTCCAGAAGTTCGCGAGCTGGCCGGTGATCGCGTCGGTCGAGGTCTTGACCTGGTCGGGCTGGGCGAAATGGCGGGTGATGTCTTCGAGCGCGCGGCGGAACGGCGGCGGCTGGCCCGCGCGTTCCTCCTTCGGGAAATAGGCCCCGATCGCGAAGGGCAGTGCCTTGGGCGTCAAGAAGGCGGTGAGCGGCCAACCGCCGGAATGGCCGATGAGATTGGCGGCGGATTGGTAGATCTGGTCGATGTCGGGGCGCTCTTCGCGATCGACCTTGATGTTGATGAAGTTGGCGTTCATCTGCGCCGCCGTCTCGGGGTCGGCGAAGCTCTCCTCCTGCATCACATGGCACCAGTGGCAGGCGGTGTAGCCGATCGACAGCAGGATGGGCTTGTTTTGCGCCTCGGCGGCGGCGAACGCTTCGGGGCCCCAGCTGTACCAGTCGACGGGATCGTTCTTGTGAAGCTGGAGGTAGGGGCTTGCTTCATCGGCGAGGCGGTTCATGGGCTCTTTTCCGTGGGGCCGCGGGGCAAAAGCCTCGGGCGGCGTTGCAATGGCAGGCTGGATCGGGGGAAGCTTCTACCGGCGGCTGCCGCTCGTCACAAGCATCACGAAAAACTGGGTTAAGCGCGATGAAGATGAACATCCAGATCGACATGACGCCGGACGAGGCGCGCAAGTTCTTAGGGCTGCCGGATGTGTCCAAAGTCCAGGACCGCATGATGGCGGAGGTGGAAAAGCGCATGAAGGCGGCGATCGACGTCAACGATCCCGAAGGCATGATGCGCGCCTGGATGCCGCTGGGCGGCCAGGGTTTCGAGCAATTCCAGCGCTTTTTGTTCGACAGCGCGCGACGGGCGGCCGGCGGCGGTTCGGCCAGGAAAGACACCGACAAAGCCGCGAAGTAATCCCGGCATGGGCGACACGATTTTCGCGCTGTCGTCGGCGCCGGGTCGCGCCGGCATCGCGGTGGTGCGGATTTCCGGGCCGGCGGCGGAAAAGATCGCAGCTGGGCTGTCCGGGTCGCTCCCTGAACCGCGACGCGCCAGCCTGCGGGTTCTGGCAGGGTCCGACGGCGCGGCGATCGATCAGGCCATGGTGCTGTGGCTGCCGGCTCCGGGCAGTTTCACCGGCGAAGACGTCGTGGAATTCCAGGTGCATGGCGGTCGCGCCATCCTTGAGCGGCTGTTTGCCGAGATCGCGATGTTTGCCGGCACAAGGCCAGCCGAGCCTGGAGAGTTCACCCGTCGCGCCGTGGAGAACGGCCGTCTCGACCTCACCCAGGCGGAAGGCCTCCTCGATCTGATCGATGCCGATACCGAGGGCCAGCGGCGTCAGGCGCTCCGCCACTATGGCGGCGGACCCGGACATACCTATGAGGGTTGGCGGGGACGGTTGATTCGCGTGTTGGCGTGGGCGGAAGCCCAGATCGACTTCTCGGATGAGGATCTACCGGGCGGTATCCAGTCAGACGTCATCGCGCGGATCGATGAGCTTGCTGGCGAGATGGACGCCCATCTTCGGGACGGCCGGCGCGGAGAAATAACCAGGGAAGGCCTGTTTCTAACGGTGATCGGTCCTCCGAACGCCGGCAAGAGTTCTCTGGTCAACGCCCTGGCCCGGCGCGATGTGGCGATTGTGGCCGAAACGGCCGGCACCACGCGGGACATCGTCGAGGTTCGTCTCGATATCGGCGGTTACGCGGTGATCGTCGCGGACACGGCGGGGCTCCGCGAGGCCGCCGATGCCGTCGAGACCGAAGGCATTCGCCGGGCCTTGGCCCGGGCGGAGCAATCGGATCTGGTCCTTTTGCTGTTGGACGCCACCGCGCCGCAGGGCGGCTTGCTGGATGGCCCCGCGCGAGCGCCGGACCTTGTCTTTTGGAACAAGACCGATGTGTCCCCGGCTCCACCTGGCGCGTCTGGGTTATCCCTGCGAACCGGCGATGGATTAGATAAACTATTGATGGAATTGGATAAAATAGTCTCGTCTCGGATGGAGGCCGGCCGCGAGGGTGCGATCATCACACGGGCTCGGCATCGCCTGGCTCTGAGCCAGGCCTTGACGGCGCTGGGCCGGGCCCGGGATGCGGCGCAGCCGGAACTGTTGGCGGAAGACCTGCGCCTGGCCGTGCGCGAGATCGGCCGGATCACCGGGCGCGTCGACGTCGAGGACCTGTTGGACGTGGTGTTCCGCGATTTCTGCATTGGGAAGTGACCGGTTTGTTTCACGTGAAACATTCGGCGAGCCTTGAGCCCGCGGCGGCCCTCGCCTATTGAGCCCCCATGGATCGGTTCGACATCATCGTGATCGGCGGCGGGCATGCCGGCTGTGAGGCCGCGGCGGCGTCGGCGCGCTTTGGCGCCCGAACGCTGCTGCTGACCCACAAGATCGAGACCATCGGCGAGATGTCCTGCAATCCAGCCATTGGGGGGGTCGGCAAGGGCCATCTGGTCCGCGAGATCGACGCGCTCGATGGTGTGATGGGCCGTGTCGCAGACGCGGCCGGCATCCAGTTCCGTCTTCTCAACCGTCGCAAGGGGCCGGCGGTGCGCGGTCCGCGCGCCCAGGCCGATCGCAAGCTCTACCGCCAGGCCATGCAAGCGGCGCTCGCGAACACGGCCGGCCTGACCATCCAAGCCGGCGCGGTCGAGGACCTGTTGATCGCGGACGGCCGGGTCGCCGGCGTCGTTACCGCGGACTCGAAAACAATACGTTGTGGTGCCGTGGTCCTCACCACCGGAACGTTCCTCAACGGGTTGATCCATATGGGAGAGACCAAGATCCCCGCCGGAAGGGTCGGCGATGCGCCTTCCATCGGCTTGTCGAAGACCTTATATGGCCTGGGATTGGCGATGGGACGCCTCAAGACCGGGACGCCGCCCAGGCTCGACGGCAAGACCATCCCCCGGGCAAATCTCGAGGTTCAATGGGGCGACGACCCGCCCACGCCCTTCTCCTTCCTGACGTCGGCGGTCACGACGCCGCAGATTCCCTGCCATATCACCCGCACCACGGCGGCGACCCACGCCGTCATCCGCGCCAATCTGCATCGCGCCCCGATGTATTCCGGCCAGATCGAGTCGACCGGTCCGCGCTATTGCCCCTCCATCGAGGACAAGGTCGTGCGGTTCGCCGGCCGCGACAGCCATCAGATCTTCCTGGAGCCCGAAGGGCTGGACGACGACACGATCTACCCGAACGGGATCTCCACCTCCCTGCCCGAGGATGTTCAGCGCGCCCTGCTCGCGACCATTCCAGGCCTGGAAAACGTGGTCGTGAAGCGGCCGGGTTATGCCATCGAGTACGACTATGTCGATCCGCGCGAACTGAAGCCGTCGCTGGAGACCAAGGCGGTGCCGGGTCTCTACCTGGCCGGCCAGATCAACGGGACCACGGGCTATGAGGAAGCGGCCGCGCAAGGCCTGATGGCCGGCCTGAACGCCGCCCGGGCGGCCGGCGGCTCCGCGCCCGTCATCCTGGACCGCGCCCAGGCCTATATCGGCGTCCTGATCGACGATCTGGTCACCAAAGGCGTCAGCGAGCCCTATCGCATGTTCACCAGCCGGGCGGAGTATCGCCTTTCGTTGCGGGCGGACAATGCCGATCAGCGGCTCACGCCGTTGGGCGAGCGTATCGGCATCGTGGGCGCCGCGCGGCGCCAGGCTTTTGCGGCCAAGGTGGAGCGCCTTGAGATCGCCCGCAGCACGATGCGATCGCTTGTGCTGACCCCAAACGAGGCCCAGAAGCGCGGGCTAACGGTTCGCCAGGACGGCGTGCGCCGAACGGCGCTGGACCTGCTCAGCCTGCCGGAGGTCGATCTACCCTCGCTGTCGCGCATTTGGCCGGAAATCGGCGACTTTGCGTCCGACATCGTCGAGCAGCTTGAGATCGACAGCCAATATGCCGGCTATCTCGATCGCCAGGAGGCCGACATCCTGGCATTCCGCAAGGACGAGGCGCTGCGCCTGCCGGCGGCGCTGGATTACCGTGCGATCCAGGGACTTTCGACCGAAGCGGCGACCAAACTCGGCCGCATCCGGCCCGAGACTTTGGGGCAGGCCGCGCGGATCGACGGCGTGACGCCGGCGGCGCTGACCCTGGTTCTGGCTCATGTCCGGGCGCGGCGTGGCTGAGGGCTTTGGTCCCGAGGATTTCGCGGCCCAGACCGGTGTTTCACGTGAAACACTCGGACGGCTGAAGGCCTATCTCGGGCTCCTGGAGGACTGGAATGCCCGCCACAACCTCGTCTCGCGGGCGGCGCTTGCCGATGCATGGCGCCGGCACATCTGGGATTCGGCGCAGCTCGCGGCCTTTGTCCCGCCAGGCGCGAAAACACTAGCCGATCTGGGCAGTGGGGCAGGGTTTCCCGGCCTGGTGCTGGCCGAACTGCTGCGCGGCCGCGTTGCCGTGACCCTGTTCGAAGCGACGGGGAAAAAGACAGCCTTCCTCAAGGCGGCCGCCGAGCGAATGCAGCTCGCGGTCGAGGTACGCAACGAGCGGATCGAAGCTGCTCCGCGGCAGGTCTTCGACGTCGTCACCGCCCGCGCGCTGGCGCCGCTCCCGATCCTGCTCGGCTATGCACAGCAATTCGCCGGCCCGGCAACTGTTTGCCTGCTTCTCAAGGGTCAATCCCTAGCGTCTGAATTGACCGAAGCCCGTAAATCTTGGAGGATGAAGACCCTCCAGCACCAGAGCGCCACCGATCCTTCCGGTGTTATTCTGGAGGTCCGGGAGCTCAACCATGTCCGACCCAAGCGTAGCCGGCCCTAAGCCGCGGGTTTTGGTGATCGCCAACCAGAAGGGCGGGGTGGGCAAGACCACCACGGCCATCAACCTCGGCACCGCCCTGGCGGCCGTCGGCCAGCCGACCCTGGTGATCGACCTCGACCCCCAGGGCAACGCCTCCACGGGGCTGGGCATCCCGCGCGCCGAACGCAAGCTCACGACCTACGACGTGCTGATGGGCGAAGCGGTGATCGCCGACGCGATCGTGCCCACCCGTATTCCGCGCTTGTCGCTGGTGCCCTCGACCGTGGATCTGTCGGGCGCCGAGCTGGAGCTGATCGATCGGACGCGCCGCAATTTCATCTTGAAGGACGCGCTGGCGGAATACTCCACCTACGGATCATCTCCCTTCTCCTATGTGCTGATCGATTGTCCGCCCTCTCTCACGCTGCTCACCGTCAATGCCATGGCGGCGGCGGACGCGGTGATCGTGCCGCTGCAATGCGAGTTCTTCGCGCTGGAAGGCCTGTCGCAACTGCTCAAGACGGTCGACCTGGTGAAGGCCAATCTCAATCCGACGCTCGACATCCAGGGCATCGTGCTCACCATGTACGACAGGCGCAACAAGCTCTCCGAACAGGTCGAAGCCGACGTCCGCCAGAACATGGGCGACAAGGTCTATCGCACCACCATCCCGCGCAATGTGCGCATCTCCGAAGCACCGAGCCACGGCCTGCCGGCGCTGGTCTACGATCTGCGCTGCCCGGGCAGCCAGGCCTATATCAAGCTCGCCGGCGAGATGATCGCGCGCGAGCGCGAGCGCATGAAGGTCGCGGCATGATGGCGGCGGAAGATCGCCCACGCGGCCTCGGCCGCGGCCTATCGGCCCTGATCGGCGAGGAAGCGGTGCCGACGCGCGGCGAGGCGCGGACGGCGCACAAGCTGCCGGTCGCGTTCCTGCGGCCGAACAAATTGCAGCCGCGCAAGCGCTTCGCGCCGGAGGATCTGAACGACCTCGCGGAATCGGTGAAGGAGAAGGGCGTCCTCCAGCCCATCCTGGTGCGGCCCATCAAGGGCGAGCCCAACCTGTACGAGATCGTCGCCGGAGAGCGGCGCTGGCGTGCCGCCCAGATGGCCAAGCTCCACGACGTGCCCGTGGTTGTCCGCGAAATGGGCGATTCCGAGTCGCTCGAAATCGCGATCATCGAAAACGTCCAGCGGGCCGATCTCAACGCCATCGAGGAGGCCGCCGCCTATAGCGAGCTGCTGGAACGCTTCCAATACACCCAGGAGCGGGTCGCCAAGGAGGTCGGCAAGAGCCGCAGCCACATCGCCAACACGATGCGCCTGCTCACCCTCCCCGAGTCGGTCAAGGCGATGGTGCGGGACGGGCGGCTGACGGCCGGACATGCCCGCACCCTGATCGGCCTGCCCGATGCCGAAGCGCGTGCCAACGCCATCGTCACTGGGATGCTCAATGTGCGGCAGGCCGAACGGCGTTCATCCATCCACAAAACGCCCAAAGCCCGCAAGCCAATCGAAGATCCAAACATCATTGATCTTGAATCGCGTCTTTCCAATGCCTTAGGGCTCAAAGTTAAAGTAATACACAAAGTATCCAAAGGCGGCGAAGTGCGGATTTCCTACAAAACGCTGGAGCAGCTCGACGAGGTCGCGCGCCGTCTGAGCAAAGGTCGGTAGGCCATTTATCTCGTTGTATATTAATTATAATTCCGGGAATTCGTAAATTATCGAACGGCGTTCGAAAGCGCCAGCGCCACCCGTGGATCGATCCGGCCGTCATACAGCGCCCGTCCGATCACAACGCCCTCGATATTGGGTTCCTTGGCTGCCACCAGCCGCTCGATGTCCTCGATCCCGCCGACCCCGCCCGACGCGATAACGGGTATCCGCACCGCTCTCGCCAGGGCTGTGGTGGCCGAGACGTTCACGCCCTGCAACAGGCCGTCGCCATCCACGTCCGTGAACAGGATTGCCGCTACCCCTGCATCCTCGAACCGCTTCCCGAGCTCCGCCGGCGTCAGATCCGACACCTCGGCCCACCCTTCGGTCGCCACCTTGCCGCCCTTTGCGTCCGCCCCAACCACGATCCGCCCGGGATAGGCGCGTGCCGCCTCCTTCACGAAGGCCGGGTTCTTGAGCGCCGCCGTCCCCAGGATCACCCGCGTGATCCCCGCTTCCAGCCAGGCGGTCACGCCGGCCATGTCGCGAATGCCGCCGCCGAGCTGGATGGGAAGGTCGATCCCCGCGCGGATCGCTCGTACCGCGTCGGCATTCACCGAGCGGCCGTCGAAGGCACCATTCAAATCCACGCAATGCAGCCATTGAAACCCGGCCTGCTGAAACAGTCGCGCCTGCGCCGCCGGGTCATCATTGAACACGGTGGCCTGATCCATCAACCCACGTTTCAACCGCACGCACCGGCCGTCCTTCAGATCGATCGCCGGGAAAAGAATCACGGCCGCCACTCGAGGAAGTTGCCGAGCAGGCCAAGGCCGATGGCCTGGCTCTTCTCGGGATGAAACTGCACGCCAACCAGATTGTCGCGCGCGACCGCCGCGGTGACGGGTCCGCCGTAGTCGGTCCGCGCCAACACATCCTCCCGCCGGGTACAGGAAAATGCGTAGGAATGCACGAAATAGGCGTTTGCCTGCGCCGGCAAACCGGCCATCACCGGATGCTCCCGCGACACGGCGAGTTCATTCCAGCCGATCTGTGGAATCTTCAGCGCTGGGTCGGCCGGCGTCATCCGCACGACTTCGCCCCTGATCCAATCCAGCCCGGCATGATCCCCGAACTCCCGCCCCACGCTCGCCATCAGCTGCATACCGACACAGATGCCCAGGAAAGGCGCGCCGTTCGCGATCACACGCTCGTTCAAAATCGCTACCATGCCGGGCAGGGTCGCCAGGCCGCTCATGCAATCGGCGAAAGCGCCGACACCCGGCAAGACGATCCGCTCGGCCCGCGCAACGACGGCCGCATCCGCGGTCACCACGATCTGCTGACCGGTTCCCCGCTCCGCCGCGACCCGCGCGAGTGCCTTTTCCGCCGAACGCAGATTGCCGGAGCCGTAATCGATCAGGGCGACAACAGAAGACATCTATTCGGGCCGTGGACCACGCGCCGTCTTACGCCAGGAGCGGTTTCGTCACCAGATCGCGGACAAAATCGCCGCACTCCATCAGGTCGGCGGGGCCTTCACGATACGCACGTCTCGCTCCTCCGGCGATTTCCGCCAGAAGAACAACAGGTAAAAGACCCCCAGGCAGAGGATCCAAATCGCGCCGTTGAACAGGATTGCTGTAAGCGAACTCAACCAGACATCCGCCAATGCCAGGTATTCGCGGGTCACGGCTGACGGATGCGGCAAACCCCGCAGGCTTTGGAGCAATGACACCTTCAGATTGGTCTCCAGCAGCATCTGTCCAAGGAACAGCAGCATGCCGACCATGTACGCGATGAAGGCGAACAGTTTCATCGCGAAGCGCGCCTGATTGAGAAAATAGTAGATCGCGACCACCATGGCGAAATTGATGGCGATCATCTGCGAGAAATAGGCGATCTCGTTCTGTGTCGTGGATCGGGCAAGGGTGAGCAGATCGAGTTCGGTCATGCGGCGCCCCCAAAACGCCCCAGGATCGCACGGAAGAATCCTTGGGCTTCCCGCCTCGCCTCCAAGCCGGCGGCGCGCGTCTCTGCCGGGAATATATCGCGTGCCCGTGCAAATTCTTCGTCCATAAAGGACGCGATAGTTTGCGGCAGGACCCCGGTGCCAAGCTCGCGTGTGACCGCTTTCCGCGCCATCAGATCAGCCACGATCAATCGCACATCGCCCGGAACATCGCACGCCGCGATCAGAGTGGGGAAGTGCATCGGCGCGACGGCCTCACCGGGATGCAGGCGCAGCCAGCGCAGAGCCGCCGCCGGCCGCAACGCGTAGAACAACTTCTTCAGCGGCACGGTCTCACCGTCGGCAAAATAGGCATGCCTCTGGCGCTCGCCGAGATGGAGATAGTGCCGCGCGACCAGCGCGCGGTTGGCAATCCTGTGGGCAAGCGCAAGAAATTCGTTCCGGAACTGGGCGTCGCCGCCATAGGCGATCGGCGACGTCAGCCATTCGATGACAACCGCATTGCCCTTGAGCAACAGTTTGAGCGCCTTTGCGACGTCCCAGCCGTTGACGTCCAACTCGCCCTCAAGCGGTGTTTCGATGACATCGCGGCTCGGGAACAGCGACAAGTAATCTTCCCGGCGGCGGACATAAATAAAACGGCAATCGTAGTCGCTGTCAGGAGACGGGAAACCCCACGCCCGGCTGCCGCTTTCGATGGCCAGCGGAATGGCGACCGCCTCCTCGCGGCGAACCTTCTCCAGGCGGGCATCGACCCGCGCGACGGCCGTGGCGTCCATCCATAGCGGTATGTGGCGAAGGCTCATGACATCAACGTCTTTGGGCCTCCTACGCGCCTAGTCCTGGTCCATCTTGAGCGCGGCGATGAAGGCTTCCTGCGGGATATCGACCTTGCCGAATTGGCGCATCTTCTTCTTGCCCTCTTTCTGCTTGTCGAGGAGCTTGCGCTTGCGGCTGATGTCGCCGCCATAGCATTTGGCCGTCACGTCCTTGCGCAGGGCAGACAGGGTCTCGCGCGCGATGATCTTGCCGCCGATCGCCGCCTGGATCGGGATCACGAACATGTGGCGCGGGATCAGCTCTTTCAGCTTCTCGCACATCGCCCGCCCGCGCCCTTCGGCGCGTTGCTTGTTCACGATCATCGAGAGCGCGTCGACCGGATCGCCATTGACCAGGATCGACATCTTGACGAGGTCGCCCTCTTCATAGCCCTCGATGTGATAGTCGAAAGAGGCATAGCCACGGCTTACCGATTTCAGCCGGTCGTAGAAATCGAACACCACTTCGTTCAGCGGCAGATGATAGACCACCATGGCGCGGTTGCCGGCATAGGTCAGCTCGACCTGGCGGCCGCGGCGGTCTTCGCACAACTTCAGCACGGCCCCGAGATAATCGTCGGGCACAAGGATCGTCGCCTTGATCCACGGTTCCAAAATTTTATCGATCTTCATCACGTCCGGCATGTCGGACGGGTTGTGCAGCTCCATCACCGTCCCGTCGGTCAAATGGATCTGGTAGATGACGCTCGGCGCCGTTGCGATCAGGTCGAGATTGAACTCCCGTTCCAGGCGTTCCTGAACGATCTCGAGGTGCAACAGGCCCAGGAACCCACAACGGAAACCGAAACCCAACGCGGCGGAGGTCTCCATCTCATAGGTGAAGCTGGCGTCGTTGAGATGCAGCTTGCCCAGCCCGTTGCGCAGGTCCTCGAACTGCGCCGCGTCCACCGGGAACAGGCCGCAGAACACCACCTGCTGCGCCGGCTTGAAGCCGGGGAGCGCTGTCGCGGTGCCTTTCTTCTCGTCCGTGATCGTGTCGCCGACCTGGGTGTCGGCCACCTGCTTGATCTGCGCGGTGAGGAAACCGACTTCGCCCGGGCCCAGCACATCGACGTTGACCTTCTTGGGCGTGAAGACGCCGATCTGCTCGACCTGGTAGTAAGCGTCGGCATTCATCATGCGGATCTTCTGGCCCTTGCGCAGTTCGCCATCGATGACGCGGACCAGCACGACGACGCCGAGATAGGCGTCGTACCAGCTGTCGACCAACAGGGCCTTCAACGGCGCATGGATGTCGCCCTTGGGCGCGGGCAGGCGGGTGACGACGGCTTCCAGAACCTGGTCGATGTTGAGGCCGGTCTTGGCCGAGATCGAAATGGCCTGCGACGCATCGATGCCGATCACGTCCTCGATCTGTTGGCGGATGCGCTCGGGCTCGGCGGCCGGAAGGTCGATCTTGTTGAGGACAGGAACGATCTCGAGGTTGGCGTCCATCGCCTGATAGACATTGGCGAGGGTCTGCGCTTCCACACCCTGGCTCGCATCCACCACCAGCAGCGCGCCCTCGCAGGCGGCAAGACAGCGGCTGACCTCATAGCCGAAGTCGACATGGCCCGGCGTGTCCATCAGGTTCAGCGTATAGGTCTCGCCGTCCAGCGCCTTGTACTGAAGGCGCACCGTCTGGGCCTTGATGGTGATGCCCCGCTCGCGCTCGATATCCATCGAATCGAGCACCTGATCCTTCATCTCGCGGTTCGATAGCCCGCCGGTGAACTGGATCAGCCGGTCGGCCAAAGTGGATTTTCCGTGGTCGATATGCGCCACGATCGAGAAATTGCGGATTTTGGACAGTTCGGCAGCCATGGAGCGCGGGGGTATACCGGGGGGCGGGGGCGCGGTCCACACCCGTTGTGGGAAACGAGACAACGCCGATATTCCCGCCGGGGAGCCCCAAATTGCGGGCCGATAAAGAGAGGTTTGCTGTGCGAAACAGGATGATGGTCGGCACGGCGCTCCCGGTTGCGGCTCTGGGGCCGTCCGGCCCGAGGCTCAGCACAACGACCGCGCCCGCGCTCTGCGGCGGCTGAGCCGGGCCACTGACGACCGCAGTGCAACATCGACTTTCTTTGTGGCAAGCGACCGGCTGTCGCAATCCCGCCTGAATGTGCGGTGTAAACTTCATGCGATCCGGTGGGCCAAAGGGGGGTCGCGACGGATTGATGAGGAGATTTCCATGAAGATCTTAGGGTTCCGTCGGCGCGCCGGTCTATTGGCCGCGACACTTGCCGGTGCGATGTGTCTTGCAGGATCCGCGTCGGCCGACGTCAGCGATTTTGTCGGCAATTGGGCCAATTCCGACAGCGACAGCAGTGGCGTCACGCGCATGGTGGTGACGCCGGCCGGTCCCAATCGCGTGCACATCCGCGTGTTCGGCCAGTGCCATCCGACGGATTGCGATTGGGGCGATGTCGTCGCCCATAGCTATTTCGACACGGCGGGGTCCGATCACGTGAAGAGCGTGATGGCCGTTTACGATCAAGGCTTCGCGCGCCGCACGATCGTTTTGCGCGAACGCATGGGCGATCGTCTCGGCTTCGAGATTCTCACCGACTTCGTCGACGGCTCCGGCCGCCACGACTACGACATGAGCGGTCGGCTCACGCGCGCCTCCCTCTTCCCGGGCTGGCCGCCCGGTGGCGGCTTTGGCGGCGGACCCGGTGGTGGACCGGGCGGCGGCTTCGGCGGCGGACCGGGTGGTGGGCCGGGCGGTGGTCCTGGCGGCGGATTTGGCGGCGGTGGAATGGCCGGCGAAGACTGCCTGGCAGAAGATTGGTCGTCGCTCAGCGTCGCCCACGCCGGAGGCGCCTGGAAGATCGTCAACGGCTCCGAATGGGTGCTCGATTTCGGCGCCAACAAGCCGGCGGCGGATCAATCGCTCGGCCTTATCCAGCACTATCGCTTCGACCACATCTGCTACGTGAAACGGCCGGGTGCGCAAATGACCTATTGGACGCGCAGTGGCCAAGTCCCCAGCGGCAGCACTCCGGGTCAGGACTGTATCGGCTTCAATACCGCGACCACGCATGCCGCGTATGTGGCTGGCCACTGGAAGGTGGTCGACGGTCCCAACTGGCTGCTCGATTACGGCTCGGACGCCGCCGCCGCGCACCAGGCCGAAAACGTCATCCATAACTACAATTTGAACCGCCAATGCTTCGTCGCGCGGCCCAATCCGCCGATGCAATACTGGCTGTCGCAGTAGCGACGGCGCTTGGGAAAACAAGAAACGGCGGCTTCGAAAGAGGCCGCTGTTTTCTTTTGTCTCGAGGCGCGCGATACACTGGCCGCATGGCAAAGCGCTCGCCCACTCTCAAGCCCGATCCCTTGGCGCAGCTGGGGCCCGGCCAGTCGGTCGCACTTTTGAAGGCGCTGCACATCCTCACCCGCGACGGCGCGCTGAATGCCGATTCGCGGCGCAAGCTCAAGCAGGTCCTGCACCTGGCACAGCTCATCAAGCCGGCGCTCGATTGGGCACTCGCCGAAAAAGCAGATCCCGTGTTGGCCGATCTCGGCGCAGGAAAATCCTATCTCGGCTTCGTGCTCTACGATCTGTTTTTCGCCAAGGCGGGCAGGGGTAGTGTCGTCGCCATCGAGACGCGTCACGATCTGATTGAAACATCGCGGCGCATCGCTGCGGATAGCGGCTTTCACCGCATGCGCTTCATCGAAAGTGCGATCGCTGGCGCTGCGGTAGAAGGCGGCGTCGACGTCGTTACCGCGCTGCATGCCTGCGACACCGCGACCGACGAGGCCATTCAATTCGCGCTGCGCCACGACGCCAAATTCATCGCGCTGGTGCCGTGCTGCCAGGCGGAATTGGCACAGGCGCTTGAGGGCTCGAAAAAACCGGAGCATCAGCTCTGGCGCCATCCGATCCAGCGCCGCGAATTCGGTGCCCATCTGACCAATGTGCTGCGTGGCCTGTTCCTGGAGGCGCATGGCTACAAGGTCCGCGTGACCGAGCTCACCGGCCTTGAACACTCTCTCAAGAACGAATTCATCTTCGCCGAGCGCGTGCAGCGCTCAAATCCTCAAGCGCGGACCGAATACGAACGGCTCGCCGCGCAATTCGGCGCCGCGCCGTCGCTGCTCAGCTTCGGCTGAGCCAGATCGCCAGCGCGAGCGGAACGAGCGCCGCGAGCTGCGCCGCCACCGCGACCGCCGACAGCCATAGGAGGGAGAGATCGTACAATTCGCCCAGCAGCGCGCTTCCGGCGAACCACGCGATGCCATAGATCGCCGAGAAGGTGCCGAAGGCGCGTGCCCGCGCCGCCTCGGGCACAAGCTTGGCGACGGTCGCGGACGACAGCGTGTTCTGCGTTCCGATGGCGAGACCCCATAGCAGCGTTCCGACGAAGGCCGGCGCCGCCGAACCGAGGAACACCAGCGGCGCGCTCAACACGCCAAGCAGGACCGCAGGCACCAGCACGATCATTCCGACCCGATCGAACAGGCGGCCGAAACCCAATGCGCCGGCGCCCGACGCACCCATCGCCACGGCATAGAAGACCGGCACCAGCGCCGACGCGACGACTCCGGTTCGGCTGAAGTGAAACGCGATCAGTGAGAAATCCGCAAAGCCGAAACCGAGCATCGCGGCGCTCGCGGTGTACAGCCAGAAGGCGCGCGATTGGACCTGAGCCCCGTCGGCGGCGTTCTTCGGCGCGATCCGGCCGGCGAAGCGAAAGCGCAGCGCCAGCGCGATCACCGTGATCATCGTCAAAAGCGCCGGCACGGCCAGCCAGGCATAGGCAGTGCGGTAGTCGCCGTGATGCGCCAGCACGAAGGCGGTGATCAGCGGCCCGGCGACGGCGCCGGCTTGGTCCAACGCCTCCTGCAGGCCGAATGCCCAGCCCTGGCCGATCTGATCGCCGGCGCGGCTCAGCATGGTGTTGTTGGCGGGGCTGCGGATCGCCTTGCCGGTGCGCTCGAGCACCACGAACAGCGCCGCGGTCTGCCAGTTGAAGGCGAAAGCCATCGCCGGCACGGCCGCCATCGTCAGGGCGTAGCCGCCGATCGACAGCGCCCAATAGGCGCCGGAGGACTGCGCCACCCGGCCCGACACCAGGCGGATCAGATAGCCGGCAAGTTCTCCGCTCCCGGCGATAACGCCGACAGCCAATCCGCTGGCTCCCAGCGCGCCCAGGAACTGGCCGTTGATCCCGCGCATGCCCTCATAGGCCATGTCGCCGAACAGGCTGACGACGCCGAAGGCGACGATAAAGGCGAGCGCGCTGCGATTGTCGAAGCGATCCATCGGCCGAACATGCGCGACGCGCTGGCGTCAGATCAAGCCCCGTATGTCGGGCTATCGATCGAGGATGGCGATGGCGTGGGCAAGCACCGGATCGTCGCCGTCAGCGGCTGGGTCGATGAAGACCGGCGGCCGCCAGAACTCGCGCGGCGTTCCGTCGAGGTGATAGAGCCGCTCGGTCGGAAAGGCGACGCCGATGCCGCTCTTGGGGAGAAGGAAGTCCGACGTGGCGCCGCACAGGCCCGCCATGGGCGTACCGATGACGGTCGCGCGCTTCATGCCGTCCAGCCCGATCGCCATGCCTTCGCCCATGCTCGCCGTCCAGCGATCGACCAGGACGGCCAGCGGCAGGTGGATCGTCGTGCCCCTTGGCAAAACCTTCCGCACCCAAGAATCCCTTGCGGCCGACTTGCCGGGCGCGGGATCGAACACGCGTTGATAGCCGGCGGGCGCGGCGATGAATCGCCCCAGGATCGGCTCGGCGACATCGGTGTTGCCGCCGCCGGGTGTGTTGCGCAAATCCAGAATAAGCGCGCGCGCGCGATCAAATTGCGCCAGGGCCTTGTCGAAGGCGCTCACCAATGCGCCATCGCCCAAGCTGTTCTCGACGCGGATATAGCCGATTGCGCCGATCGCCCTGGCTGTAAGCGGCGCGTCGTATTGCGGTGGAACGAAACTGCGAAGAACGATGGGGCGAATCTTCCCGGCGCCGTCCCGCACAGCAAAGGCCCTGTCTGCATCATGCGTGCCGGCGAGCAGAACGCGCAGCGCATAGTCGTTCGCTTCCGGATCGAAAGCGGCGAGGCAACGTGGCGTCCTGGCCGCGACGGCTTGCGCAGCGGCGATGCCGCCGATCGATACGACCCCATCGCCGGCCCGCACACCCGCACGCGCCGCGTCGGAATGCGGTCGCACCTGTTCGATCGTCGCGCGGCCGCTTCGCATCGATGCCCAAAGATCGGTGCCGCTGGGGACGAGCTGCGGCGAATGCGCGTTGTTCACCGTCGCTTCGATGTGATGATCGTGGAATTCGCCAAGGAAGCGCTCCAGCACATTCAGGAATGCATGCGGCTCGCAGACCGCTCCCGCCTCGGCGACATAGACCCGCCGAAGCTTTTCGAGATCGATGTGACGATCCGGCAGATAGGCATAGCGCGCCGCCATCAGCGTGATCAGCCAGTCGACGTCCTGCGCATTGTCGGCGCCGTCGCGGCACTGGGTGGCATTGGCCGGAAAGGGAAGACTCGTCGCCATCAGCGCGGCCAGGAATGTCCTACGGTTCATGCCGAAGCCTTACGAACGGGCGCTTTCCGCCGCAAGCCGGTTTAGATCAAACGCAGCTTGGCCTGCGAGAGTTCGGGCCGCGCGGTGGAAAGCTCGCCGCGCTCGAATTCCCGCGCCCAGGCTTCGAAGGTTGCCGGCCCCGAGGCGCGACTATGGAAATAGAGGCGCTGCGCGATGGCCTTGGAGGGCGGGGTCATCAGGAAGGCGTTGATCAAGGCATTCGATGGCGCGGTGTCGAGTAGGCGGCGCAGGACACGCTTGGCGCGGAAGCGCGGCGCCTCGCGCTGAAGCTGCGCCACGGGATGGGGTCCGCGATCCTCGAGGTAGTCGGATACAAGCTGCGCCGCGCGCCGCCCGAAATTCAGCGCGGTGTGGATGCCGCCGCCGGTCACCGGCGACACCATGCCGGCCGCGTCGCCGACCAAAAGGACGCGATTGGTGCCCAGATGGCGCAGCGTGCCGCCGCTGGGGATCAGGCCGCTCCGCCGCTGGCGCACGCGGATTTCCTTGATGTCGCAGATCGATTTGAGTCGCAGCAGCAACTCGCCAAGATCGGGCCTGGCCGGCCGGCGCGCCGCGACGCCGATCTGGGTCGCCTCCACGCCCGGCACCGCCCAGGCGATATAGCCGGGCGCGATGCGGCTATCGGCGAAGCAGTGCAAAAAGCGCGGATCCAGATCGCTCAAAGGTTCGCATTCGATTTCGAGACCGGCAAGAAAATGGGTGTTGCGGCTAAGACCGAAATTCTCCGCCACCTTCGAGCGCGCGCCATCGGCGCCAATCAGGAAGCTGCCGTGCAGGCCGAGCGATGTCAGCGCCACGCCGCGCGGATGCTCGACCGCCGTCTCGAACTTGCGCCCATAGAGCAGGGCGGCGCCGGCCCGCTCGGCCTCGGCCGCCATCCAGCGCAGGACCTGCGCCGTGTCGGTCGCCTGGAAGAAATAGCCGGGGGCCGATAGATCGACCGAACGATCGTTGGGCGCATACAGACGCACCCCGCGCACCTTGCGCATCAGCCGCGCCGGCAGATCGAAATCGTCGCTTGCTTCCTTGACCACGATGCCGGTGGTGCGGATGCGCGCGCCGGGTTCCGGTTTGGAATCGATCAGCGCGACCTTCAGGCCCTTGAGCGCCGCGGTGCGTGCGCAGGCAAGGCCCGCGAAACTGCCGCCGACAATGATGAGATCGTAGCGCTGGATCATCGCTTCCCTCCCGCGAGACGGAAGGATTGTACGCCGTTTTGTCGGGATTGTGGCCGCAAACCTGTCATCCCGGCCAAGCGATGCGTAAGCATCGCGCAGAGCCGGGACCTATCGGGAAGCATCTCCATGGGTCCCGGGTCTCGCGGCGCTCGCCCGGGATGACAATCACCATCTAGGTGCGCAGCACCGCGCCCGTCGCCTTCGCGACCGCGGCGACGATCTTGGCGGCCAGCGCCTCGATCTCCGAATCGGTCAGGGTCTTGTCCTTGGGCTGGATGCGCACGGCGATGGCGAGTGATTTCTTACCCTCCGGAACGCCCTTGCCCTCATAGACGTCGAAGATCGTGGCAGCTTCTATCAAGGCGCGCTCGGCGCCCTTGACGGCGCGCAGCACATCCTCGGCGGCAACCTTGGCATCCAGCAGGAAGGCGAAATCGCGCTCGATGGCCTGATAGGGCGAGGGCGCGAACACAGCCCGCGCCTTGCCCTTCGCCTTGGGTTCGGGAATGGCGTCCAGGATCACTTCGAAGGCAGCGACAGGACCTTTCAGGTCGAACGCCACCAGCACTTTGGGATGCAGCTCGCCGAAGGTCGCGATGACCTTGGGACCGAGCGCCAACGTGCCGGAACGTCCCGGGTGATACCAGGCCGGCGCGCCCGGCTTCACCGGCGCCGTCATTGCGGTGCCCGTCGCGGCTTCGAGCGCCGCCAGCATGTCGGCCTTCACATCGAACAGATCGGCCGGGTGAGCCGCCTTGGTCCAGCTTCGCGCGCCTTCGCCGATCCGGATGCCGGCCGCGACGCTCGCCTGGGCTTCCGGCATGCCGCTCGCGAATTGCGCGCCGATCTCGAACAGCATCAGGTCGTGGAAACCGCGCGCCGCGTTGCGCTGTGCCGCGGCCAGCAGCGACGGCAGCAGTGAAGGCCGCAGTGCATCGAGATCGGTGGCGATGGGATTTTCCAACTGCCGCGCGGTGTCGCCGCCGCCAAACAGCGAGGCATGGGCGCGGGAGAGGAAGGAGAAGCTCACCGTCTCGTGAAAGCCGCGCGAAGCCAGCGCCCGGCGCACGGCGCGGGTGCGGCGCTGGCCCGGTGTCAGCGTCGGCTTGGCCACGGCGCTGCCGCGCGACAGCGGCGCCGACGGCACTTCGTTGATGCCGTGCATGCGTACGATCTCTTCGACCAGATCGGCCTTGCCGTCGACATCGGGGCGCCAGGACGGCGGCTGAACTTTGAGGGCCCCATCGTCCTCGACCTTGAAACCCAGGCGGGTCAGTGTCGCGATGCTTTCGCTCCTGGACACGCGCAAGCCGCCCAGCCGCTCGACATAATTTGGATCGAAATCGATCCAGCGCCGCCATTCCGGCGCCGCGCCGGCGACGACGATGTGCGATGCCTCGCCGCCGCAGAATTGCAGGATCAGCTTGGTCGCCAGTTCGAGGCCCAACACCGTGAACTGCGGATCGACGCCGCGCTCGAAGCGATAGCGCGCGTCGGAGGTGATGCCGAGCTTGCGGCCGGTGCGCGCGATGGAAATCGGATCGAACAGCGCGCTCTCGACGAAGACGTCCGTCGTGGCATCGCTGCAGGATGAAGCCTCGCCGCCCATCACGCCGCCGATGCCCTGTGCGCCGGCATCGTCGGCGATCACCACCATGCCAGCCTCGAGAATGTAAGTCTTGCCGTCCAGCGCGTGCAGCGTCTCGCCATCACGTGCGGGTCGCGCGCGCAGATCCCCTTTGAGCTTTGCGGCGTCGAACACGTGCAGCGGCCGGCCACGATCGAGCGACAGGAAATTGGTGACGTCGACCAGTGCCGAGATGGGCCTGAGGCCAACGGCCTTCAACCAGTCCTGCAGCCATTTGGGCGACGGGCCGTTCTTCACGCCGCGGATCAGCCGCCCGGCGAACATCGGCGCGTCGGGAGTATCGACATGAGTCTTGATGGGGGACGCGAACGATCCCGGCACGGGCGACAGATCGGCCTCGCGCAGCCGGCCGATGCCGGCGGCCGCCAGATCGCGCGCCACGCCGTGCACCGCGGCGCAGTCGCCGCGATTGGGCGTCAGGTTGATCTCGATGACGGGATCGTTGAGGCCGAGCGCCAGCGCCGCTTTCTCGCCGATCTTGGCGTCGGCCGGCAGCTCGATGATGCCGTCATGGTCGTCGCCGAGCAGCAGCTCGCGCGCCGAACACAGCATGCCGCGCGATTCCAGTCCGCGAATGGTGCCGATCTTGAGCGCCTCGCCGCTCACGGGGATGACGGTGCCCGGCCGCGCGAACACCGCCTTCATGCCGGTATGTGCGTTGGGCGCACCGCACACGACTTGAATCAGGCCTACCGCTTCGCCGCTTGAGGCCGTGGGATCGGCGCGCCCGATATCGACCATGCAGAGCTTCAGCTTGTCAGCGTTGGGGTGTTTTTCGGCCGAGATCACATGCGCGACGACGAAATCCTTGAGCCGCGCGCCGGCATCCTCGAGGCTTTCGACCTCGAGCCCGATGGCGGTGAGCTTGTCGGCGATCGTCGTGACGTCCGCCGCCGTGTCGAGATGGCTCTTGAGCCAGGACAGCGTGAACTTCATCGGCTCAAGCCTCCGTCCAGCGAAGGCATATCGAGCGCGGCGAAGCCGTAATGGCGCAGCCAGCGCAGATCGGACTCGAAGAACGAGCGGATGTCGGGAATGCCGTATTTCAGCATGCCGAGCCGGTCGATGCCGCCGCCGAAGGCGAAGCCCTGATAGACGTCCGGATCGATGCCGCACATCGCGAGCACGCGCGGATTGACCATGCCGGAGCCGCCGAGCTCCAACCAATCACGGCCCTGGCCAAAGACGATCTTGCCGGGCACCGAACGGTCGCAGCGCAGATCCCATTCGACCGAAGGTTCGGTGAAGGGGAAGAAGCTTGGCCGCGCCCGAAGCTCGACGTTCTCGATCTCGAAGAACGCCTTGCAGAATTCCTCTATGGTCCATTTGAGGTGGCCCAGATGGATATCGGTGTCGATCACCAGTAATTCGAACTGGTGGAACATCGGCGAATGCGTCGCGTCGCTGTCGACGCGATAGGTGCGCCCCGGGGCCACCACGCGGATCGGCGGCTTCTGTTTGAGCATCGTGCGCACCTGCACCGGCGAAGTGTGGGTGCGCAGGATGTGGCGGCTGCCGTCTGTCTGTTCGGCGAGATAGAACGTGTCCTGCATCTGCCGCGCCGGATGATCGGGCGGGATGTTCAGCTTGGTGAAGTTGTAATCGTCGTACTCGACGTCCGGACCCTCGGCGATGGCGAAACCGAGATCGGCCAGGATCGTGGTGATCTCGTCGAACACCTGGGA
>CAZMHP010000027.1:0-22233 GCA_964566095.1 uncultured Rhizobium sp. | reverse complement strand
GGCTCGTTGGCCGGCGGATGGGCGAAGTCGACGCAGTTGCGGTTGATGTCGGCATTGTCCTCGTTGACGCGGCGATCCCAGGAGAAGCCGTAGGGGTTGAGCGCGTGCAGCAGCACGATCTTGGTGTCCTGGGGTGCGCGCCTCGCCAGGCCCTCGCGCATCAGGCCGGTCTGCACGCCGGAGCCGAAATAGCCCTCGACACCATGCGTGGCGGAAATCAGCAGCAATGCTTTTGTCGCGTCCCGCGGCCCGATGACGGCGGTGTCGAGGAACAACGGCTTGCCGTCGCGGCCCTGGGATTGCGGATGAACGCGCGCGACCACGTCGACTCCCGCCTGTTCGCAGGCATGGATGAAGGCGTGGCGCGCCTGGCGGTAGTCGGCGGGAAAATGTTCGGAAGGATCGGCGGTCATGCCTATAGTCTAGCGTCACTTCGGGATCGATTTAAATGTCGCCCTTCGGGCCATTGGAGGAATTTCGCGCGCGCCCGATCGAAGATCAGGCGCCGGCGCGGCTGCGGATGGAGGGTTGCCGCCGCCATCCCATTGCCCGGTCCAATGCCCACTACGGCGAAAAACTTGTCGAGGCGCGGGAATTCGGGCTGGCGGGGGAGAATTTCTATTATGCGACACGCAATCCGCCCTATTGGCGACGGATAGAGGGTGCGATTTCCGAACTTTTGCTGCGCGAGACGGTCGGCGCCAAATTGGCACGCATCAACGCGCGGCTGAACGCGGCCGGTTTGGAGCTCTATCTGTTCGATGCCTGGCGGCCGAAGGCGGTGCAGATCTTCTTTCATGACGTCTGGATGCCGGCCGAACTTCGGCGGCGCGACCCGTCGCTGACCGGCGCGGCGCTGACACGCGAGGTCGAACGCTATTGGGCGGCGCCCAGCACGGATGCGGACTCGCCCGCACCGCACGCGACCGGCGCGGCGGTCGATCTGATGATCCGCTGGATCGGCGGCGAGCCGCTGTGGATGGGCTCGATCTTCGACGACGCGACGGCGCTGGCGCATCGCGACCGGTTCGAGGCTTCCCATGCCGTCGCGTTGTCCTATTCCGACGAGGAAGCGCGCGCCAACCGCCGCCTGCTGCATTGGGCGATGGCGGAAGAAGGCTTTGCCGGCCATCCCAACGAATGGTGGCATTTCTCCTGGGGCGATCAGATTTGGGCGAAGCTGACGGGGGCGCCGGCGGCCCATTATGGCCTGGCGGAGCCGTAAGTCATTTCAAGATCGGCCTGAACACGCCGTCCCACTCTTCGTCCGGCGGGTTGTCCTGATAATAGGTGATGCGCGCCAAATGCAGGTCGTAAAGCTTCTGGCTGGCGCCTGAGAGCTTTCGGCATTGTTCGATCAGCTCGCGTGCCTTGTCCCATTGCTGCGTGCGCACCGACTGGAAGATATGATCGTGGAAGGTGAGCAGGGCGCGGAATTTCGGCGACGCCCGCATCACGGGGCTGCCCAGCATGGCGTAGAGCTTCATCGGCGTGTCATGGGCGCCGGCCGCGATGTAATCGACTTCGAGAAACGCGAAGCCGCGCTCCGCCGCCTTGCGCGTATCCTCGGCGACGATCACGGCGGGGCCATATTGTCCCGACAATTCCTGGATGCGCTCGGCCTCCACCGCGCAGTCGCCGGTAACGGAATAAGCGGTGCGGCCATGGGCCGAGAACCCACCGGCGATGGCCTGGCTGGTGGAAAGCCCGATGCCGATCTCCACCGGCGCGAAGGCGACGCCGTCATTCCGCCGTTCGCGGGTGATGACCTCGTTGCTCTTGGCGATCGCTTCCATCATCGCGTTCGCCGCTTCGCAGGCGTGAATGGCGTGCTCCGAATCGTCCAGCGGCGCGTTCCAGAACGCACTGAAACCGTCGGCGGTGAGCCGGTCGATCGTGCCGCCACGCGCCAGCGCAACGTCCATGAGCGGCACGAGCACGCGCTGCATGAGTCTGGTGAAGGCCGCGGGATCGTCCTTGAAGGAATCGGCCAGTCCGCCGAATTCGCGCACGCCGCAGCGCAGATAGCTCACGGTGCGGCTGACGCCTTCCAGCTTGAGAAGTTCCGGACGCCGGGCGATCTGTTCGATCACCCCCGGCGGGAGGGACTCGGCGAAAGCGCTGCGCACGCGGGCCCGCGCGGTCGCGACGCTGATCGCGCGCACGGCGGTGGCGGTCATGAAGACCAGCGCCAGACCAAGGCTCGGGCCAAACGCGTCGAGCAAGACGTGCTCGGTGGCATAAAGCCGCCAGGAAACCAGCAAGCCGCCGGCGATGCTGATCGCGGTGAACAGTCCTGACCAGAGCAGGCCGAACCGGGCATAGATGACGATCGCGGCCAGCCCGAAGATCGCCAGACAGATCAGTTCGGCCTCGATCGCCGATGCCGGGCGGCGCAGCGGCGCGTCGGCCAACATATTCTCCAGCGCCTCGGCATAGACCGCGCCCACGCTGCGCGCCCCGACAGGTGTTTCGATGGTGGCGGCGGGCGGGCCCAGGATGACGATGGCGTGCGCAAGTCTGGCGCGCGGAAGGGTGCCGGCGTCGAGCGCGGCGGCGGACACGCTGCGCTCGCCCGCTTCGCTGGAATAGGCGATCCACAGCGCGCCGTCCGGCCCGGTCGGAACCTCGCCATTGGCCGTCACGACCGAGGCGATGCCGGGCTTGGCGCCGAACAGGCCATTGTCGCCCTCATTGCTGCGCACGGCCAGAAAGTTCTTGTTCTGCGCAACGCGCAACACCTCGGCGCTCAACGCCGGTACCGCGCTACCGTTGAGCTGGAAGACCAGCGGCATCCGCCGAAGCTTGCCGTCGGCATCGATGTCGAGATTGAGCGCACCCATGCCTTGGGCGCGGCTCTCGAGCGGCGCGAGGGCGCCGATCGCCGCCGTGAAGTCCGGCGCGTGGCCGAACGGGTTCTTGCTGCCGAGAAAGCGCAAGGTGGCATGGAGCGCTGGGGCCCGGCCGGCCGGCAGATCGGCGAGCATGAAGCCGCCGACGGTGTCGATTTGTGTCATCGCGTTGGCCAACGCATCGTCGGGCGTGGGCATCTGCGCCAGCGCCGCGCGCAACGGATCGTTCGACGCGCCGGGCGGAACCAGCGCGACAAGACTTTTCGGCGACGCCGGATCAGGCGTGTCGAGCGCAAAGGCCAACACGGCCATCGCGGCGCCCTGCGCCTTGAGCTCGCCCAGAAGCTTGGCCGTCACGGCGTGCGGCCAGGGCCAGGAACCGAACCGCGCCTGGGCTGCGGCATCCGCTTCCAGCGTCACGACGGCGAAGCCGGACCGCGCCACTGTGTCGTGATAGGGGCGGGGCTGAGAGCGCTGGTAGGAGTCGAACAGCACGCCGCGCAATCTGGTCGCCACAGTGCCCGTGTCGGTGCCCAGCATGAACAGCGCGGCAGCCAGCATGAGGCCCGGAAACGCCCAATTGGCGAGCGGTCTGCCCTGAAATTGCATTCCTGATCCTAAAAGCGGTAGGCACGAATCCTAACACGTGTCATCGCGGAAGATGGCCAAGCCCGCAACCGATGTTGGCGCAAGGCTGTTCGGCCGCACGCGCGCCAGGCGCGTCGCCGAACCTCGGCGGCGGCGTCAAGCTGATCTGACGGTCCCAAGTCGCTGATCCAGCTTCTGAGGTTAATCCATTGCTAACATTTGGGATTTTTAAGAAAGCAATTTTCTTGACGGCTCCGTCATTTTTACTTGCCCTTGCCGCCGACAGGCGTATTCTCCGTAAAGAGCAAAAAGCCAAAGTGTGTATTCGGGAGAGCGATATGGACCAGAACATCACCAAGGACGCGGCTTACAACGCGGTCGATCCCAATGATTTTCCGGCGATGCTCGACACCAGGCGGTACGGCGAGCGCTCCACCGCCTTCGACAAGATCATCAGCGCCACCCACGACCATTTCTGGGATCCGTTGGACAAGAAGTACATCGACTTCTCGCAGCCCTTCGATCTGGAGAACGAGTATCTGGTCAATCCCGAGCTGAACGGCGATCTCAAGACGGCGATCGGCGACAAGCTCGACGCGAAGCAGAAGATCAAGCTCGCCAATCTCGACACGCTGTGGTCGTTGTCGTCGATCCTGCATGGCGAGCAGGGCGCGCTGTCGCTCTCGGCTTCGCTCTGCCACATCCTGCGCGATCCGGGCGCGCAGGAATACGCCGCCAACCAGACGCGCGAGGAAGCGCGTCATGTCACGGCGTTCTCGAAATACATCCACGCGCGTTGGGGTGTGCCCTGCCAGGTCGGTCCGGCGCTGGGCAATCTGCTCAACGACATGGTCTCCTCGCCGCTGGTATGGAAGAAGATCGTGGGCATGCAGATGCTCGTCGAAGGCCTTGCCATGGGCGCCTTCGCGACCTTCTTCAAGGAAGCGCGCGATCCTCTGATGCGTCACCTCATGCAGATGGTGATGACCGACGAGGCGTTCCATCACAAATTCGGAAAGATCTGGGCGGATCGCACGATTCCGCATCTTTCCAGGGGCGAGCATGAGCTGATCGAGGACTGGGCGGCGCAGGTTTTCCAGGTGCTTCTCTACAATCTGGGCTCGCCCGATCAGAAGGCGTGGATCTACCGCGAAGTCGGCCTCGATCCCGTGTGGTGCCAGCAGGCCTTCATGGAAGCGATCACCGATGCGGCGATCCGCGAGGAGATGCAGGACGCCACCAACATCTTCCGTGTGCTGATCAAGACGCTGCTCAGGGCGGGCATCATCACCGAGCGCACCAAGCCGGTCTATGCCGCCTATATCGACATGGCGGAACTTTATGCCGAAGGCGACCGCATGGTCGGCGACGACATCGCCGAGGAGGGCATAAAGTACCTGCTTCAGCTCAACGGCGGCACCAAGCTGGGCATGTCGTTGCTCGCCGCGGAATAGTCGCCGCGCAGCGAAGCGAATAAATGCCAAACGCGAAAGGGGCGGACTTGTCCGCCCCTTTTTCTTGCGCGACGACAAAGCCTCGTCCAAGACTTCCAAATCATTGTTATGGCCCGCGACTGCGGGCCATCCAGTTGACGTTTTGAAGGTATCGAGAATGTTGTCGCGCAACAAAACAGGCACCGCGCTTGTGTCACCTGGATGGCCCGCAGTCGCAGGCCATGACACCGTGTGTTTGATGGCGGTCCGTGCAACGGCGTGGCAATGCGGAGCAGATCGATGAAGGCCGCCATTTTCCATGAGCTGCATCAGCCGCTCGCAATCGAATCCGTCGCCGATCCGAAACCCGCGGCCGACGAGGTTCTGGTGCGCGTCGGGCGCTGCGGCATCTGCGGCAGCGATCTGCACATGACGGAGGAGCCGGCTTTCGGCGTTCCGCCCGGCACGGTGCTCGGCCACGAATTCGCCGGCGAGATCGTCGAGGCCGGCAAGGATGTGAGCGGCCTGCGCGTCGGCGATCGCGTCGCCGTGGCGCCCCTGCGCGGCTGCGGCGCCTGCCCGTCCTGCCTGGCCGGCGAACCGGCCTGGTGTCAGCGCATGATGCTGCAAGGCGGCGGCTATGCCGAGTTGGCGCTGGCGACCGACCGGCAATGCCTGCTTCTGCCCAAGACGACGTCGATCGAGGACGGCGCGTTGGTGGAACCGCTGGCCGTGGCGCTGCATGGCGTCATGCTTTCGGGGCTCAAGGCGGGTGCGCGTGTGCTGGTGATGGGTGCCGGGCCAATCGGCCTGGGCGTGGCCTTCTGGGCCCGGCGTCGCGGCGCAGCCAAGGTCGTGGTCGCCGATCTCAACACCCTGCAATCGGACATGGCGCATAAGCTTGGCGCGACAGGCTTCGTGACGGTGGAGACCGACGCCACGGCGCGGGTCACCGCGGCGCTTGGCGGCCCGCCCGACATCGTCTTCGAATGCGTGGGCCGCCCCGGGGCGATCGCGCAAGCGCTCGACTATGTGGCGCCGCGCGGCACCATCGTGATGCTCGGCTTGTGCACGGCTTTGGATAGCTTCGTGCCGTTCAAGGCGGTGTCGAAAGAAGCCCGGCTGATCACGTCCGCCTTCTTCAACATGGGCGAATATCACGCGGCGCTGGATGCCCTGGATGGCGGCCAGGCCCAGCCGCACGCGATGATCACCGAGACCGTGACGCTTGCCGCCATGCCACAAGCCTTCGAGGCGCTGCGCAAACGCACCACCCAATGCAAGGTGATGGTCCGGCCCGAGTAAGGAAGGGGCCGACTGGCTTGCGAACACCGTCGCAAACGGATATGAATGAACGTTCATTCATACCGATCTATGATGTCCGCTACGCAACAAACCACTGATAATAAACAAAATAGCTTGACCGACGACAAACGGGCCCGCTTGCTGGACGCTGCCTTGGACCTGTTCGAAAGCAGAGGTTTCGATGGCGTCGCGGTGCCTGAAATCGCCGCCCGGGCCGGCGTCGCGACCGGCACCGTCTATCGCTATTTCGCGAGCAAGGAAGCGCTGGTCAACGCCCTCTATCGCCATTGGAAAAATACCTACAACGCGGTCGTGTTGGCGCCCCTGCCGGCCGGGCTGTCGGTGCGTGAAAAATTCGCCGCTTACTGGCAGCGCATGATGCTGTTCGCCCGCACCTATCCGCGTGCCGCCCGGTTCATGGATCTGCACCATCACGCGCCCTATCTCGACGCCGAATCGCGGGCCTTGAGCCGGGCCTATGTCGAAGCGGCGCAGGACTTCTTCGCCGAGGCCGGGGCCACGGGCGCCATCCGTCCCATCGAACCCGACCTGGTGGTGGCCCTGATGTGGGGCGCCGCTGCCGGGCTGACCAAATTCGCGAGCCAGGGCGCGGTCAAATCCGACGCCCACGCCGCATCGCAAATGGAAGAGGCGCTCTGGCGCGCCATCGCAACGGATTAAGGGAGGAACGCATGGCGCGCAAACGCAAGGGTGAAGGACAGACGGCGCTCGTCACCGGCGCCAGCATGGGGATCGGCCTCGAACTGGCCCGCTGCTTCGCCGAAGGCGGCTACGATCTCATCCTCACCGCCCGCTCGGCCGAGGCGCTCGAGAAGATCGCAGGCGACTTCGCGGCCAAGTACAAGATCAAGGCGACCGCCATCGCGGCCGATCTGGGCGTCATCGGCGCCGCCAGCGTGCTGGCCGAAAGCATCCGCGGTCGTGGGCTCGGCGTGGATGTGGTGGTCAACAATGCCGGCTATGGCGTCGCCGGCGCCTTCGCCGGATCGGATCTCAAGGCGCAGATGGGGATGATCGATCTCAACATCCGCGCGCTTGTCGAACTGACGCACGCGTTCTGGCCGCGCATGCTGTCCCATGGCCATGGCGGCGTCTTGAACGTCGCATCGACGGCCGCCTTCCAGCCCGGCCCCCTGATGGCGATCTACTACGCATCGAAGGCGTTTGTGCTGTCGTTTTCGGAAGCGCTCTGGAAGGAAGCCGAAAAGACCGGCGTGCATGTCAGTTGCCTCTGCCCCGGCCCGACCGAAAGCAATTTCCGCGAACGCGCCGGCACCGGAAAAACGCGGCTCAAGAATCTCGGCACACCCATGACGGCCGCAGCTGTGGCGCGTCAGGGCTATCGCGCCTTCCAGCGCAATCAACGCGTCGTCGTCACCGGCGCCCGCAACAGACTGCTCGCCGCGCTGGCGCCCTTCCTGCCGCGCCGCATGCTGCTGGGAATCGTCCACAACATGCAAAGCCCGGCGTAAATTCGCCGCAAATCGGCGCGACCGTACGGCTAGGCAACGCAGGGGGACGCGGTGCGCCTGGCACTTCTGTTGGTGATGATGATGGGGGCGGGGATGGCCGAAAGCGCGGCGTCGGCTGCGACGTGCTCGCCCGCCGACATCGCCGCGACCGCAACGGCGCTGCAGGACAGCCGCTTCGCGCTCTCTCAACTGCCGCCGCACGCGGGTACCTCCACGGCGATCTCGCCGCGAACCTCGAGCGCCATCACGCAAACCAAGGCGCGCCTCGTCGATTTCGTCACCGCGTATATGGGTTGCCAACGCAGCACCGCCGATGCGCAGGGCATTCAAGTCGATCTCTCGCGGCTGGGCTGGGCGAAAGCGCCTGATCCGAATTCCTCCTCCGGCTCGGCGACCGACGGCTTCCGCGCCGATCCATCTCTGGCATTCGACGTGCGGCCCTTTGCGGGCGGCCTTCTCGGCGTGACGGCGCGTTTCGGCATTCCCTGCGGCGGCGACACACTGCTCATGTTGTTCCAAATTCGCGGCGACGACTGGGATGAGATCCTGCGGGTCCAGAGCGGGCCTTACCGCGATCTGGCCGATGCCTACCAGGACTTCGACTATGCAATTTCGCCGGCCGACGATTCCGGTGGTTGGTTCCTCGTGGAGAAACATCTGCCCACGATCTGCATTTCCGTCAGTGCCGCCATCACCTATTCGGTGCTTCGCATGGGCCCGGCGCCGAGCCGCCCGCGCCATTTGTTCAGCGGCCACGACCCGATCTATTGGGGCGGCGAGGATTACGGCCGGCTCACCGTGGACGCGGATGGCTTCGAAATTCGATTCCATGACGACGGCGGCGATCGCGCGGAGCCTGTCGAAGTCGTCCGGGCCTTCACGGTATCCGGCAATAGCGTCAAGCCGGCTCAGCGATCTTTGGCGGAATAAGGTACTCTGCATTTCGTCCGCACGGAGTTGTCGTCCATGTCGCTTACCAAAATCGGCGAGTTCGTCACCATCGCGCGCGATGGCGCGATCGCGACGATCATCATGGATCGTGGCGACGGCCGCAATGCCCTGTCACGCCAACTCATCCTGGAGCTGACGGACGCTGCCCGGAGCTTCGCCGACGATCTTGTGACCCAAGCCGTGATCATCGCTGGCGCCGGCGCTTTCACCGCCGGGGCCGATCTGAAAGATCCTGCGATGGACCGTCGCCGTGCCGCCGGATTGCTTGAACGCCGCCACATGACTCGCATCGGGCCCGACCTGTGCGACGCCTGGGAAAGGGTCGAGCAGGTCACGATCTGCGCCATCGAGAAATATTGCATCGGCGGCGGCGCAGCGCTCGCCGCCGCCTGCGATTTTCGCATCATGGCGCGCGGCGCGCATATGCGATTGCCGGAGATCCCGCTCGGCATGAACATGAGCTGGCATGCCGTGCCGCGCCTCGTCTCGCTGCTCGGCCCGTCACGCGCCAAGCAATTCGTGCTCTTCGGCGAGAAGGTCGAGGCGACGCAGGCGGTCGGCTGGGGCCTCGTTGACGAAGTCGCGGCGGATGGTGAGGCGCTGGCCGTCGCGCGCCGCTGGGCGGAAAAGATCGCCAAACTTCCGCCCAATGCCGTGCGCATGTCCAAGCAGGGCGTCAATGCGGCGGCCAACGCGTTGCATCACGCCACGACCTTCATGGATTTGGACCAATACACGCTGGCGACGACCAGCGAGGACTATCGCGAAGCGATCAAAGCCTTTCTCGAAAAGCGCGAACCGAAATTCACCGGCCGCTGATCATTTGGCCTTCAACAGGGCCTCGACCTGGTCGCACCAGCCGAGCATGGCCTCATAGAACTGAATCGCCATCGGCAGGGCCAGTCTGCGCTTCGGGCGCTTCCGCGGTTCGCCGCGCAGAGCGCGAAGCTGGGCGAGCTCGGTTTCGAAGAAACGCCGGTCCAGCGCAACGCGCTCGGCAATCTCGCCATCGCTCAAACTGCCCAGGAAGGCCGCGCGCAGCATGGGCTCGTAGCGCAGCGCGTAGTCGGTATCGGACCGTAGCCAACGTTTGAGCTCGGCCTTGCCGTCGGTCGTGATGCGCCATTTGCGGCTGCGCCGCGCGCCCGATTCCTTTTCCGGCGCCGCGAAGCCGGACGTCTCCAGCCGCGCCAATTCGCGATAGACCTCGCCCTTGGGCGCCGGCCAGATGACGCTGGTCGCCCGGTCGAACTCCTTGATGAGTTCGTAGCCGGTGGCCGGCCCTTCGGACAAAAGCCCCAGCAAGGCGGCACGTAACGACATCGTGTAGTTCCTCCGGCTTGGCGTGGCCTGCTCAATATGAGACAAGTCACATATGAGAACCCAGTCAAAGCTCCTTGTAGCAGCCCTGATCGCCCTCGCCAGCCCCGCCGCTGCGTCGGAACACGATCCGATCCTCGATGCCGATCCGTTCGCCATGGCGGCGATGCTGGCCAAGCCGCCGCGCGATCCCGCGACCCGGGAATATCTGGAGGGCGCCGTCGCCGCCTCGCGCCTGCAAACCCAAGCCGCGCTGAGCCATCTGCGCGCCGCCTGGACGGCACGCGGCGCCGCGCCCGCGGTAGCCCGCCGGGCACTTACCTTGGCCGGCGGCGTGCTGTTGCGGGAAGGCCGCTATCGCGAGGCCGGCGATCTCCTGGACCAGGCCATCTCGCAATACGCTGCGACCTTAACACCGGTCACGCGTCTCGACATGGAGCAGGTCCGCGACGCTGCGATGGGGTTCCGCGATCAGCCAGTCCAAACCGTGGAATCCAGAGCGCCGGCGACGCTGACACTGACACGCAGCAAAATCGGATTGTGGCTTGCCCCCGTCGACATCGGCGGCCAGACCCGCGGCGCGGTGCTCGACACAGGCACAAGCGTCTCGACGCTCAGTGCCACCGCTGCCAAGGAATTGGGCGTGCAAATGCTCGCCCGCCAGGCCAGCATTGCCAGCGCCACCCACGACGCGATCGACACCGGCCTTGCGGTCGCGCCAACGCTGCGTATCGGCGGGGTCGTGCTGCACAATGTGATCTTCGTGGTGGCCAGCGACGCCGCCCTGTCGCCGATGGGGCCGGACACGCGTATCGATGTAATCCTGGGGTATCCGGTGCTGCGCGCCCTGGGCCGCATCTCGTTTCAACTCAGCGATCCCACGAAGCCCGATTCCGCGCATCAGGTCGTGATCGGCGGAGCCGCGTCGCGCGCCGCTTCGAACAATTTGCGCTTCGAGGGCTTCGATTTTTATGTGAAGGTCAAGGTCGGTGGGGAGCCGCAGGTCCTGTTCTTTGACAGCGGCGCCGCACGCACGGGATTCGAGCACCGCTATGCGCAGGAACATCCCGACCGCCTCGCCGGCCTGGCGCGCAAGACCATCCGGGTCGCGGGCGCCGGGGGCATCGAGACCCGCAACGTCGCGATCATCCCAAACACCAGCGTGACGGTGGGCGATCAGACCGTCGCATTGAGCGAACTGGATGCCGAACTCGACGGCTCCAGTGCGGACACCCGAGACGGTTCGCTCGGCAACGATGTGCTGTGGGCGAAAGGTGGCTTTACCATAGACTTCGATCGGCTGTCCTTGACCCTGGGGACCGGCGACACAAGACGCAACAAGCCTTGATTTGCGAAACATGTCTTGGTGGCTAGCCTCGCGCGTCCCAATCGCGAGGTGCCATGACGATCCAACGCCTGCCCGGCCCCGGCCGGCCGCGAAGCCGCGCCGTCATCCATGACGGTCTTGTCTTCACCGTTGCGACCGCACGGGCGAAATCGAATTCGCTGTATGAACAAACCCGGCAGGCGCTCGCATTTCTCGACGAAAGTCTTGCCCAGGCCGGGAGCGACAAAACGCACCTGCTTCAGGCGACGGTCTATATCACCGACATGCGCGAGAAACCCGAAATGAACCGCGCCTGGGAGGAGTGGGTCGATTTCGCCCATCCGCCGCAGCGCGCCTGCATCGGCGTCACGCTCGAAGGCCAAGACCTTGTCGAGATCGTCGCGATCGCCGCCGTGGCGCAGCGTTCCACATGACCAATCGGCAACCAAATTCTGCCGGCACTTCCTGCCGCCACCCGGCAGAAAGGGCGATCTTTGTCGCAAGACATTCGCGCGTAAGATTTCGCTAATTCTGTTTTTCGCCGACGGTCCATCGCAGCGCGCCGGCACGACTTTCGCTCTGCTCGCGGCGTCAGGCCGGCATGCAGGGGACGTGCGGTCGCTCAAAGCGGGAGACACGCATGTCCACGACCATCGGTTCGGCGGATGCCAGCCAAAGATTGGCCTATCTGTTGGCGCAACTGAGAGCAACGCAGACCGCGACGGCAAACACGCCTTCTTCCGCCTCGGCATCGTCCTCCGCGGCGTCGAATGGAATCCAGGCAACGCCTTCGGACAATTGTCTGACGGGAAGCGCCGCACCGTCCCTGAGCGGCGAAGTTCTGATGACCTTGATGCAGTTGCAGGGCGACGCAGGCGCAAATGCGTCCGCCACGCCGTCGGCGAGCGGCGGGGCGGCGGCCGATCCGCTGCAAGCCCTCTTCACGGCCATGGATGCGGACGGAAACGGCAGCGTGTCCGAAAGCGAGACGGAGACGTATATCCAAAACGCGGGTGGTACGAAGGACCAGGCCGACGCGCTCTACGCGGCGCTCGATCCGAATGGCGGCGACGGCATCACGCAGTCGCAGATGGCGAGCGCCCTGCCGAGCTCGCCGCCACAGGGCGGGGGACATCATCACCATCATCATCACCACATACAGAACGGCAGCGGCGGCGCAGCCGGCACGCTGATGTCGCTGCTCGACACCAACCAGGACGGTTCGGTGTCGCAGGATGAATTGACAAGCTTCGTGACCGCGAATGGCGGCACGGCGCAGCAAGCGACAAGCGACTTCTCCGCGCTCGACATGAGCGGCGCCGGTGCGTTGACCTCGGCGGATTTTGCGACGGCATGGGAGAAGCTCCAGCAGTCGCAGGGCGGATCCTTTGCGGGATCGATGGCGGTGTCGTTGCTCGACGCCTTCGCGACCAACAACGGCACGGCAACGCCCACCAATAGCGTGACCGCTTGACGCTGCTCGCTACTTGGTGATCCGCATCGCGACCTGGGCGAGCAGAAGGCGCGCGCCCTTGCGGCCGAGCGCGCGGTCGGCGACGCCCTGAAGGCGGTCGGCGATGACGGTGACGTCGGGCTGTGCCCAAGGCCGGACAGCCGTGGTGCTGAAGTTCATGAGGTTGCGCACAAAGGCATCGCGCAGCACGGGCATGGCGTGTTCCGCCTCGCCGCGCAACTTGGAATCGGGGATGTCGAGGCCCACGCCGATCATCAGCATGCCCACGGGGCGGTCGCCATCCAGGATCGCCGTGTACATCGGCTCGATCATTACATAGGACTCGGCCTGGGTGAGCTTGTGCTTGGGCGCCTTGCCCTTGTCGGCATCGCCATCATCGGCGCGCGCCGGCAAGGCCGAGGCAGCGGCCATCAAAAGCGCGGCGGCGAGGCGGACGGATCGCATGGGATCGCTCGAACGTTCTTGGGCAGGTTTACGCCAAGGGTGTAAAGCCTTCCTTGCCGATGTCGTGCGGAGATCCCCATGCGCCGCCTTGTCCTTTCGATCGCAATTCTCCTTCTGGGCCCGAGCGCGGGCCTCGCCGCCGACCAGCCGGGCCAGAAATTCATTATATCCGTCAATGCTTTACCGAAGCCCTTTGCCACGCCAGCGGTCGCCAATGAGTCGCGCGGCATCGCCCGGCCGCCCGGCGTGCTGCCGCAGGTCCCGCCAGGCTTCGAGGTGGAGGTCTATGCCTCCGGCTTTGCCAACCCGCGCTGGCTGGCAGTGGCTCCCAATGGCGATGTGTTCCTGAGCGAGCCGGCGGCCGGGCGTGTCGATTTGCTGCGCAAAACGGGCGGCAAGGTCGTCGTCGAAACATTTGCCACCGGCTTTTCGCGCCCTCACGGTTTGGCGATCGCCAAGGACGCACTGCTCGTCAGCGACGACAAGGCGGTTTGGCGGCTTGCTTACAGCGACGGCGCCACGAAGGCCGGCGCGCGCACGCGCATCACCACCGCACCCGATCTGTCGCCCGGCGGCTATCACTGGACGCGCGATCTGGCGATCGACTCCAGAGGCACGATCTATGTCGGCATCGGCAGCGCCGGCAATGTGGAAGAGGACCCGCCGCTCCGCGCCTCGGTCCAGACCGTCGCGCCCGATGGTTCGCTGAAGCCTTTCGCGAGCGGCCTGCGCAACCCCGTGGGTCTGCAGTTCTATCCGGGCACGGACGATCTCTTCGTCACGGTCAATGAGCGCGACGGTTATGGCGATGAGATGGTACCGGACTATCTCACCCATCTGCAGAAGGATGGCTTTTACGGCTGGCCCTTTGCCTGGCTGGGGCCGCATCCCGATCCGCAATGGGGCGCCAAGCGCCCCGACATGGTGGCGAAGGCGGCGATGCCCGATCTTCTGTTCCATGCCCATTCGGCGCCGCTAGGCCTGGTATTCTATGAAGGCGGCCAGTTTCCCGCCGAATATAAAGGCGACGCGTTCGTGGCGTTGCACGGCTCGTGGAATTCCGGCGCGCCCACCGGCTACAAGGTCGTTCGCGTGCCGTTCAGGAACGGCAGGCCCTCCGGCGGCTACGAGAATTTCGTCACGGGCTTTTGGAATGGCGTCGATCGACCCGGAACGCCGGCACATGTTTGGGGCCGCCCCGCCGGCCTGGCCGTCGCCCAGGATGGGAGCCTGTTGATCGCCGACGATGTCGGCAAAGTCGTGTGGCGCGTCCGCTACGTCGGTAGGTAGTTCCTGCGGTGGTTCGGGGGTCAACCTGCGCGTTCCGTCGCGTAGGCTGGTGGAGCTGAGCGGGATCGAACCGCTGACCTCCTCATTGCGAACGAGGCGCTCTCCCAACTGAGCTACAGCCCCGAACCACGTGGCGCGCCGGTGGTTTGGCGCGGGCGGGTATGTAGGAAGCGGCGCCTTGGCCTGTCAAGGCATTGCCGCCGGCTCATTTTCGGCCGAAATCCGGGCCGTATGGGGATTTTCGCGCGCTTGGAATGCGCCGCCGCAGCCGCTACAAGCAACGAAATCGGTTTCCTTCCGAAGGGTACGGCCCGGCCCCATGTCCTATGCGATCCTGAGCACGCTGCTGCGCGCGATCACCATCGTGCTCGATCTCGTCTGGTTCGCCGTCATCGCCGCGGTGGTCGCAAGCTGGCTCGTCGCCTTCGGCGTGCTCAACATGTCGAATCCAACGGTGCGTCAGATCGTGGTGTTCCTGAACACAGTAACCGAACCACTCTTCCGCCCGTTCCGCCGCCTCATTCCGCCGATCGCGGGTCTCGATCTTTCGCCGCTCTTCGTGCTGATCGCCATCGGGCTGATCCAGTATTTTTGCGACCAGCTTTTCAACTCCCTCATCTACGGCATTTGATGGCGCGCTGGCGCGTTCGCGATGGCGGGCTCTCCTTCGTGGTGCGGTTGACGCCCAAGGGCGGACGCGACCGGGTGGATGGTTGGGATACGGGTGCCGACGGTAACAGCTATCTCAAGGCCCGCGTCGCCGTGCCGCCGGAAGATGGCAAGGCCAATGCGGCGCTGATTGCGCTTCTGGCAAAGTCGTTGTCCGTTCCCAAGACTAATGTCGCCATCATTGCCGGCGCGACCGCGCGGCTGAAAACGATTTGCATCTCACCTGCTCCGCCGGATCTTTCGGCGCGGCTCGAAAAGATCGGAGTTTCGGCGTGACGGCCAAGATCATCGACGGAAAGGCATCGGCCGCGAAATTGCGCGAGCGCGTCGTGGCGGAGACGGCACGACTCGGCCAAGCGCGCGGCATCGTGCCGGGTCTCGCCACGGTGCTGGTCGGCAACGATCCCGCGAGCGAGGTCTATATCCGCAGCAAGGGCAAGACGGCGGAGGCGATCGGCTTCAAGTCGCTGCACTATTCGCTGCCCGCCGATGCCGGCGAGGCCGAGGTGCTGGCGCGGGTCAGGGCCCTCAACGACGACAAGTCGGTGCATGGAATCCTGGTGCAGATGCCGCTGCCCTCCCAGGTGCGCGAGGCCGCGGTGCTCGACACGCTCGATCCCGCCAAGGACGTCGATGCGCTGACGCCCACCAATGCAGGCCTCCTGCTGAGCGGACGCGCCCATCTCGTCTCCTGCACGCCATTGGGCGTGATGGTGCTGCTCAAAGACCACGGCATCGAGGTCGCGGGACGCGATGTCCTGGTCGTCGGCCGCTCGCTGTTGTTCGGCAAGCCGTCGGCGCAGCTTTTCCTGGCCGCCAACGCGACCGTCACCATGGCCCATTCGCGCACCCGCGATCTTCCCGCGCACGCGCGACGTGCCGATATCCTCGTGGCGGCGATCGGCAAGCCCGGCACAGTGAAGGGTGATTGGGTCAAGCCCGGCGCGGCGGTGATCGACGTCGGCATCAACCGCATCGACGCCGGCGGCGGCAAACACAAGATCGTCGGCGACGTCGACTACGAACCGGCCGCGGCCGTCGCCGGCCACATCACGCCGGTACCGGGCGGCGTCGGCGCGATGACCATCGTCTGCTTGATGCGCAACACGCTGATCGCAGCAAGCCTCCAGGCGGGACTTCCGGCGCCCGCCGTCTAAAGCCGCGCGCGCAGATCGTCGGCAAGCTTGTCGGGACCGACCGATGTGTCGTCCCAATAGGTGACGAACGTTCCGTCCGGCCCCATCAGGAAAATTACGCTAGAGTGGTCCATGCCGTACTGCCCGCCGGGCAGCGGATGCTTGCGGAAATAGACCCGATAGCCCGCCGCCGCTTTCATCACCGCTTGCGGGCTTCCGGTCAGGCCGACGAAATCGGGGCCGAAGGCGCGCAGATAGGATTTTAGCTGCGCCGGCGTGTCGCGTACCGGATCGATGGTGATGAAGATCGGCACGACACGCTTGGCTTTGGGGCCGAGCCGGCCGAGCGCGTCGCTCATCAGCGCCAGTGTGGTTGGGCACACATCCGGGCAATAGGAATAGCCGAAATAGATCAGCATGAAGCGGCCGGCGAAGTCGCCGGATCGACGGCTGCGGCCGTTCTGGTCGATAAGAGTGAACGGCGCGCCGATCGACGGCGTTCCGGTGCCGAACACGCGGCCCAGGCCCGGCAGATCGTCGCTCAGCCGCCAAAGGAAGACGCCGAGCGCCAAGGCCAAGGCCAGCGCGACCGGGATCAGGACGAAGGGCAGGCGTCGCATGGTGACTTCCGGCTCCGGCCCGGTCCGATTGAAGAGCCGGGAGCGGCGATTGATAATGGCGCCCGCGAACAAGCGAAAGAGGCCGGACGGCGGGCGATGGTAACAGCAGCATGAGCGAGAGCGCGCCGGTCCCAAAGGCTACGTCTTTCCCCACCTTGCCGGGCTGGACGGTTCGCGGCCGGGTGCGGCTGCGGACGCTGTCCAATCTGCGCTGGATGGCGGTCGGCGGCCAATCGGCGGCGCTGTTCGTCGTCTATTTCGGCTTCGGCTATCCCTTGCCCCTGCTGCAATGCGCCGGGGTCATCGCCGCCAGCGGCGTGGTCAACATCGTGCTGGCGCTGCGCTATCCCGCGAGCCACCGGCTGACCAATCGCGAGGCCACGGTCTATCTGGGCTTCGATGTGGTGCAGCTTGCGGTGCTGCTCTATCTGACCGGCGGCATCACCAATCCCTTCGCCCTGATCTTCGTCGCACCCGTGGTGATCGCGGCGGCAACGCTCAATCTCGGCAACACGCTCATTGTCGCTGCTGTCGCCTTCGCTTCCGTATGCCTTATCTCCGTGTTCCACCGTCCGCTGCCCTGGGCTGCCGCCGAGCCGCTGATGCTGCCGCCGCTCTATCAAGTCGGCATCTGGGCCTCGCTGGTGATCGGCATCGGCTTCACCTCCATCTATGCCTGGCGCATCGCGAGCGAGGGCGCGCGGATGTCCGCCGGTTTGGCCGCGACGCAGCTCGCGCTCTCGCGCGAACGTCGGCTCGCCTCGATCGGCGCCCTGGCCACGGCGGCGGCGCATGAGCTCGGCACGCCGCTTGGCACCATCGCGGTGGTGGCGCGCGAGCTCGAACGGGCGCTGCCCAAAGGTTCGTCGGAAGCCGAGGACGCGGCGCTGCTTCGTCAGCAGGCCGAGCGCTGCCGCGCCATCCTGGCGCGGCTCGCAAATCCGGAAGAGACGATGCTGGGCGAGACGGCGCGACTGCCGCTCGGCGCTTTTTTGGAAGACCTGGTCGAGCGCTATCGCGGCGACGACCTCGAACTCTCGATCGAACTCAAGCCGGATGTCGAAGGCGATGTGCAGCCCAAGGTCTGGCGGGCACCCGAACTGCTCCACGGTCTGGGCAACATCATCGACAACGCGGCGGACTTCGCGAAGAGCCGGGTGCGCATCCAGGCACGCTGGAACGCCAGCCAGCTGCGCATCTCGGTGGAAGACGACGGCTCGGGCTTCGCACCGGAAATTTTCGAACGCATCGGCGAGCCCTATATCACCTCGCGGCCGGGGCATTTCGCGTTGGGCGAGACCGAGCTTGGCCCCACCGGCACGCTCGACAAGCATGAAGGCATGGGGCTGGGCTTTTTCATCGCCAAGACGCTGCTGGAGCAGACCGGCGCCAGGGTTTCGGCCGGCAACATCGAGAGCGGTGGGGCGCGGGTCAGCGCGGTGTGGCCGCGCAACACGATCGACGGCGAGGCCCCCCCCGGCCGCGGCGAAGGTTAACCAAAAACCAAACCACATCAAGGAGATGTGGCCGACCGGCGCGAACGTCTCCAAGTTGCCGCCCAGATGCGCTTTCGGTTGTGATAGGCGGGGCCGCGGTATATGAACGCGCCGCGACAAAGCGCTCCCTCAGCGCCAAGAGGAAAAAGCCATGACCATCGAAGACAAGACGCTGCTGTTGGTCGAGGACGACCGTCCCTTACGCGAAAGGCTCGCCCGCGCCATGGAAGCGCGCGGCTTCGTGGTCACCATCGCCGAGAGCGTGGCCGAGGGCAAAGCCCGCGCCAAGGAGGCGCCGCCGGCCTACGCCGTGGTCGATCTGAAGCTCGACGATGGCAACGGGCTGGACGTGGTGGAGACTCTGCATGTCGTGCGGCCGGACAGTCGCGTGGTCGTGCTGACCGGATTCGGCAATATCGCGACGGCGGTCGCCGCGGTGAAATACGGCGCCATCGACTATCTGCCCAAGCCGGCCGACGCCGACGATATCCTGGCCGCACTGATGGCGCAGCCGGGTTCCAAGCCCAAGCCACCCGAAAATCCGATGTCGGCCGACCGCGTGCGCTGGGAGCACATCCAGCGGGTCTACGAACTGTGCGGTCACAACGTGTCGGAGACGGCACGCCGCCTCAACATGCATCGCCGCACGCTGCAACGCATTTTGGCGAAGAGAAGCCCGCGCTAGAGCGGATCACCGCTTCATGGAATCGATGATCCGCTCTGAGTTATTGTTTGGTCGCAATTCCGGACGGAGTTGGAAGCGACAGCGTACCAACGCTTCGCACTTTTCCTGGAATTGCTCTAGCGCTTCTTTCCGCGCGCGGCGTCCGCTTCGTCGACGGCCTTGATCAACTTCTTGGGCGCGATGGCGCGCCAGCGGCGCTCAAGCATCGTGTTGAGCATCGTTGCGTTCAGCCGCGCGACGCGGACCAGCACGCTGGGATAATCCTTGTAGTGATCGGTGATGAAGTAGGTCTCAGGATCGATCCCCAGCAGATGATCGCGTTCGTCCATCGATCCGACGATCCATACGATCGACTTATCCTCCCGGCGGTAGCGCGCGAAGAACTTCTTGGCGACGAAGATCGCAGGATTGCCGTAGGACGCCTTCTCATGCGCCTCGGGGAAGCCAAGCGCGATCTTCTTGAATTGCGCTTCAGTGATCGGCATCGGGCAGCACCGTGGCCTGGCGCGGATCTTCCGCGAGTTCGAGGAGATGCGCGAGCCGGTCGGCGGCGACCTTGGCGAAGCGCAGCGTGACCGCCTTGCGCCGGCTGGCATGAACCGGCGCCGGCACGGCCGGGCGCACGATGGCGCCGCCATAGCGATCGGCGACGATCAGTCCGGTCCCTGGCGGCACATGCTCATCGGGAAAATCGGGTGGGATGGCGAAATAGAAGTGCTCGCAGAACTCCAAATACTCCGGCCATTTGGCGTCGCCCTTGAGATCGGCCAGCGCTACCTTGATTTCCACGCCAAGCAGCGTGCCGTCAGCGCCCAGCGCGGCGACGTCCAGCCGCCGGCCATTGGCCAGCGTGAATTCCAGGATCGGCGAATAGCCCTGTTGCAGCAGCAGGCGGGTAACGCCACGTGCCACGTCCTGAGCGGTGGAAGTTGAAATCATGGCACATTGGAACATTTCAGGAACATCAGATCAACGGGACGATCAAACTTTTGTCAGCGGGCGAAGGCTGGGATTCGGCTAACAGTGTTGCGATGACGCGCGCTGTGGCTCTCGCCCTCCTCCTGTCCGTCGCGGCGGCGCAAGGTGCGCCGCTCGATGCACTCTCGGCCTTTCGCACCGCCGCCAAGGCGGGACTCGAGGCTGAGGGCCGTGGCGATCTGGCGGCGGCGGAAGCGGCATTCGATACGGCGGCGGCGGCCGCGCCACAGCGGGAAGGCCTCATCCACGCCCTGGCCCTTGTCGCGGCTCAGCGGGGCGAGACGGCCAAGGCCATGGCGCTCCTGGAACGCTACGCGGGCATGGGCGGCACGGCGGATGTCGCGCGCGAAGCCAAGCTCGGCGCCCTGCGATCGCTGCCCGGCTTCGCGGCACTCGCGACAAAGATCGCGCACAATGCCCGGCCGCACTGCGATTGCCGCACCCTCTATCGCGGCGGCGGCGCGCCGATCCTTGCCGAAGGTATCGCGGGCGACGGCGAACGCATCTTCGTCGCCGCTGTGCATCGCCGCGCGATCTTTTCGCTGCGCCATGGCCGCCTTTCGATATTCGTCGCATCGCTGCCCGACGGGCTCTCGCCCTTCGGCATCGCCGTCGATCGCGCACGCCGGCGGCTCTGGGTCTCGGCGGCCAGCTTGCCGCAAAGCGAAGGCGCAAGCGAACTGCAGCGCGGCCACAGCGCCCTTCTCGCCTATGATCTGCAGGGCGCGGGCCTGCTGGCCGAATTTTCGGCGCCGGACGCAAAGGCGCTCGGCGACGTGACTCTGGGACCGGACGGTACGGTCTATATCTCCGACGGTTCGGACGGCGCGCTATATCGCCTAGCGTCGGGCGCGGCGGCGCTCGAGCCGGTATTGCATCAGCGCATGCTGGCGTCCGCGCAGGGCATGTCTGCCTCGCCAGACGGTCGTTACCTGCTCGTCGCCGATTACGCGATGGGCCTGATGCGTGTGGATTTGCGCACCTTGGATATGCAGCCGGTCGTCGTGCCCCCCGACGTCACGACGCTCGGCATCGATGGGATGGTGCGGCTCGCCGACGGCAGCTTCGCCGCGACCCAGAACGGCGCGCCGCCCTATCGCGTGCTGCGCTTTGCTCTCTCCGCGGATTGGTCGGTGCTGACAGCGTTCTCTGTTCTGGCCGCCAACGCGCCGGCCGTGTCCGATCCCGCGCTGCTCGCGACGGACGGCCGATCGCTTGACGTCATCGGTGTCAGCCAGTGGTCGGCGTTCGACGACGACAAGCCCGAACCGGTGCGGCCCGTGCCGGCGTGGCGCGTCGTGCGAATTCCAGTCCCCCAAACGCGCTATAGCAGCCGCTCGTAGAACCCGCCGAAGGTGCGGTCGCGATCGACCAGATGAATTTCGAGGATCCAGTGCCGCGGCCGCCCCAGCCGATCGGAAAGCGTCATGGCCTCGTCGTTGCCTGGCGCGATGTAGTTGCGCGGCTCGCGCGCGATGGCCGGCGCCGAATAATCGCCCAGAATGGTGTGGCCGGCGATGGCGCCGCCGAAGTGCCAACCGGCGTTCCGCGCCTCTTGCTGCGCGATCGCGTATAGCGCTGCGCCGGTCATGTCGGGCGAAGCGCGATAGGCTGCCTGAACACGATCGAACAGGAGTGGTAGATCGGCGACCAGCCGTTGCTTTTGCGGGTCGTTGCCGACCGCATAAGAGCGGCCGATATCGGCTTGCCACTCGCCGAACACCGGACCGAAATCGAGATAGACGGTGTCGTTGGCCGCGATGACGCGCTCCGGCGGATCGTCGGAATAAACGCAAATCGTGTTGAGGCCCGTACGTACGAGACGCTTGTGCCAATGGCGCTCCACGCCGAATTCGCGCCGCGCGAGTTCAAAGATATCGCGGTCCACGGCGCTCTCGCTGCGCCCGGCTTGGACGAAGCCGGCGCGCTCGACCGCGTCGAACAGCGCCATGCCCCTCGCCTCGGCGGCTTCGAGCTGGCTGCGGCGATCGGCTTCGTTCATGCGGGCAGATAAGCACAGCGGGCGGTCCAGTCGAACCGCCTGTCGGCGCATACCCCTCTTGCGCGGTCTATTCGGCCGCGAGCAGCTCGGCGCCCTTGCTGCGATCGGCGAAGTTGATGGTCTGGAGGTATTTGATGCCCTCCTCGGCGATGTCGTCGCCGACCATGCGG
>CAZMHP010000026.1:0-22508 GCA_964566095.1 uncultured Rhizobium sp. | reverse complement strand
TCCTGCGCCGCGAGGCCTTCGAGCCGATCATGACGGTCTATCGCACCATGGCGAACCCGCACTATGTCGATCGCCATCTCGATCCGAGCCCGCGCGACTACGGCTCGATCCTTTCGTCGCGTCCCGATCTGATGAACTGGAAGCTTCTGGGCTTTGGCCGGTACGCCACGCCGCACGCCTGGCTTTCGACCTGGTCCGGGCTGTCGAGCCACGCCGACCAGATGACGGATTTGCCGAAGATCGAGGCGCCGACGCTGTTCATCAATGCCGGCAAGGACCAGGAGATATTCCCGCGCGCCGACGCCAAGCCGATGTTCGACGCGGTCGCGGCCAAGGACAAGACGTTCCTGGAATTCCCCGATGCTCAGCATTATTTCAACCCGCCCTTCGGCCAGAAAGACGCGCCGGACGTCGAAAAGCTGATGGATGCCGTGGTGCCGTGGATTTTGGACCGCTTCGGTGCCTAGCCCCAGCCGTTAACCCTGCCGGTCCAGGCCGTCTCGACTTGGCACAGTCTTCCCGCGAGAATGTTCAATGGAGCAAGGGCTTTGAGCATGCGCCGGCTGGGTTGGGATCACCGCGACGAGTACGGCTGGTTCATGACCGCGGCGCTGGTGCCGTTGTTGGTGGCGCTCACGGCTCTGATCACCGCCCATCTGCTGGTCTATCGTTATGACGTAAAGCGCGCCGCCGGCGCCTTCGACACCCACGCGCAGGTCGCACGCGGTGACGGTCCGACCGTGCTGGGCGCGGTGGTCGGCGATGTGCCGGACGACGCGAGCCTTCGGGCCCTGCGCGGCGAGTTGGATGCGCGGATTTCCGGGCTGCCATGGCGGCGCGCGCTGGTCTTGCACGATCGCGGCAGCGCATCGCTGGCGCTTGAGAATCTGTTTTTCCCCTTCGCTTCGCCGGCCCAGACGCAGGCATTCTGTCGCGTCCTTGCCGAACACGTCACCCGCTGCACGACGGTGCTCGCTTCGACCGCCAACCTGACGACACTCGACGGCCACGCCATCGACCCGACGATTCTCGCGCGGCTTGGGATCGGCGCTTACGCGGGCGAGGCAAGCCGGATCGTTTATGTCACGGCGCCGGCCAGCACGGTCGTCGTCCGGGCACCGCCGCCACGCATCGTCTATGTTCCTGCGCCCGCGAAGACCGTTCTCGTTCAGGCCCCCGCACCGCCGCCGAAAATCGTCTACGTACCGTCTCCGGCACCGCCGCAAAAAGTCGTTTATCTGCCGTCGCCGCAAGCGGCGACCAACGCGCAGGCACCGCTAAGGATCCAACCCGGCATCGGGGGCGGCGCGGCGCGCTATCCCGAACAGCAGATATGGTTGTCGTCGACCTATCGGCCGGGCGATGCACGCCTGACGGATATCGTCGGCGCCGGCGATGTGATGATGGGTAATATCGGCACCGGCCTCAACCCGGCGCTGCGGCCGGGTGTCGATGTCGCCGATCTCGTCGGTGCCGATCTCGCCGGCATTTTCCGCCGTGCCGACGTCGCCTTCGCCAATCTTGAAGGCCCGCTCTATGAGGGCCTCCAAGGCACAGGCAAGGCTTGCGCCCAGTGCTTCGCCTTTCACGGCCCGACCTTCTACGCCGGCGTGCTCAGAAGCTTCGGCATCGATGTCGTCAGCCTCGCCAACAATCACTCCGGCGACTACGGCGAGGCGGGGCGCGATTCCACCATGGCGGCGCTACGCGCCAACGGCATCGCATATGGCGGGCTCGACCGCGACGATGCGCGCACGGCGCAGATAATCCTGCCCAGCGGCAAGAAGGTCGGCTTCATCGCCTTCGCTCCGAACAACGGCACGCTCAACATCAACGACCTGACGCGCGCCGCGCAGCTCGTGCGCGACCTGAAGAAGGCCAATGACCTGGTCATGGTCTCGTTCCACGGTGGCGGCGAAGGCTGGACTTATGTCCATGTCGCCAAGGGAAGCGAGACCTATGTCGGCGAGAATCGCGGCGATGTCACGGCCTTCGCCCACACCGTCATCGACGCGGGCGCCGACATCGTGATCGGGCAGGGCCCGCATGTGCCGCGCGCGCTCGAAATCTATCGCGGCCACCTCATTGCTTACAGCCTTGGAAATTTCTGGACCTATTCGGGCGTACAGACCTACGCCGTCTCCGGCCTTGGACCCGTCCTGGAGGCGTGGGTCGCGCCCGACGGCGCGATCGCGGGCTTCACAATACATTCAACAAGGCAGGCCGGGCTTGGCGTGCCGCATCTGGATCCGCTCGACGAGGCGGCGCGCTATATGCTGTATCTGACCAAATCCGATTTCCCCGCGACCGCGGCCTTGGTGGACGGCCATCGATCCGTTGCCACGCTGGCCGCCCGCGAGGGCTCGTGACCCGCACGCCAGCTGTGCTATGACACGCTTCGGTTCGTGGAGGCGCGCATGACAGTGAAATTGAAGATCAACGGCACCGAGCATGTGCTGGACGTCGAGGACGACGCGCCGCTGCTTTGGGTCATCCGCGACGAGGTCGGCCTCACAGGCACGAAGTTCGGCTGCGGCATCGCGCAATGCGGTGCCTGCACCGTGCATATCGACGGCAATGCCCAGCGCAGTTGCGTCACGCCGGTCGGCTCCGTGGTCGGCAAGGAGATCACCACCATCGAAGGGCTTGGCGCCAACGGATTGACGCCGGTGCAGCAAGCCTGGATCGACCACCAAGTGCCGCAATGCGGCTACTGCCAGTCCGGCATGATCATGGCCGTGAGCGCGCTGCTGCAGAGCAATCCGCGCCCGACCGACCAAGACCTCGCCAACGCCATCACGAACATCTGCCGCTGTGGCACCTATCCGCGCATCCGCAATGCGGTGCGCGCGCTCGCGGAAAAGGTCTGAGACATGACGGTATCGATGCCCTCCCGCCGGATGATTCTTCTGGGCGGCCTTGGCGCGACGGGCGCGCTTGTGGTCGGTTACGCGCTGTGGCCCAGCCACCGCCTCGAAAAGGCCGATGCGCTTGCGGCGAATCCGAATGAGCGCTTCATCAACAACTGGATCAAAATCGCGTCGGACGACACGGTCACCATCGTCGTGCCCCATTGCGATATGGGGACGGGCATCTACACCGCCTTGCCGCAGATGGCGGCGGAAGAACTCGACGCCGACTGGAGCAAGGTGAGGGTCGAGGCCGCGCCGCCCGACGCGATCTTCGCGAACGGGCCACTGGCCGAAGGCTTCATCCTGAGCACGCAGAACATGACATCGGAACAGATTCCGGCGTTTTTGCGGGGCACGGTCGCCAACACCTTCCGCACCGTCGCCGGCTACATGGAATTGCAGGTGACCGGCGGCTCGTCGGCCATCCGCGCGACCGGCGTCTACGGCATGCGCATCGCCGGCGCCGCGGCGCGCGAGATGCTGGTCAAGGCGGCCGCCGCGCGCTGGAACGTCGATCCTGCGTCCTGTACGACGAAGAGCAATGCGGTGCTGCACGTCGAATCGGGCCGCACTCTCGGCTACGGCTCACTGGTGGTCGACGCCGCGAGCTATTCGCCGTCCGCCAATCCGCCGCTCAAGCCCAGGGCTCGCTACACCCTGGTCGGCACCTCCGTTCCGCGTGTCGATATTCCGAAGAAGGTCAACGGCACCACCAATTACGGCTTGGACGTCAAGCAGCCGGACATGCTCTACGCCGCGATCCGCATATCGCCGGTGTTCGGCGGCAAGCTCCGCTCGGTCGATGGGGCGAGCGTCACCAGCCTGCGCGGGATCAAGAAAGTCGTCAGCCTTGACGATGCCGTCGTCGTGGTCGCCGACCGCTTTTGGCGCGCGCGCGACGCGGTCGCCGCGCTCAATCCTGTCTGGGATACGGTCGGCAACGGGGCAGTGACCTCCGGACAGATCGCATCACGGCACACCGCGGCATTGGCGGGACCCGACCTCAAGACCGATCTCACCAAGGGCAAGGGCGCCGACGCGCTGGGCGGCGGCCGGTTGGTCGAGGCCACCTATACGGTGCCGTATCTGAGCCATGCGCCGATGGAGCCGATGAACGCCACCGCAGTCTGGCGCGATGGCGAACTCGAGGTGTGGTCGGGCACTCAGGACGGTCTCGGCGCGCGATCCTTCTGCGCCAAGGTGGCGGGTGTGTCGATCGAGAAGGTGACTTATCACCTGCTGCCGATGGGTGGCGGCTTTGGCCGCCGGCTGCCCGGGTTCTTCAATTTTCTGGAACAGTCCGTGAAGACGGCGATGACGATGCCCGGCGTGCCCATCAAGCTCATCTACACCCGCGACCAGGACATGCAGCACGACTATTACCGCCCCAACGTCACCAGCCATTTCAAGGGCGCGCTGGACGCGAAGGGTAGTGCCGTCGCCTGGGTCAACGACTACACGACCGACGATAACGCCAATCCCGAAGCGCACATCGTCTATGGCATCGACAACCAGGCGATTCGAACGGTCAAAGTGCCGACCCACATTCCGGTCGGTCCCTGGCGCAGCGTGGAGGCGTCGTGGCACGGATTCTTCGTGGAAAGTTTCGTTGACGAGATGGCGCATGCCGCCAAACAGGACCCGTTCGAATATCGCCGCGCGCTGTTGAAGAACGCGCCGCGCCACCGCGCCGTGCTCGAACTTGCGGCGGAGAAGGCCGGTTGGGGCACGCCGATGGCGTCGGGCCGGGCGCGCGGTATCGCCATGGTCGAATGCTTTCAGACCGTCGTCGCGCACGTCGCCGAGATCACCATCGGCAATGGTGGTGCGCTCAAGGTCGATCGCGTCGTCACGGCGGTCGATGCCGGCATGGCGGTCAATCCCGACGGCATGGCGGCGCAAATCGAGGGCGGCATCATCTATGCCCTTACCGCCGCACTGAACGGCGAGATCACGATCGACAAGGGCGCGGTGGTCCAGGCCAATTTCCCGGACTATGAGATGGTGCGGCTGGCCGATTGTCCTCAGATCGAAGTGCATTTGATGCGGACCGACTACCCCTTGGGCGGTGCTGGCGAGCCGGGCGTGCCGCCGCTGGCCCCCGCCCTGGCCAACGCAATTTTCGCCGCAACCGGCATGCGAATCAGGGAACTCCCGGTCAAGAACCACACGTTGACGGTTGCGTTGCCCTTTCACCGGAATTCGGACCAGAGGTCCGATAGAGCAGGTTGATGGCGATTTCTTCCTTCCCAATCACGATCTTATCGGTGATCGCCTCGACGATTGCCCGCTTATCTTCGAAGGTGAAATCGGCCCAGTGGCTTGCCAGATTGGTGGCTTCGGACGCGGCTTCAGATTGTGAAAGACTGTCAATCTTGAGGACATCCAGGGACGCCTGAAGGCGGGGCAATTCCTCCTCCAGCTGGGCGCGGCGCTCGGCATAAGGGCGGTGGAGGCGGCCGAAGTCCTCCCTGGACAGCTCGGCCGCGAGATAGAGTTCGGTGAGGCGCTTCTCGTCCCCTGAGAGCTTCTTCAGCTCCGCCTCGGCCGCAAGGACGAGCTTCTCCCTTTCGGCTATGACCTCGGTGGCCGCCCCCTGGTGGGCGGCAATCTCGTCCGGCGAGACGATGAACGCGCCCAGGCGGTCCCGATAGATGGTCTCAAGGTCGGCCAGGGGGATTTTGCGCCCGCACTTGGCGCAGCGGTATGCGGGCGTGGTGCTCGGGACGTACATCTTGGGGCCGCAGGCGCAGTATGCGAAGCCGGAGAACAGGTGGACGGTCTTGCGGGAGGATTTCTGCGAACCTTTGCGCTGACCTTCCAGGATGGAGGTGCAGGCATCCCATAGGACATCGTCCACGACGGGTTCAACCTTTGTGTACACCCACTCGCTTTCGGGCTTGAAAGTCTTGCCCTTTCCCTCAGGCGCGGACTTGGAATAGTTGGCGCGATAGACGCCCCGAGCTGTGGTGTCCGTGAGCAGGCGGGAGATGGTCGTGTCGGTGAAATAACTGCCGTTTCGGGTGCGGTATTCGCGCTCCTTCAGGATGCGCGCGACGGTCTTCTTGCGCTTGTGCTCCGCGAAGAGTTCGTGGACGAGGCGGCGCACGGGCGCTTCGGCGGGGTCGGATTCGAGCCGCTTGTCCTTCCAGCGATAGCCGAAGGGTGCGGCCCCGCCGATGGGACGGCCCATGCGCGCCCTGATGGGGATGGACTGCTGTACCCGGTCGGCGATTTCCTCGCGTTCCCACTGGCACATGGCGGAGAGCAGGGTGAAGAAAAAGCGCCCGGCGGGAGAGCCGGTGTCGATGGATTCTTGGAGCGATATGAGGTCGGCCCCCGCCGCCCTGAATTGGTCGGCGAGTTCGAGAAGCTCCTTGGTGTTTCGGGCCAGTCGCGCGAGCTTGGAGAAGATGAGGCCGCTTATCTGCCCGGAGCGGATGGCGGAGAGCATCCGCTTGGTCTCGGGGTGACCCATGACGGCTTTGCCGGAGACGCCTTCGAGGTGGAACACCTCAGATACCGTCCAGCCTTTGGCTTCGGCATAGAGGCGGGCGCGGCGCTCGTGGACGGCGGGACTCTCGCCCTGGGCCTGTTCTTCCGTACTGACGCGTATCCAAATGCCGACGGATTTTGGGGCTGGTTCTGGCGGGCTGGCAGGGTTGGGTTTCATAGGCACTCCGTGCGCAAAGCACAGAGAGGAGTCTATGCCGGGCCGGAATCCGGCAGCAAGGAGTATTCAAGAGCCAGCCGACGCAATCTTATGAAGCGGAAAAACGGTTTGCCCCAGGTATCGATGCGATACGACCTTCGACCAGGTCGATATCAAAATATTTGCTTACTTCGAGCAACGACGAGCTAACAAGCGCTCGATTAAATCGACGCCTTTCCAATTCCGTCAATCTTTTGTCGATGTACCCTCGAACGCGTAAGCCGAGTAATGCAAAGCATTCCACGATTAGAGTCCCAATTCCGGTCGCAGTTTCAAACAATACGCTCCAATGGGACGATGCCAAGAAAACGCAAAGCGCCACACCAGCTATCAATATAAGTACGAGGCCGACGCGGTAAAACAATTGCATACGCTTGAGCGACGCTACATGTATGGATGTCAACGAACGCAAGCTACCTTCTAAAATACGATTGGCATCCTCAAGCTCGGTTCGAGCACGCTGTTCCGCAAGCATCTGTTGCTTGATTTGTTCAATGAGTCGCCGCCTCTCGGCGTCGGCCTCGGAGATTACACCAGAGAGCACTGCATTGGCTTCAGAACTTTGTAACTCAAGCAGCTCTTTGGTTTTTTCAGTGTGCTCAGCGATAAGAGCCTCGCAAAGTACTTCGACGACTTCCTCGACGTTACTGCGGTCAACGACTCTGTTGACGCCAATCGTGGCGTCCATAAGCGCCACCGCGCAATGAGGGTCGGTGAGCGCAGCGTCCAGTTGTTCGACAGTCATGCGAGTCTTGAGATTCGCCAATTGCTTCTTTACGTCCTCAACTATCTTAGGACGAAGACGCATCACATCCATGCACGTACCCAGCAATTCAGTCCGCGTGATATTTTCCCGGTCAGTTGCTCCGACTACGAGAAAAAGGGCACCTGCGGCGTCGCTGCGATGAACGATTGGGCCTATGTCCCACTGGGACAATAGCTCGTTGTCCCGACAAGTTTCTCTCGCAATCCTGCAAAGACGATAGTTCTGGGAAAGCATGACGACTTTTGATTCAAACAGGTCGGAGGTGCGGTAGCCTTGCCTCTTTCGCATCACCAATGCGACTGACCGGGAGTCTCGTTCATCCCGCACGCTTACCCTTGCTGGACCATGTTCATCTGGCCGTTGTAGACCCAAACGTTGGCCAGTCTTTGTAACGAGTTCGTCCGGGAAGAACTCCTTGACGTTCGAAAGCGTGCCCAACGCAGTCATGACAATTTCCACACCCGCATCTTTAAGTTTCCGCTCAAGCACGGAAAAAGTTGCAGTCACATCGCCAATCGATATATCGCCTCTATTGATTGCATCGACCGTGCGTTGGCCGGTACGACCTGACGGCTCCTTAAGGACAGATGACAATATCTCCTTCACCTCGTCCCGACTGTGAGTGAAACACGCAATGCCACAGCCCAGTTCACGAAGTTTGTCGATTGTGTAGGCAGCACTTTCCTTTGCCACAGGGCCTGAAAGGCCCAGGTAATCCATTATGATTGGACCGTCTATGAATACCTGCAAGCCAAGACGCCTGCGACCCAGCGCAGGCGGGTTGCGGAAATGCAATATCACTTCGGTGAGAATGACGGCACCAGCGATCTCGGTGAGCAGCTTTGCAACAGGCGGGTTTTCCGAATTTAGCCAAACCGTAAAGCGAGCAAAAAGATAGTTTGCAGTATCCGGAATTTTTAGGGCGGATTTTCGCTTGACCTCGGCGTCTGGTGTTGGCCCTGTCTGAGAAGGGTTGCTGACCTCCATATCGGCAACTGAATCCACCAGCCATTGAAGAAGCAGCTCTTTTAGTTCTTCGGAATTAGCCGCGATTGATGTTCGAATCGGTAACGTCTTCAAAAAACTTTGAAACTGTAAAATAACTCTGTCCAAGCCCTCAACCGCTTGAGAACGGTCGAGACGTCTTTCTCCTTCTGGCAGCGTGACAGTGTAGATTATTTTTTCCTGAGTTGACCTATCTCGCGTGAGCCAATGGGCTCTAACCATTCTCTGAACAATCTGGTCAACAATATCTGTCGTGAGGTGCCAATGCGTGTTCGCTTCAATGTCTCGCATTAATTTGGACTGGTCAAAAATCTTTCCGTCCTGCTCCATGAGGAGCGGTTCAAAGAATGGAAGCAGCCCGCTGAGCACGTCTGCGCTATTTAACATCTCGTGAGAGACGACAGCGTATGTGATAAGCATCCGCTTTCGAATGCCGTCCGCGACTTCGGACTGATTGGGATTTCTTTTGCTCAAACCCGGCCCCCGCCAAGTATAAAAGTCACCGGCTTATTTCGGCCAGAGACTTAGCTCACTAATCTTATTCAGCATAAGTTCATGGCCGGCTGCAAATATACAATATTAGCCGAACAGAATGGGGCATTCTGTTCGGCGTTTATTACCAAAGTCAACTTATTTCTCTTCACTAGCCCATGAAGAACTTCAATCTACGCATATGCTTTACGACCGGCAGGGCAACAGGAAATATCTGACACCAACCGAACGCCGCGCTTTCATGGATGCGGCAAGACGAGCGAAGCCGGAAGTCGAAACCTTCTGTCTGACGCTCGCGTACACCGGGGCGCGGATATCGGAGGTGCTCGCGCTCTCGCCCGCGCGCATCGACCTATCAGCGCAAACGATAGTCATTGAATGCCTCAAGAAGCGAACGCGGGGCATTTATCGCGCAGTACCAGTGCCGAGCGAGTTATTGACTCGACTCGATGCAGTCCACTCCCTTTCCGATATCAGTGCGACAGACATGACCAATCGCATCTGGACGTGGGGGAGGACGACGGCATGGTTGCGGGTGAAAGAAATCATGGCGAGCGCGCATATCGCCCAAGCGTGGTCCATGCCGAAAGCGCTACGTCATGCGTTCGGCGTCGAAGGCGTGGCCGAAGCCATGGTCCCGCTCAATATGATGCAGAAGTGGCTCGGGCACGCGCGCATCGAAACGACTGCGATCTACGCAAACGCCGTAGGGCGGGAGGAGCGAAGTATTGCGGAGAGGATGTGGTCTTAATGTGCTGACGCTATGAGCCCCTAAGACGCTGGAAAGGTTTCTTTCAGCAACCGGGGCGAATAAAACCAGACAATATCCCCTATGTTTGGCGCGTGTCCAAGCGCCGTCCACTCCTTGTCGATCCTTTCCACGACTTCGTTCGGATCGTGTTTTGTCCAAGGCTCAAAAGTATTACCGCGCGATAGGCCCGCGACAAAGCCTGCAGAAAGCATCAGCCGTACGAAATTCAATGCTACAATTTTTAATTCATCGGGATTGAATCCGCCGCGAGTTCGAAGTGCCCTAACTACCACCCACAAACCGATATGGTCCCATTTGGCTTGGCGATTCAGGTCTGCGAGTAGCGATTCAAAGAGTCCACTCATTCCGTGCATTTTACTCCAAAAACTTCAGCTCGGTAATTTCTTTTAGGGCGTCCGTGTTGATATCTATCGTTGGCGGTTTTCCCCCAGCGGCGGGTCTGTAGCCAACGAAGCTGCCATCCGGGAATTTGATCAGCTTTCCCGGATATTGATTGGTCGGTTGATAGGGTTCCCCGCCCACACTTAGCTCGTCGAAAAGCCTTTCCGCTGCAGCCGCACCACCCGTTAATTCGCGAACAGTGTAACCGTCTCCCAAAGTACCTATGAGTTGGCCTGCCGGTTTTAGTAGTTCAAGAATTCGACCCGCACCAACTACCGGATCAATCGCCGATACCCCGGTTATCGCCAAATTTCCGGCGTTGGCTTTCAAACCGGTTAGGGCGGCTGTTGCAGTGTCTTGAACAAACTGGCTACTCGTTGGAGCCATTCCAGCAGCTACATTCGCGTTGATTTGCTTTTGGAACGCCAGCCACGTCCCGTTCTGCTTCATCGCCAATATCTGACTGGCCGGTAGCGCTTCAACTTGTTGCTGATAGTTCGCAGGAAGCTGAGCAAGCCAATGAGAGTCGGCGCTCAACACCGACTGCGTCGAGATTGGCGCTGGGGTGGCTTGCCCGCCACTCGATGGATTCGAGGTTGGTTGACCGCCAGTTTGCCCCTTCGGAATGTACGTCTGTGTCAACGTCACGTTTGGTGGCGAAGGTGCAGGGGCAGAAGATGGCCCGCTTATGAGCGCGTAGTTTGGATTGTTGAGCGCCGCAGGCGGCGGACCTGATGGGCTCGTGACAGGCACTGACGGCCCATAATTTGGTTGCGACTGCACGGGCATTGCCGCCGATGCATTGCCCATCGGATATCCGTATCGCGCCGCGGCCGTATCAGCGGACATGCCTGCCGCTTGAAGCTCTTGGTTCTGAAATACCTCCACAGTGTTATTCGCCGTCGGCACGAAGACGTATGTGCCGTTCGTGCACGAAGGCAAACCCGAAAAGCCTGTTGCCAGTGAAGGACAGGTTGGCAGCCCGGAGTTGGATGCTTGCGTGGGAGATGGCGATATCGTCGGTGGTGGGGGCGCCGGAGTGGGAGCAGGTGCGGGAGGCACGCTGGGCGCAGACGTGATTGAACCGAGGCCGTCGCTCGTGGGCGGGAAAGAGGTCTGGTTGGCCGTCCTTAGATTGGTGGCACCCGCGCCCCGAGCGGTTTGATACGTGCCACTCACCCCAGGCTGATAGCCGAAGTTTTGCGTCGCCGCGTCAGGCGCGTCGTTCGCAACGAGGCTCCCGTTTTGATAGACGCCGACCGTGAGGACTTGGGAGCCGTAATAGTTCTCAACGAACGTGTAAGGAGCGGGCGCAGAGACAGGTTGAGACGGTGCAGTTGGAGCGGACACTGGCTGCGTCGGCGAAGGAGAAGTTTGGGGCGGCTGCAAGTTGTGTGCGGTTTGTGTCGGCGGCGTAGTGCCGCCCGGAGCGGGAGAGGTGGTATTGGGCGGCGGGCCGAAGGTACGCGAGCGCGGCGAAACTGACTGTCCGCCTGTTCCTATCGCGGTGCCGTTGCCCGAGTTCTGATTTAGCGAGCCACTCCCTGTTTCGCCAAAACGGCGGCGGTGGAATTGGTCAGTGGGTTGTTGGAAGTTGTGATTCGTGCTTTCAGGCGATGTTGGGTTTTGCTGATAGCCGTTCAAACCGAACCGATGCCGGCCGTTTTCTCCTGGCTGACCCGAGTTGCCGTAGAGATTCCGCTGCTGCCAGGGCGTCGTCGGTGGCACTCCAGGTTGATTTCCTGAATCATGCCAATTCTGCTGAGACGGTGAATAGTACCGCCGCCCGGTCTGCGGGAACGGCTGAACTTGTCCCTGTTGAGTCCCGCCATATTGCCGATACCGCGAGTACTGATTGGGCATCGGCTGCGGCGGCGCATTTTGATATTGGGGAGGCGCATATCGCCGACCCTGCGGCGGCGGGGCCGGAGGCGGGCAATAGCGATGAGGCGGGCAGTAGTAGGCGTGCGCGGGAAGAGCGGTGAACAGAATTGGCGTTGTTAGTATGACCGCACCGGCAATGGCGCGAATATGCGATAGCGAATGCCCCACAGTATCCCCCAATAGAGTTCGCGGGGGAATACTAGCGGTGTGCGAAATTATTTGACAGTTATTTAGGAATTATCAGATTCACTTATGCTGATCAGAGTATTAGATAATTCATCGTCCAATTAATTCTGTTTTGAAGCTGCGCTCACTTCGCAGTTTTTGGAGTCGCCTTCGTCAGCGATAGGTCGCCTAGTGGGATTTGCTATTGCGTCTGGGCGAGATTCATAGATGCCTGAGTAAATGAGGGGTCAATTTCCAATGCCCGTTTAAAGTCGGCGATGGCTTGGTCTTTCATGCCGAGCGCCCGATAGCATGCACCTCGGTTGTTATAGAGCATTGGAATATTTTGCGAGTACGCATTCTGGTCGACATATTTCAACGCGGCGTCATAGTTGGGAAGCGCCTCCTGACATTTTCCCGTTCGGGCAAGCGCGTTTGCGAGAATCCAGTATCCATCAAAGTTCGCCGGATTGATTGCAAGCCCGCGCCGGATTTCGGCCAACCCTCCGTCCATGTCACCGCACGAGATTCTTGCGTTTCCATAGAGAACGAATAACTCGGCGTTTCTTGTGTCCACAGTCAGAGCGGCATCATAGTCGGCAAGTGCCGCATTGCAGTCTCCGCGGTTCTTATTCACATTGCCACGGGTCATGAGGTACAGGGCATTTTGTGGGTCGAATTGTACGGCAATGGAAATCTCGCCGAGCGCCTTCAGATTGTCATCGGTCGAATTCGTAAAGAACGCCCGGTATCCATAAGAAGCGCCTAAGCCAAAGTGCGCCCGCGCATCATTTGGACATTTCGCCACAATCTTTGAGAACGACGCTATCGAGCGAGACACGTCAGTTGTCCGTTGCGAGTCGGCTTGTGCCAAGTCTGAACTTATATCGCTCCTGCAATATGCGTTGCCCGCATCCGGCGAAGCACTAACCTTTGCTAGTTTCTGCCTCAGAGCGGCTGCTTCCTCATCCGTCGGGTCGATGGCAGTCGCTTTGGCCAGGTCGACCGATGCGAGGTCGTTTCGGTATTCACCGACATAGGCTTTGGCACGCGTAAGGTATGCGAGCTCCAAATCAGACGGGCTCAGGCCACCCTCGTTTATCGCCTTCGTTATGAGCTGTTCGGCGCTGCGAAAGTCGTTTCTGGCAAGTGCATCGAGCCCGGCATTTGCATCTGCCACTGCCTGGGTATCTGAAAGCGCCGGTGTCGCCAGGAAAGCACTGGCGACGATCACCACAGCAATCAGCCATCTCATCGGATGCCCCGGCCCGACGTGTCCGCCCAACAATAGCCGAAAATGGGCGTCCCCGAACAGAATGCCCCATATTGTTCGGAAGCCGGCATTTTGGGCTTTCCCAACGTTGTTCCGGCCAGGCGTATGTGCCGGACGAGCGTTCTAGCTGCGGTTTTAGGGGCGACCGGCTATGCGAAAATCAGGGTGTGCGCTCGCGCTTCTTCTTGTGCTCGGGGCAGCCGGGTGCGGTCAAAACGACCGTTTGGACGCCGACACTGCGGCTCCGCTCATCCTGCAGGCCAAGCTCGCAGAGTGCCGTAATGGCTCAAGCCTCTTCGTCCAATCGGTGGATGCTGAAGGCCCACCGTCCAGCACGCCATCACTCGGTGCACGGGGTTTATCCTGGCTCGAAACGCTTCGACGCGACCAGAGCATACGGCTAGTTTCGCGCGCCAAAGGTAGCTTCTCCTACGGTGTCCAGGAGCTGTTCGCCTTTAAAGACAACGGGGCCGAATATGCGATCAGCGTTTTTTCTGAGAACGATGATATTCGCAAAGAAGTCATCATTAAAATGTGTCCCTATCTTCCTGCAGCCGTTGAAATCCTCGACATAAGTCAGGAGGCAAATGCAAAAACAGCTCATGTCACCTATCGGTTGAAATGGAAGCAAACAGACCCCGCCGAGTTCATCACCAATATTGGGCTAGGAACATTTACGGTTCCCGCCCCGGAGGAATATACGGCCACGTTGAGGCGGCTTGACGCGACCGGGTGGCGGTTCGAGAACGATGGGGACGGGTCCCTAACCTAAATCTTCTCTCCGCCGTGGTCCCGCTACAACGGCTCCCTCGGGTTGGCGTAGTGGACGATGAGGAGCGCGGCGGCGTTCATGAGCGCGGCGTCGGGCTTCTCCGTCTCCCACACCTTCCGCTTGTCGGGCAGACGCACGCTGATTTCCCGGAGGAACGCCGCCACCCGTACCGCTATCTCATGGCGGGTGCGTAGGCCGGAGTCAGCAAAGCACTTTCTGACCTGCTCCCGTGTGATGATGCGCACCTCTGCTCCCTCAACCGTCGCGAGCGCGACGATAGAGCGGCAGAGCGCACGAATCCGCGGACTTCTTCGCGATTTATCGCCGTCGAACTCCTCCAAGACGAGTACGGCAGGACGGAAGGTGTGAAGGTGCTCCTCGATGCGGGCAAGACAGCGGCGGTTCTTTTCGGCGGCGCTCCGAGCCGTCGCCGCAGCTGTCGATACCTGCCAGCGCACCGGTGAGAGCGGGCCGTCGAACACCATCCACCCGAAGCCCGCCGTGCACGGGAATATCGCCATCGCCGCCTTCTCATGCGGCAGGTCGCCGAACTTCATATCGTCGTCTGGTCGCTCGCCGCGCGTGCGGCTAATGCGTCGAGAAGGAGGAGCTTGCGTTCGGCCTTCCTGGTTTTGGGAAGACCGATGCGCTCGCGAAGATCCGCCGTCCTCGCTATCACGGATTGCTCTACGGCCATGTAGATGCCGGGGAAGAGGTGGCGCGCAGGCTCTTCGAAGATAAACTCTGCGGCGATGACAGACGGAAGCGTTGGCTGATCAACGAGCTTCTCATAGCGGGATATCTGGCTCCCCGACACGCCAAGGAGGAGGCCGAGTTCCGGCTGCGTCAGAGCCCAGCCGTCGCGGTGCGTCCGCAGGTATGATGGATACGGAAACGATTTCATGATGGAGCGAGCGCGAGCGCGCCCGCGGTTAGTGCTAACGCGACCGCGTGTTGCGCGGCCGCGAGAGCTATCGTTCCAGCGGAGAGGTTTTGGAAATAGACATACGACCGTGCGCTAGGCGCACGAAATACGGCGACATATCCGGGAATAGTACGAAAGCTACTTAATGGCGAAATAAAATTGGCCTTTTGTTATCCCCGTGGCGCGCGACCATGCGCACATGCGTGACGAACATCCCGAGGACATCTTCATTGACCGCTATATGCCAGGCGCGAGCGCGGCGGAGCGGGAGGAGGTGCGGCGCAATGTGCGCGCGCTCGTCGCTGTCCTGGTGCGGATAAACGATCGGCTGCGGCGAGAGGATATACAGGGTTCGGATTCGCGCAAATCCGATTCCCGCGATAGAGTCGGAGAACATACCCCGCATCTATGAAACAGAAAAACTATTTCGCGTACATTCGCGTCTCGTCAAAGGAACAGGAGCTTTCGCACCAGCGAAAACCGATTGAGGAATACGCCCAGAAGCACGGCCTCACCATTGTCGAGTGGTTCGAAGAAAAAAAGACCGCCGCAAAGCTCGGTCGCACTGTGTTCGCGCGCATGCTCACGCGACTTGGAAAAGATGACGTCAGGGGCGTCCTCATCCACAAAATCGACCGAGGCGCTCGCAATCTCAAAGACTGGGCGAACCTCGCCGTCCTTATCGATCGCGGCGTCGACGTGCAATTCGTGCATGACAGTCTCGATTTGCGGACACGCGGCGGCAGACTGTCGGCGGATATTCAGGCTATCGTCGCTGCTGACTACATCCGCAATCTGCGCGATGAGGTCATAAAGGGACTGCGCGGGCGACTGAACGCAGGCATTTTCCCGTTCGCCGCCCCCGTCGGATATCTCGACACCGGCGAGGGCAACGTCAAAATTCCCGACCCAGAGCGTGCGCCCCTCGTGCGCCTCGCCTTCGAGCGGTACGCGACCGGCACTGTCGGTCTCAAGGACTTGCGCTGGGGGCTGCGAGATGCGGGCCTCACCATGCGGCGGAGCGGAAAACCCCTATCTCTGCATGGCGTGTCCGTGATGCTCAACAACCCATTCTATATCGGCATCATGCGCATCAAGAAAACGGGCGCGACCTATCAGGGAAAGCATGAGCCGCTCATATCGAAAGCCCTCTTCGAGCGCGTCCAGCAAGTTCTTCGCGGCAGGCTGGTCTCGCGGGTGTTCAAGCACGACTTCCTGTTCCGGCGCACCGTGCGCTGCGCCGGGTGCGGCCACTTTCTCGTCGGCGAGCGCAAGAAAATCCGCTATGTCTACTACCGCTGCCATGGCGACACATGTAGCGGCGTTACTGTGCGGGAGGAAGTCCTTGCACATGCGGTTGAAACGAGCCTCGCCTATCTTGCGTTTGACGACGCGCTTCAGCGGGAGGTCAAAGCCGTGGCCCTGGAAATGCAGGCGACCGCCGATGAGGAGATTGCAAAGCTTCGTGCCACCTTCATCATGCACGCCGGGAAGATCGAGGAACGTCTCACCCGCCTCACCGACGCCTATCTCGATCAGATGCTCGACAAGGACACCTTTGAGCGCCGCAAAGAGCATTTGTTTATGGAGCAGCGCGGCATACGCGACAGCCTGGAAAAGCTGTCGGCAAAGGACATCCCGATAAATCAGGCGTTGGAAAAGCTCGAACTCGGAAACGCCGCTTACCTTAGCTACAAAACAGGCATTCCTGCGGAAAAGCGCGCATTGGTCGAAGCGACCGTCTCGAACTTTTCCGTTCGGGGGAAAGAGCCAATGATTGCGCTAAAATCTCCGTATCAGGAGTTAGCGAATTGGCACAAAATGCAACTAAGTGCACCACCTCCAACCACACTTCGGATGCAAGCCACGCAGTTGCTTGATATCGCTGCCAGTGTTGATCGGGAGGCAATAAAGCCGTCCGTCCCTCAGCATACACCGGAGCCGGACAGCGACCAGGCCGCATGACCCGCAGCCCAGTTTGATTGAGAGCGCGAGGCGCACGTTCCTAGGCCGTGCGCTCGTCCATACCCGCCAGCATCATGGGCGGATGTTTGATGCATCGCCCCCAACAGTTGTAGGCGTTCGGACTTTTCCCCTAAGATGCGGCGCCTGTGCCCCCACGAGTACCACTCCCTCCCAGGGGTCCCACCTATGAAACTCCTCCTTCGCCGCTCCGAGCGCTCAAGCGCGTTCGGCAATCCCATATACATTCTCGAAGTGCGCGCCGAGATCGCGCCAGAAGAACAGGCAGGCATCGACAAGTACCGGTTCGGCAAGTCCATGCTGTACAGCCGCAAGGGCAAGCCCAATTTCGATCCCCATACGGTAACGGTGGGCGGCGTCGGCGCGCTCCTCCTCCACTACGCCACCGACATGACCGTGTCCGTGAACGACCTCGTCTATGGCAAGCGCATCGAGTGCAAGGACATCATGGAGATGCTCGCGGCCGAGGCGCAGATACGCGAAGCCGCCGCCAATTTCGCGAGCGTCCTCAAGGCCGCGTCCCATTTCGGAGGGGAGGAAGTCGTCGAGCTATAGGATATGGCGACCAACAATTTCTTCAGCTGGTTCGAGAGCAGTCCCAAGAATCGGGAGCTTTCGGACACGCGCTCGTCTTGGGAGGCCGTCGAGCGCCTGTGGTCGGCATCGCCCCTTCGCGAAAAGCACGCCGAGGACATGGCGGACGCCTTGATCGCCGAAGTCATGGAGGACCAGAAGCGCATCCCGGCAGCAGGTGTCATTGAGGCGTTTGGCGAGTGCGCGACGGCCCTGTTTCGGGCCGAAGACATCGGCGACATCGAGGTGCGGTGGACACTCGTGGAGAGCGAAGTCGAGGCCGCTATCGCAGTACGCGAGATGATCGCGCGCCGCAGGCGGTGGGTAACGGACACCGACCGCCTGTTGGATGCCTTCACGTTATATCTCTCGCAGGCATTCCGCGCGCTCCTCAAGTCCCTGCCGGAAGCGTGCTTCGGCGACTGGGAGAAGGCGGGCCGCGAGAGCTTCGGCGTCCCGCTCATCGACCTTCTGGACGAACCCGCCGCCGTTATCGAGAAGCTCATCGGCTTTCCGTTCAGCGACGCGCCGCTTTCGCTGTCGCTCTTTGAGAAGCTCAAAGTCGAACTGCGGCGCAACATCTTCGCCGCGTCCGGCATCGACCCGCACAAATCGGCCGACAGCACGCGCCCCGTCGTCCCGCCAACCGCGCAGGATGGAAAGAGCGCCCGCGAGCTTGCCGACCTGTATCTCAAGGGGACGCCCTTCGCCGACCTGTTGGAGCTGAGAATCCCGTTCGCCATTCCGATGGAGTCCCGCTTCGAGCACTGCCACGTGATCGCCGGCACCGGCCATGGCAAGACCCAGCTGTTGCAGAAGATGATTCACGATGACCTGTTGGCGGCAGAGGTGGACGGCCGCTCCGTCGTCGTTATCGACAGCCAGGGCGACCTTATCCGCAAGATTTCCAACCTTGAATTGTTCTCGCCCTTTGTCGGGGGAGGCCTCGGGGAGCGGCTCATCCTCATCGACCCTTCCGACGTGGCGCATCCCTTCGCCATGAACCTCTTCGACCCCCACCTCGCGCGGCTCGACGCATACAGCCCCGTTGACCGCGAGCGGATGCTGAACGGCGTCATCGAACTCTATGAGACCTTCTTTGATGCGCTTCTGGGCGCCGAACTCACCCAGCGCCAGGATGTCGTCTTCCGGTATATCGCCCGCCTCATGCTCACCATCCCCGGCGCGACCATCCACACCTTTCTCGAACTCATGGAGAACGGGAAGGCCTTCACTGGGTACATGGAAAAGCTTGAAGGCACCGCCCGCCGCTTCTTCGAGCGCGAATTCTTCAGCCCATCGTTCTCGGCAACAAAGGGACAAGTCGCCAAGCGTCTGTGGGGCGTGCTCTCGACGCCGTCCTTCGACCGCATGTTTTCGCAGAAGGAGAACCGCATCGACCTCTTCGAGGCCATGAATGGCGGAAAGATCATCCTCGTGAACACCGCGAAGGATTTGCTCAAGGACGAGGGGTGCCGCCTGTTCGGGCGCTTCTTCATGGCGATGCTCGTGCAGGCCACGCTGGAGCGCTCCACCGTTCCCGAGGCCAAGCGCACGCCCGCCTTCGTCTATGCCGATGAGGCGCACGAGTATTTCGACGACCGCATCGAGACCGTGCTCAACCAGGCCCGCAAGTTCAAGGTGTCGCTTACCTTGGCGCACCAGAACCTCGATCAGCTCTCGCCGCGCCTTCGGGCCGCGCTGTTGTCGAATACCACCACCAAGTGCGCAGGCGGCGTATCCGCCAAGGACGCTCGGGTTCTCGCCGATGAATTGCATACGACGACCGAGTTCATCGACTCCATGCGCCGCAAGGGGCCGCAGACGGAATTCGCCGCGTGGGTGAAGCATGTCACGCCGCACGCTATCCGCCTTACCGTGCCATTAGGTTTTCTTGAACGCCAGCATATGCTCGACGAGGAGGACTTCGAAGAACTCATCCGCCGCAACCGCGAGCGCTATTGTGGGTCTCTTGCCGATGCCGCGCGGGAAGCCGAAGTGCAGAGCGCGGAGCCGGAGTCCGAAGCACCGATTGAGACTGCCGTACCATCCGCGCCGGTTCCCGTCGTTCGCCAGACAGTCGCCCATGCGCCGATCGCTGCGCCCGCCGCCCCGGGCAAGGGCGGGCCGAAGCACCGATACCTGCAATCTCTCATCAAGGAATTGGCGGAGGGCATGGGCCTCAAAGCCACGCTTGAAGCGACGCTCCACAGAGGAGGCGGGCAGGTGGACGTGCTGGTGGAGCGGGACGGCGTCCTGGCCGCAATCGAGATTTCGGTTTCCACGCCGATCGAACATGAACGGGCGAATGTGCGGAAGTGCTTCGACGCCGGGTATCCGAGGGTGGCACTCGTTCTCACGAAATCCAAGGACGCGCGTTCCCGGTATGCCGACGCGATTCTCTCGACGCTCACGGATGCGGAGCGGGAGCGCCTGTCGTTCCTCACGCCGGAAGACCTTCCGGACTACATCGCAGCACTCGCGCCAGTGCCGGAGCGGGTGGAGACGGTCAAAGGATATCGGGTGCGGGTCTCGCAAGGTTCCTCGACGCCGGAGGACGCCCGCAAGCGGCGCGAGGCGGTGGCGTCGGTATTGGCGCGTTCCCTGCGGCGCACTGCGGATTAGCCGCCAGCGCTCGGGTCATGCCCGAGGAAGGCGATGAGGGCAGGGTGCATCGCCTTGTTTGGCACTGCCTCTCCCGTCTCCCAACTGCTCAAGGTCTGTTTGCGTACTTGGAGATGGAGCGCCGCCTCCGTCTGGGTGATTCCCAGGGAGGCCCGGCGCTTGCGCAGATGCCCCGCCCAGGTCGTGGGATTCTTGGGGATGGCGCGGGGGTGCGGAGCCGTCAAAAGCAGTGGTATTTCGGGGCGCAAGAAGGCAACGGCGTGCGACGGTTGCGTTGCGTTAGCCATATCCGCCCCAGGCGCCTTGTTGCCCGGCGGCGGGGGTCCTAGAGTGCTTACGGGTACGCTGTCGGCATAGGGCTGGGATTGATGCGGTTTGGAAAGCTTCTGGCGGCGGCCGTCTTGGCCGCGGCGAGCTTATGCGGCGCACACGCGCAGCAGGCGGACGACCGCGTCGCTTTATTCCAGCCCAAGAACATCTTCCATTCCGGTTTGCGCCAAGCTCATGTCGTGGCTCTGACCTTCGACGACGGTCCGAACGCCAACACGCCCGCCGTGCTCGACGTGCTCAAGGCGATGAACGTCAAGGCGACATTCTTCATCGTCGGCGAGATGGCGCGCCGCTATCCCGACATTCTCGCGCGAGTCGCCGCCGAGGGACATCTCCTCGCCAATCACAGCGCCACCCATCCTCTGCTCAGTCGCCGCTTCGATGCCGATCCCGAAAAGCTCATCAATCAGATCCGCGAGGTCCATGACCAGATCGCGCCGCTGATGAAGCCGACCGACAAATTCTACTTTCGCGCGCCTTACGGATCGTGGCGCTCGGCGCATGCCGACATCCTCAATGCTGATCCGATCCTGCGCAATTACATCGGGCCGATCTATTGGGACAATGGCGGTGAAAGCTCGATGACGCGCGACGGTTACGTCATGAGTGCTGCCGATTGGAGCTGCTGGCACCATCACTGGTCGGCGGAAACCTGCGCCAAGGGATATCTGCGCGAGATACGTCGTCACGATGGCGGCGTCGTGCTGATGCATTGCGTGCATCGCCAGTCGGGCGCGCTGGTCGAAGCCGTCCTACCGGCGCTGATCGAGGAAGGCTATCGCTTCGCCCGCATCGATCAGGTCCCGGAATACAAGCAGTATGAAACGCCGGCGCCGAACCCGGCCGCCACGATCGCATCGCGCGATTTGTCGAGGATGTACGCCGCCTTCACGCCGCCCGCGAAACTGAAATAGCCTAGGCCATCATTCGCCGCCGCCGGCCGGCATGGAAGGCGCCGCGGCTTTGGCGCGGCCGTCCTTCGCGGCTTGCAGCACACGAAGCACATTTCCGCTCCAGATCTTCTGCAGGTCGCCCACGTGGTAACCCTCCTTCAGGAGGCGCGCCGTGATCTTCCAATTGCCGGCGCAGTCTTCCATGCCTTCGACGCCACCGCCGCCGTCCCAATCGCAGCCGACACCGACATGCTCGGGTCCGACCAGCTTCAAGGCATGCAGCATGTGCGACATGTAGTCGTCAAAGCGCGCGCGTGGTTCTGGATATTGGGACTTGAGCGCGCGCATCGCCCGCGCCACCTCTTTCACCGTCCGGTTCGCGTCCACCGGCGTCATCTGCGAGACATTGCGCAGCCTGGCGAAGAGCGCGCCGAATGCCTTCTCGCGGTCGGGATTGCTCGGCGTGGTGACCAGATAGGCGCTGAGCGAATTGATCTGGATGACGCCGCCGGTGTCCGCCAGTCTTTTTAGCCGCGCGTCGTCGATGTTGCGCGGATGATCGTGAACCGCGCGACAACCGGAATGCGACAGGATGATGGGCGTCTTGGAGCCCGCGACCATCTGGTCGAAGACATCGTCGGACGCGTGGGAGGCGTCTGGAATGATGCCCAGTTCATTGCAAAGCGCGAGCCAATCACGGCCCAGCGGCGATAGGCCTTTCCAGGTCTTCGAAACATCCGTCGCGGAGTCGCCGAACTGGTTGTCCTTGAAATGGATCGGTCCGGCCATGCGCACGCCAAGCGCATAGAAGCTGCGCAGCAACGTGACGTCGTTGCCCAAAGGGTAGGAGTTCTCGATGCTCTGATAGACGATGCGTTTGCCCTTGGCGGCGATCGCCGCGGCATCCTGAGGCTTGAGCGCAAGTTCGAAATGCGCTTCGTTCTTGGCCACCATTTCGCGGATCTCGGCGGCCCGCACGAGGGCGGCATCGCGCGCCGCCATCATGCCGTCCGGCGTCAGCGGTCCCTGCGCCGTGTAGATCGCG
>CAZMHP010000025.1:0-23524 GCA_964566095.1 uncultured Rhizobium sp. | reverse complement strand
GCCATCGCCGCCTCGTCCATCATCATGCGGTTGGAATGGCAGGCATGGGCGTGGTGATGCGAGACGCCGTCCGGCGCCACCCCCAAGAACATCATGCAGCCCGGCATCTTCTGCAGCACGTAGGAGAAATCCTCCGCCCCCATGATCGGCGCGGGCAGGGTGATGGAACGCTCCGGGCCGAGCAGATCGACGGCGACGTCCTGCGCGAAGGTGACGAATTTGCCGTCGTTGATCGTCACCGGATAGCCGGCCGCCAGATCGACCTGCGCCGTCAGGCCGTGCGCCTTGGCGATGCCTTGCGCGATCTGCGCGATGCCTTCGCGCGCGGTGGCGCGGCTCTTCTCCGAGAAGCTGCGCAGCGTGCCGAGCAGCCGGGCGCTTTCGGGGATCACGTTCTGCGTCGTGCCGCTTTCGATCTTGGTGATCGAGAGCACGACCGGATCGAACGCCTCGATCCGCCGCGTCACCAATCCTTGGAGCGCCGTCACAATTTGACAGGCGACGGGAATGGGATCGAGCGTGTAGTGCGGCTGCGAGGCGTGGCCGCCCTTGCCGGTGATCTCGATGGCGATCGTGTCGGTCGCCGCCATCAGCGGACCCGGACGCGTGGCGATCACGCCGGCCGGAATGTTGGGCGAGATGTGGATGGCGAAAGCGGCGTTCGGCGCCGGCGCCGCGTCGAGCAGGCCTTCCGCGATGACGTGGCGGGCGCCGGCATAGCCTTCCTCGCCGGTCTGGAAGAAGAATTTGACGTTGCCGTTCAGCCGCCCGCGATGGCGATGCAGCAGGTGCACCGCGCCGACCAGCATGGCGGTGTGGCTGTCATGGCCGCAGGCATGCATGCGGCCCTCGTTCCGGGATTTGAAGTCCAGATCGGTGTCTTCGGGCATCGGCAACGCATCCATGTCGCCGCGCAGGAGGATGGTCGGGCCCTGGCTCGCGCCCTTGAGCGTCACGATCAGGCTGGAGGTGGATTTGCTTTCGACGATGTCGACATCCAGGCCGGCCAGCGCCTCGCGGGCACGGCGCGTGGTTTCGGGCAGGTGCAGGCCGAGCTCGGGGAACTTATGGATCTCGCGGCGCAGGGCCACGACCATGGGCATGAGTTCTTCGGCGCCCGTGCGCCATAGATCCAGATCGTCGGTTGGCTTGTCCATTCTTCTTCTCCACGCGCGTTGTCTGTCATCCCGGGCGGCCCCGGCAAGGCCGGGGACGACCCGGGACCCATCGAGACCCGTCGCAATGGGTCCCGGCTCGGCGCGATGCTACCGCATCGCTTGGCCGGGATGACAATGAAGATTTATCCCAGCACCGCCTCGATCAGGCGCGGGCCTTTTTGGCGCATCGCGTCGGCGAACTGGCTTTCGAAGTCCTTGATGGTCGTGGCGCGCGACGCCTCGACGCCCATGCCGGAAGCGAGCTTGGTCCAGTCGAGTTCCGGATTGTGCAGATCGAGCATCGACAGCGCTTTGGGCCCCGGATTGCCGGCGCCGACCCGCGCCAGCTCGATATTGAGAATGGCGTAGGAGCGGTTGGCGAAGATCACCGTGGTGACGTCCAGCGCCTCGCGCGCCTGGGTCCACAGCGCCTGCAGCGTGTACATCGCGCCGCCATCGCCATGGATGCAGACGACCTTGGAGGCAGGCGCGGCGACCGCGGCGCCGGTGGCGACGGGAAGCCCCTGCCCGATCGAACCGCCGGTGAGCGAAAGATGATCGTGCGGCGCCGCCGTCGCGGTGGCGAGCGCCGTGCCGGCGCCCGAGGTCGCGCCCTCATCCGACACGATGGCGCCCTCGGGCAGATGGCGCGCGATGATCTGGCCGATGGTGAACTGATCGAACTTGTCGGCGATGCCTTCGGGCTTCTTGAGCGGCGCGACATGGATGGGACCGGGACCGGCGCCCAACGCTTGCGCCAATGCTTCCAGCGCCGCCGTGCCGTCCTCATGGGGATGCGCCAAGGCATGGATGATGCAGCCTTGCGGCAATCCCCAGCTCGGCTTGCCGGGATAGGCGAAGAACGAGACCGGCGGCTTGGCGCCGACCAGGATAAGTTGCGCCGTGTCCTGGAAGAACTCGACGATCTGCTCGGCGAAATAGGGAATGCGCTGCGTCATCACGCGGCCGGCGCCGCGCTGCAGACGGGGCGCGAAGGTATCGCAGGCCAGCCGCGCGCCGGACTTGGCCGCGATGCGCCCGGCCGCGATGAGGCCGCGTTCCTTCAGGGCCGCGCCGCGGATCAGCAGCGTCGTCGGCTTGCCGTTGCGCAGCGCCGCGACCGCGCGATAGATCGCCTCTTCCGAAACCTGCGACGGCGCGGGCCGCGGCAGCGGCGGCGCCTCGCCCTCCGCCTCGTTCCAGGCGGTATCGGCGGGAAGAATGAGTGTCGCGATCTGCCCGGGCGGCGACAGCGCAGCCTGCACGGCGCGGGCGCCATCGGCGGCCACGGTGAGCGCGCTCGGCGAGGACTGCACCCAGGCGGAGACCGGCCGCGCGAAGCCCATGATGTCGGACGCGAGCGGCGCGTCGTATTGCGCATGATAGGTGGCGTGATCGCCGACGATGTTGACGAGCGGCGTGGCGGCGCGGCGCGCGTTGTGCAGATTGGCGAGGCCATTCGCCAAGCCGGGTCCGAGGTGCAGCAGCGTGCAGGCCGGCTTCTCCGCGATGCGGCCATAGCCGTCGGCCATGCCGGTGACGGCGCCTTCGAACAGGCCGAGGATGGCGCGCATGCCCGGGGCGCGGTCGAGCGCGGCGACGAAGTGCATCTCCGAGGTGCCGGGGTTGGAGAAGCAGACCTCCACGCCCGAAGCGACCAAGGTCCGCACCAGACTTTCCGCGCCGTTCATCGCCGTCTCCCGTTTATCCGGGCTTTCTTAGCATCTTTGCCCGCACCGTCATCCAGGCCCGGCGCGACGTTGCTCGCCGGGCTCGGCGGCGGCTAAGCTTTGGGCCATGACCTGGTCCATCGTCGCCTTCGATGCCAAGACGGGCGCCTTCGGCGCGGCGGTGACGACCAAGGCCTTCGCCAGCGGCGCCTTCATGATCTTCGCGCGAGCCCATGTCGGCGCGGTCGGCACGCAATCGCTGACCAATCCCTATCTCGCGCCGGCCGTCCTGGGCGGATTGGCGCGCGGCCTTTCCCCCAAGCTGGCCATCGATGCCGCGCTGGCCGGCGACGAAGGCCGCGACGTGCGCCAGCTTCATGCCGTCGATGCCAAGGGCCGCGTCGCCGGCTGGACCGGCAAGCATTGCGTGGAATGGGCCGGGCATGTCGGCGCCGACGGCGTCAGCATCGCGGGCAACATGATGGCGAATGAACATGTCGTGCCGCAGACGCTGGCGGGGTTCCTGGCCGCGCCCGACGCGCCGCTGCAGGAACGCCTGCTGCGCGGGCTCGAGCGGGGAAACGCCGCCGGCGGCGACCGGCGCGGGATCTCGTCCGCCGCGCTTATCGGCGTGACGACCGAGGATTTTCCCACCTGCAATCTCAGGGTCGACGATCACCCCGAACCGCTGGCCGAGCTGGGCCGCCTGCTGCGCATCTGGCAGCGCGACCGCGAACCCTATCTGGGCAATTCGCCGTCGAAGGCCAATCCGGCGGGCGTGCACGATCTGGACACCGTCGAAGCCAATTGGGCGAAGCAGGGCCTGAACCTGCGCTTTCGCCGCTGATGCCGGTTTGTGCTGCCTCATGCTTCGACAAGCTCAGCATGAGGAGTTGTTCTAAAGTCATCATCCTGGTCGATACGCTGACGCTATCGACTGTCGAAGGATGAGGACAGCGCGTCCACGATCGCATGAGGAGTTCACGCATGTTTCGCATTCTGACAGTGCTTGCCGCCTGCCTATCGGCTGTCTGCGCCGCATCCGCCGCCGATCCGGCGACGAAGGAAGGCGACTTCGTCGCGCATGATTTCAAATTCACCGACGGCGAGACGCTGAAGGATCTGCGGCTGCATTACACGACGCTGGGGACGCCGCACCGCGACCGGCATGGCCGGGTCGACAACGCGGTGCTGATCCTGCACGGCACCGGCGGCGACGGGCACCAGTTCCTGCGGCCGCAATTCTCCGGCGTCTTGTTCGTGCCGGGCGGTCTGCTCGATCCGGCCAAGTATTTCATCGTGCTGCCCGACGGCATCGGCCACGGCAAATCGTCCAAGCCGAGCGACGGGCTGCACGCGCATTTCCCGCATTACGACTATGACGACATGGTGCGCGCGCATTACCTGCTGCTGACGCGAGGTTTGCATGTGAACCATCTGCGGCTGGTCCTGGGCACCTCGATGGGTTGCATGCACAGCTTCGTGTGGGGCGAGACCTATCCCGAATTCGTCGACGCGCTGATGCCGCTGGCGTGCCTGCCGGTGCAGATCGCCGGTCGCAACCGGCTGTGGCGCAAGATGTCGATGGAGGCGATCATGTCCGATCCCGCCTGGGCCGGCGGCGAGTACAAGACCCAGCCGCAGGCGGGCCTGCGCACCGCGATCGATTTCCTGATCATGGCCGGCACCACGCCGCTGGTGGCGCAGAAGGCCTATCCGACGCGCGATGCCGCCGATGCGTTCCTCGCGCAATACACGGCCAAGGAGATGGCATCGCTCGACGCCAACGATTTCCTCTATCAGCTCGATGCGTCGCGCAACTACGATCCGTCGGCGAAGCTGGCCGCGATCAGGGCGCCGGTGATGTGGGTGAATTCGGCCGACGATTTCATCAATCCGCCGGAGCTCGGCATCGCGCAGACGCAGGTCCAGGCGATCCCGCACGCGACCTTCGTGCTGATCCCGATCAGCGACCAGACGCACGGCCATGGCACCCACACCTGGGCCGCGCTCTGGCAAGACCATCTTGCCGAATTGCTGCGCGCGTCGGCGCACTGACGGCGCCAGCGAAGGCATCGCCGCCGGCCTTGGCGCCGGCGGCCGTTCCTACCAATCGACCCTGAGGCCGCCCAGGAAGGACTGGCTGACCTGCCGCGTGCGGCCTTCGAGATGGTACTCGCCGAACAGGCTGAGCTTGTTGTCGATCTGCCCCGAGGCGCTGAGGTTGAAGATGCCGGCATCCTGACCGATCCGGCTCGACAGCGCCGTGAAGGCGACGCCGGGCGAACCGGTGAGGTCGGCGTTGGTCACGCCGTCGATCTTGCTGAAATCGTGCGCCCAGGCGAGCCGCATCGCGACCGACAGCGTCGGCGTCCGGTCGCCGACCATGCGGTTGAGATCCAGGTCGAGGCCGGTCGTGACGCGCGCGGTGTCGAGGCTCTCGTCCGCCACGCCGAGCGACAGATCGCCGGCATTGGTTTCGGTGAAGCCCTGACGGCCGACGTAATCGTAGCGCGCCTCGAGGAAGGGATTGGCGAAGCCGGTGCCGTAACGGACGGCGCCGTCGGCCGACAAGGTCCAGCCGGTCGCGCTGCCCTTGGCGGTGCGTGTCAGCGCCCCGATCACGATCTGGCGGCTGGTGCTGTACTCGTCCAGCGCGGCCGAGACCTCGCCATCGAAGTGCCAGTCGCCCCTGGTCTGGCTGCCATAGCCGAGCACGCGCTCCATTTGAACGGCGCCGCTGGCGGCGTTCTGGGTCGCCACGTCGCTGCGGGCATAGCCGCCGCCGATGCCGTAGACCGCATCCGCGTCCTTGGAGAGATCGATGCCCGCCATCACGCCACCCGATTGCGACGCATAGCCCGGCGCGTTGGCGTCGGTCGCGGTGTTCGACCAGCCGCCCAGGCCGATCGCCCAGAAGGGCGATCCATCGGTGAGGTCGGCCTGCTGCGGCGCCATCATGCGGTTCATCGCCATAATCCCGCCATTGCGGCTGAAGCCGACCGACGCCATCAGGCTGCGGGCGTTGCGGTGATCGAGCGCCGTCGAGTCGAACATCCGGTTCAGGGACAGCGCCGAGCTCATCATGTCGCCATGGATGGCACCGGCGATCTGGTCCATCGAGGCGCCGATACTGCCGGCTGGCAGGCTGTAGAGTGCGGTCAGGACCGGGTTGCGATCGCCGGTCATCCGCACGCCGGGCGCCAGACGATAGGAGTCGATGGCATGACCGAGGCTCTGGCGGTTGGTCGTGTCGGTGACCCCGATCGGCGTGAGGTTCGCGTAGGACACCGGCGTCGCGACGAGGTCGATATCGGTCGCCGAATAGACCGCGTCGAATTGCGTGCCGGCGGCAAGACCCGTCACCGGCTCGGTCAAACCGGCATAGCTACCGTCCACGCCCGCATCGGTGTGGACGACGTTGAAGCGCTGGCCCACAACCGGGGTGAAGGTGTTGTTCGCAGACCCCGTGATGCCGCGAAGCTTCACGACGAGCTGGCCTCCTGCGGTGAAGGTGTGACCCGCGCCCTGAACGACAAGGCGGTCGTAATTGCCGGCGCCTGTGCCGATTCCCGTTCCGTCGACGTCCAGATTGGTGACCGAGCTGGCCAGCAGCACGACCGAGTTCGTGAAGGTAATGGTTCCGGGGCTGCTGCCGGGCGAGAGCTGGCCGCAGATGGTGGTGAAGGCCGAGTCCGTGCCGGTTCCCGTCAGCGTGCCGCAAACATTCAGACCGGTGGTGGCGCTGAGAACGAAGGGACCCGTGGTGTGGACAGTGCCGGTGAACACGACCAGCGGCCCGTTGCCCGGGTTCAGCGTGATGTCGCCGGTCAGGTCCAGATTGTTGCCGTCTGAGTTGATGACGCCCGTGCCGTTCAGCGCGATGGGACGCGAGCTGGCGAAGTTGCAGGTCGTGATCAGCGTGCTGTCGGTGATGGTGAGCGGGCCGCTCGCGGCGCCGAGATTGGCATCGGAGCAGACCTGGACCGTGGTGTGGTTCACGATCGACGTACCGCCCTGGTAGCTGTTGTTGCCCGTCAGCACGAGCAGGCCGCCGCCGTCGGCGGTGAGGCTGCCGGTGCCGGAGACGGCGCCGTTCCAGGTGACGGATTGGTGGTTGGTGTCGAGCGTGTTGCTGCCGGCGAGCGTCGTCGCGCGCGTCGCGGTCAAGGTGCCCGTCGTGACGAGCGTGGCGTTGTCGAGCGTCACGGGACCTGAGGCCGCGCCGAGCGCCGCATCGCCGTTCACCGTCAGCTTCGCGTTGCTGACCGAGGTGCCGCCCGAATAGGTGTTCGTGCCGGTCAGGGTTTCCGCGCCCGAGGTGATCGCCAAAACGCCGCCGGTACCGCCGATCGTGCCGGAGAAGGTATCGTTGGCGGCGGTGAGCGTCAGCGTCTGGGCGCCGAGCGCGACTGTGCCGTCGCCCGACAGCGTCGTGATCGCTGCGCCCGCGCTGGTGCCCGAGATGTCGAACGTGCCGTGATCGGCAACGCCCGACGAGGCGGCGATGCTGCCGCTGCCCGAGAGCGCCAGCGTCGTGCTGGCATCGATCGTCGTGCCGCCGGTGTAGCCGTTGGCGCCGGACAGGGTCTGCGTGCCGCCGGCGACCTCGATGCCGCCGGTGCCGCCGATCGCGCCGGAGAAGGTGGTGCTGCCGTCGGTGAAGGTCAGCGTGTGGTTGCCGAGCGTGGCGACGCCGTTGCCCGAGAGCGTGGTGATCGACGCGCCCGCGCCGGTGCCCGAGATGTCGAACGTGCCGTTGTCCACGACATCGGACGACGTCGCGACGCTGCCCGTGCCGGTCAGGACGAGCTTGGCGCCGGCCGCGATCGTGGCGAGGCCGGTGAAGGTGTTGGTGCCCGTCAGGGTCTCGGTTCCGGCCGCGACCTTAAGGCCGCCGGTGCCGCCGACGACGCCGTCGAAGGTCTCGCTGGCGGCGGTGAGCGTCAGCGTCTGGCCGCCCAAAGCGACCTTGCCGGTTCCGGACAGCGTCTTGATCGACGCGCCGCCGGTCGTGGCCGCGATGTCGAAGGTGCCGTTGTCGGTCACGCCGGACGAGGCGGCGATGCTGCCCACGCCGGAGAGCGCGAGCTTGGCGCCGCTGGCGATGATGGTGCGATCGGTATAGCCGTTGCTGGCCGACAGCGTCTGCGTGCCGCCGGAGACGGTGAGCCCGCCGCTGCCGTCGATGGCGCCCGAGAAGGTCGTGCTGCCGTTCGTGATGGTCAGCCGTTTGGCGCCGAGCAGAACCTCGCCGCCGCCCCACAGCGTCGTGATCGAGGCGCCGGAGGTGGTCGCCGAAATGTCGAACGTGCCCTCGTCCTGGACGCCCGAAGACGCCGCGATGGCGCCGCCGCCGGTGAGAACGAGATCCGAGCCCAACGAGATGATGGTCGAGCCGGTGTAGGTGTTCACGCCGCTCAGCGTCTCGGTGCCGGCGGCGAGCGTCAGCCCGCCCGTACCGGAGATCACGCCGGAGAAGAGCTCGTGCGCCGCGGTGAGCGTCAGGCGCTGCGCGCCGAGCACGACCGAGCCGGTGCCCGACAGGGTGGTGATGGACGCGCCGGCGGTGGTGGCGGAGATGTCGAAGATGCTGTTGTCGACGACGCCGGACGAGAGCGCGATCGAGCCCGTGCCGCTCAGCGCCAGTTCGGGCGGGTCGCCCGCGCCGATCCAGGTGAGGCCCGTATAGGTGTTCGTGCCGGTCAGCGTCTCGGTGCCGCCGGTGATCTTGATGCCGCCCGAGCCTTGGATCACGCCGGCGAAGGTGTCGTTCGCGTCGGTCAAGACCAGCGTCTGACCGCCGAGATTGACCGTGCCGTTGCCGTCGAGCGTGGTGATGTCCGAGGCGATGGTCAGCGCCGAGATGTCGAAGGTGCCGTTGTCGGTGACCTTGGACGAGGTCGAGATGCTGCCCGTGCCGCTGAGCGCCAGCTTGGCGCCGGAATCGATGATCGTGCCGCCGGTATAGGTGTTGGTGCCCGTCAGCGTCTGCGTGCCGGCCGCGACTTCGAGACTGCCGGCGCCGTCGATCACGCCGTCGAAGGTCGTGCTGGCGTTGCTGAGGGACAGGGGCTGATTGCCCAGCTCGATCATGCCGCTGCCTTGCAGCGTGACGAGCGAGGTGCCCGAATTGGTCTGCGAGATGTCGAGCGTGCCGTTGTCGATGATGGCGGAGGAATCGGCAATGGAGCCGTCCCCCTGAAGCACCAGCGAGGCGCCGGCCGCGATCGTCGTCGTGCCGGCATAGGTGTTCTCGCCGGTGAGGATGAGAATGCCGCTATGGGTGGAATCGCCGACGGTGAGCGCGCCGTCGGACAGCACGCCGGTCAACGTCGCGGTATCGACATTGTCGGCGTTGGCGGTGACGAGAATCGTGCGGTTGCCGCCCGCCAGGTCGATATCGTTGGTGAAGGTGACGCCGTCGGTCGCCTCGGCCGCGCCGAAGATCAGCGCGCTGCCGGTGGGCACGAAGCCGTCGGTGCTCCAGGCGACCTGCTGGCCGCCGTTCAGCGTCACCGTCAGACCGTTGGGCGTCGGCGCGCAAGCGGGCTCGGCGGGAACCACGGTCGGATCGCAATCCTCGTTCACATAGTCGGACGCGAAGCCGCCCGAACCCGTCCACTGCACCAGATAGCCGTCGGTGCCGAGATAGCGCAGGAATTCGCCGTTCGTCTCGAAGATACCGCTGCCGTTGAAGTCGAGATTGCTGCCCGACGGCAGCCCGCCGCCATCCGCCGCTTCGAGGACGCCGCCGGTGAGCTTGGTGACGCCGCTGTAGAGATTGCCGCCGTTGAAGTTGATGTGGCCGCTCTTGATCTCGATGCCGGCGCCGGAGCCGATCGGATATTCGACCGTGCCCGAATAGGTGCCGCTCAAGGGCGAGCCCATCGAGTCGTCGTTGATCGTGCCGTTGAAGGTCTGGGTGTTGCCCGTGCCGGCATCGAGGACCACGGTCGAGCCGGTCATCATGAAGATGTCCGAGCCGTCGGCCGAACCGGCGACGCCCAGATGGCCGGCGCTGCCGCCGATGACCGTTCCGCCGTCGAACAGCGCGTTGCCCTGGATCGTCAGCGAACCGCCGGCCCGCACGAAGATCGAGCCGCCAAGGCCGGCACCGCCGCTGCCGCCGATCTGCGCCGGTGTGGCATAGCCCGTTCCGCTGGCGCCGTTGCCGCCGCCGAAGCCGCCGAGACCGCCGGCACCCGCCGCGCCGACCAACGCCGAGGGGCTCGACGCGCCGCCATTGCCACCCGCGCCGCCGCCGCCGCCAAATCCACCCATGCCACCCAAGCCGCCGGCGCCGCCATAGCCGTCGGGCGCATTGCCGCCGCCGTCACCGCCCGTGCCGCCATTGCCGCCGACGCCGCCGCCCAAGCCGAACGCGCTGTTGCCGCCGCCGCCGCCGGCACCCCCGCTGCCGCCGAAGCCGAGGCTGCCCTGGCTGTTTGCGGTCTGCCACGCCGTGACCTGCCCGGCCGCGAACGTCTCGGCGTCGGTTGCCGTGGCCAGATTGATCGTGTCGGCCGCGATGGAAAGTCCATCGGCGACCGACTTGCCGCAAAAGAACGGATCGGAATCGAGCGGTCCGCCAAGATTTCCCGCGGCGCAGAGCGCCCCGTCCTGGGTCTGATTCTTGAAATCCTGAGCCAAGGCAAACGCGTTCGCGACGACCGTCGCCGTCGCGACCGCCAAGGCGTTGTCGAGGATGGGATTGGTGCTCCAGCCGGCCTCGCCATTGCCGCCATTGCCGCCCGTGCCGCCATGACCGGTCGACGAGTTTGCGCCGTCGCCGGCGGGATTGCCGTTGAGACCATCGCCATTGCCGTCGCCGACCAGGAAATTGTTGTCGCTCGGCGTCGAACCGTTGAAGCCGTTGGCGCCGTTGGCGCCGGGCACGATCATATTGTTGAGCGTGCCGCCATAGATCGCGCCATTGATCGAGTTGCCGCCCTTGGCGATGTTGCCCAGGAAGGTGACGTTGGTGAGCGTGGCGCTCGCACCGCTGTTGATGAAGATCGCGCCGCCGAGCGCCGCGCCGCCGCCGCTGCCGTCGCCCCCGACCGTCTTGTAGTGGTAGAACGTCGCGTTTTCCGCGGTGAGCGAGCCGCTCAGCACCATATAGCCGCTGGAATTGTTGCCGTTGTGCGATCCGGTCAAGTCCAGCGAACCGTTGACGATGGTTCCGCCATAAGCTCCCGAGGAAATCGCCATCGCCAGACAGGACGACACCAAAAGAGTGCTGCGCCTGGATTGAACAGGTTTCCGTGAAATCGACAGGATTACTGGCTTTTGCGACGGCGGATTGATCGACGCGTTCATTCGCTTTCCCTTTTTTATTTCGGACAAAGCGATGCCGTTGCCGGTCTTGCAGTTCTTCACAGAACCAAGACCGGCCCGCTACCAAAAATGACTTTGGTTCGCCTTACCCCTATCTACACAACACGCAGCGCTCGCCGGTTTTGCTTGGCGAATTGCGCTGCACACCCCATTTCATTTCAGCATTAACGGAAAGCACCGCGCGAGAACAGCGGGCAGTCCCCATAGTGAGTAAGTTTGTCGTCGGCGTTCCAAAACGTACGGTTGGCGTGCGCGCACATCACACGCGGTCACGCCATGCTCGTCGCGGTGCAAGGATTTCTTGGCAACGCCGCTCGGATGTCGCAACATTGCGGCGTTAGGGGTTGCGTAGATGCGTAATGACGAAGGCGCGCTGGCCGTCGCGCAGACGAGCCGGCATCATCATCAACATTCGGACGTCGCGCCTCCGCCGAACGTGCGGGCGCTCTTGCGCGTCGGAAACGAATATTTTCTGCGCACCCTCGACCGCCTGGCGGTCATGCACGGCGACATCGTCAGCGCGCTGGTCTTCAACGCGATCTGGACGGCGAACGTCAAGCACATCACGAATTCGGGCGCCAACAGCAACTTCGGCAGCATGGACGACATCCCGCCGGATTCGGTTCGCCGGCCGATCAGCGTTCTGGCGCTGTCGAGTTCGCTGCGCATACCCTATGAAACGGTGCGCCGCTATGTGCAGGACCTGCTCAAGCAGGGACTGTGCGTGCGGCTCGGCGGCAAGGGCATCCTGGTGCCCGCCGCGGTGTTGGGCCGACCGTTGTTTCGACACGCCATTCTGGAGGAAGTCCCGAACTTCCTTCGGTTCCTGTCGGACATCAAACGGTGCGGCTTCGATTTTTCGCCCTATCGGCAGGCCCACATCAACACCATTGCGTTGCCGGCGGATGGCAGCCCGCCCGTGAACGTGCGCGCCCTCGTTCGCGTGTCCTTGGAATTCATCATGCGCGGCATCGACACGCTTGGCCGGATTCACGAGGACGATCTGCTGAAGGGGTTCGTCTTCACCGCGATCTGGACCGCCAATGTCCGCCACATCGCGGCCGGCGCCGAAAACCTGAAATACGGCGCGTTGGATGCTTTGCCGCCGGACGAGATGCGCCGGCCGGTCACCGTCACCGCGGTCGCCGGCTCCCTGCGCATGCCTTACGAGACCGTGCGCCGCAATACCTTGAAATTGATACGACAAGGCGGTGCCGTCCGCGTCGACGGCAAGGGCGTCATCATTCCGCGCGATCGGCTGGATGTCCCCGCGCAGATCGAGGGAATCCGCGAAAGTCACGCCAATTTCGTGCGCATGATCGCGGATCTGCATCGCGCGGGTTTCGACTTCCGGAACTACTGATCCGCGCCGCCGATGCGGCCAGCCTTCCGGGCGTGCGATCGACCGCGCGACCCACGGCGCAAGGCAATTGCGCGCGAGGGTTGGGATCGCCGTCGATAAAGCGTAGATTCCGCCCGGGCTCGGCGAATTCTGCACCTTGAAGGTATAGCCATGCCCAAAGCGCAACCTGAAATCTACAGCAATCAACTGCTCGGCGCGCTGGAGCCGGCGAGCCGCAGGCGGATCGATCCCCATCTTCAACCCGTCGAGTTCAGGCTGGGTGCCGTCGTGTGCGAGGCGGGCGGCCAGCTCGAGCACGCATACTTCCCGCAAGGCTCCGTCCTGTCGCTGCTCACAGTCCTGGAAAACGGTTCGGCAATCGAGACCGCAAATATAGGACGCGAAGGCGCATTCGGCCTCTTCGCGGCGATGTACAGCCGCGTCTCCTTCAACCGCTGCCTCGTGCAGTTGGAAGGAGACACGGTTCGATGCCCGATTGGCTTGCTGCAATCGGAATTCAGGAACAGCGAACATGTGCGCAATCTTTTCGTCAGCTATTCGGAAACGCAGCTGTCGCAAGTTCAGCAAACGGTCGCGTGCAACTCCATGCACACGACGGAAGAGAGGATGTGCCGATGGCTCCTCATGATGCACGACCGTGCGCAAGGCCAGGCGTTGCCATACACGCATGAGTTCCTGTCGCATATGCTGGGCGCCAACCGCAAATCGGTGACGCTCGCCGCACAATCCATGCAGGCCGCCGGTCTCATCAGCTATCGACGGGGAAGGATTCAAGTCCTCGACCGACCCGGCCTCGAACGGGCGTCGTGCGAATGCTACGCCATCGTCAAGGAGCGCTTCGATGCCTTCCTGAAGCCGCCAGCGAGCGCGGTTCAGGGCAATACGAAAGGGCGAAACAGGAAGGACGACAAGTCGGCGGATCGCTGACGATCTGCGCGGTCAGTTCACGATCCTCGGAGGCGGGGCGAGAAAGGCGCGCAGCGCGGCGGCGAGTTGCGCCCCGTCATATGGCTTGGGGATATAGCACCAGCCAGCCGGAAAATTGTCGACTCTTAGAAAACCCGACGTCACGAGCAAACGAATCAGCGGCCACCGCTTGGCAATGGCATGGCCCAGTTCCATGCCGTTCAGGTGTCCCGGCACGTGGATTTCCGTAAAGACCGCGAAAATATCGCGGCGCTCTTCCAGGATCGTTATCGCGTCGTTCGTATTGGACGCCTCAAGCGCGGCACAGCCGGCGTCTTTGACCATATGAACGGTTTCTATCCGGATGAGCGGTTCATCTTCGACGATCAGTACGACAGGATTTCCCAAAATTTCGTCCTTGGTTCACGCCATCGCAAATGTGCGAGACGCAACACGGAGCGGCCGGGGCAGTTAGTTCGGCTTTTCGGTCGCGATATCGGATGGCTCGCTATCCGCCAGGGCGGACCACATGCCGGCCATCCGAACAAAATGCGATCGCAGTTTCGGATCGGCGGTTTCGACCGCGAGCTGCTTGCAGTCTGCCTCCAGGCGGAGGCACTCCAATGCATGCTTTCGCGAACCGTCCGACCCGAACACAGCGCACCTCCGCATTCTGAGGCGGATTGTCCCATGGGACCGCGCATCCTGTCGGTGGCGTGCACCACAGATAAAGTCGAGCGAAACGGCAATTTGAGCAGATATATCGCGATTGTCTTCGCGAAAGAGGAATGGAGGACGCTTTGGCGATCGCGCGGAGGGCGCGTTTGTGCATCGCCCAGTCACACGGTCTCACGCCCCAATCGGCCCGTGAAACGATACGGAGACAAAGGCATCCTGCACTCGGCTTAAGTGCTGGTGCCGCCTGCGTGACTCGAACACGCGACCCCATCATTACGAATGATGTGCTCTACCGGCTGAGCTAAGGCGGCTTTTCGCTGCGGGCCCAGGGGACCGCCCGAAGAGGCGCGGAAAATACGCATCCCGCCGCCAGACTGCAACAAAGGATTTCCCTAGAGGAATGGCGGACTTTTGGCGTTGCCGCCGCCGCAGCCGACCGCCATTGTGGCCGAAAGACCGACAGGCCAAGCGCCCATGCTGACCAAAGCCGACGACTTCCCCATCCATCAGCTGCCGGAGCCGATCGCCACCGCCGGCACCGACCGCAACTTCTACGACCGCTATTTCTTCAACGGCTATGCGCCCGACGGCAGCGTGTTCTTCGCCGCGGCGCTGGGCGTCTATCCGCATCTGAACGTGATGGATGCGGCGCTGTCGGTGATCCATGACGGGGTGCAGCACAATCTGCGCGCCTCGCGCCTTTTGAACATGGAGCGGATGGACACGCGGGTCGGACCCATCGCCGTCGCGGTGATCGAACCGCTCAAGACCTTGCGCGTCACGGCGCGCGACACCGAACACGGTATCGCCTGCGACATCGCCTTCCACGCCCGCGCCCTGGCCGTGGAGGAGCCGCGCTTCACCTATCGCCAGGGCCCCCGCACGCTGCTGGACTACACGCGCCTGACCCAGAACGGCGGCTATGACGGCTGGATCGAGATCGCCGGCAAGCGCATCGCACTCGGCCGCGCGAGCATCCTGGGCACGCGCGACCGTTCCTGGGGCGTGCGCCCCGTCGGCGTTCCCGATCCGCAAGGCGTGGCGCCGCCGCGCCTGCCGCAATTCTATTGGCTGTGGGCGCCGCTCAACTTTCCCGACCGCTTCATGCTCTATCACAACAATGCCGACGGCGAGGGCCGGCCCTGGAACAGCGCGTCGGTGATCGGCGGATTGGGCGAGGCCAAGGCCGAGCACATGGCGGCCTGCTGGTCGAAGATCGACTACAAGACGGGCACGCGGCATGCGCGCGGCGCGATCATCGCGGCGCGCGACGCCAGGAACGGGGAATGGCGCGCCGCGCTCAAACCCAAATACAATTTCTATATGTCGGGAGTCGGCTACGGCCATCCCGAATGGGGTCACGGCCGCTATCGCGGCGAATTGTCGGTCGGCTATGACGCGTTCAAGACCGCCGAGGTCGATGAGAACACGCCGCCGTTCCAGCACATCCAGGCGATCTGCGACGCGACGCTCAGCGGGCCGGGGGTCGAGACGCGCGGCATGGGCGTGCTGGAGCAGCTCGTCGTCGGTCCCTTCGCGCCGCACGGCCTGACCGGCATCTTCGATCCGGCGCCATGAACGAGCTTGCCGACAAGCTTCAGCGCTATCTTCGCGGCAAGCTGGACGCGCCCGAACTGATCGTGTCGAACCTCGCGCGCATCCCCGGCGGCGCCTCGCGCGAGACCTATCGCTTTCGCGCGCATTACGATGGCCGCAACCGCGGCCTGATCCTGCGCCGCGATCCGCCGGCCAGCCTGATCGAGACCGAGCGCGCCGCCGAATACCGCGCCTATGACGCGTTCCATGGTTTGGGACTTCCCGTGCCGGCGCCGGTCGCGCTCGAACTCGATCCCGCGCCGCTCGAGCGGCCCTTCTTCATCATGGAGGAGATCGAGAATTGCCAGGCCGGCGTCATCCTGAGCCCCGATCCTTACGGCGAACATCGCGAGGCCATCGGCAAGCAGTTCTTCAGCGTGTTGGGCAAAATCGCCTCGTACGATCCGCGCGATATCGGCCTGTCGGACTTCGAAGGCGAGACTGATATCCACGACGTCGCGATGCACGAGGTCGCGCGCTGGGAAAAGGTCGTGCTGGAAGACGAGCGCGAGCCGCAGCCGATCGTGCGCGCCGCGATCCGCTGGCTCAAACGCAATCCGCCGCCGCCGGCGCAACGGATCGCGGTGGTGCATGGCGACTATCGCACCGGCAATTTTCTCTTCGATCAGGACGGCACGATCCGCGCGATCCTGGATTGGGAGATGGCGCATCTGGGCGATCCGCTCGAGGATCTGGGCTGGGCGATCGATCCGTTGTGGTCGGGCGGCAACACGGACATGGCCGGCGGGATGCTGCCGCGCGACGAAGCCATCGCGCTGTGGCAGAAGGCAAGCGGGCTGAGAGTGGAGCCCGAGGCGCTGTTCTGGTGGGAGATCTTCGCCAGCATGAAGGGCGCGGCGATCTGGATTTCGGCGGCGCGCGAATATGCGCAAGGCAGCAACACCGATCCGATCAACGCGTTCTCGGGCTGGTATTGCCTCGCCTTCCACAACAAGGTGCTCGCCGACCGGCTGGGAGGCCTTTCGTGAATCCGGAGGTCGATACCATTCTGAGCCTGACGGCGCAGAAGATCGTGGCCGGCCTTGGCGAGCACGGCCAGGCCTTTGCCCAGGGCACCGCCGGGCTGATCGCGATGATGCTGTCGCTGTCGGCCAAGGAATACGACCGCGCCGCCGACATCCGCGTCGTGGAGAACGCCGATCTGCGGTCGCTGTTCGCAGAACTGGCGCCGCAAGCCGGTGATGCCGGTCTGAAAGGGAAACTGGAAGCGGCGGCGAAGGGCACGGACGCGTCGCTGCGCATCGGCGTGCTCAATGCCAACAACGACGCACTGCGCCGCCTGCTGACGGAAGCCATGATCGATTCCGAAGATCGCAACGCGACGACCGCGTTGAAGCGCATCTGGGCGGTCCTTCAAGCCATGGCCGCGCGGCGGCTTGTCACGCTCTGACGCGTTACTGCCTGGGATGCGCTTTTGCGTAGACCTTGGCCAGTTGGCGCGTGTCGATCTCGGTGTAGGTCTGGGTCGTCGACAGCGAGGCGTGACCGAGGAGTTCCTGCACGCTGCGCAGATCGCCGCCATGCTGCAACAGATGCGTCGCGAAGGAATGGCGCAGGGCGTGCGGCGTGGCGCGATCCGACAGGCCGAGCGCGCCGCGCAGGCGCTGCATCAAAAGTTGCGCCTCGCGCGCGCTCATCGCGTTGCCGCGGCGGGAGAGAAAAAGCGGCGCGTCCTTCGCGCCGGTGAACGGGATCTTGTCGGCATAGCGCGCGATGGCGTCGTGCACCGCGTCCAGCACCGGCACGACGCGCTCCTTGCGGCCCTTGCCCAGGATGGTGATCGACGCGCCCAACGGAACGTCGCCGCGCCTCAGGCCGAGTGCCTCGGAGATGCGCAGCCCCGCGCCGTAGAGAAGCGTCAAGAGCGCGGCATCGCGCGCCGCGATCCAGTCGATGCCGTTCTCGCCCGCGACGTCGATCGCGCGCTGCGCGTCCACCTCGCTGAGCGGCCGCGGCAGGCCCTTGCGGATGCGCGGCGTGCGCACGCTGCGCGCCGCGGCGCTGTCCAGGATGTCCTCGCGCGCCAGATGGCGGAAGAAGCTGCGGATCGCGGCCAAGGCGCGCTGCACGCCTTTGGCGCCCAGCCCTTGCGCGCGGCGCACGGTGATGAAGGCGCGGATATCGGCCGGCGCCAGCTTGGCGAGCGCCCGCTCGCCGACCGCGCCGCCGAGATGGCCCTGCAGGAAACCCAGAAAGCGCGCCAGGTCGTCGCCATAGGCGCGCAGCGTGTGCGGGCTGAAGCGCCGCTCATGCGCGAGGCTGGCGAGCCAGTCCTTCCTTAGCTCTTCGGCAGATCGAGCCATGCCCGGATCGCGCGTTCGAGGGCGCGCGCGGCGAAGCGCAGGTCGGCGGCGACGCTGTCGTCCTCGAACGCGCCGTCGCGGAAGGCGCCGAGCACGAACAGCGCGGCCGGCGCATTGCCGCCGAGCTTGACGCGAAAGACAGCGACGCTGCCCAGCCCCGCGCCCGCGGCCCCGAGCAGAAGCTCGCCGCCGCCCGACAGGATCGCGCCGGAACCGTCGCGGCCGAGCACGGCTTCGGCGGTGCCGGGCGGAATGAGACGCACGCCTTCGGTGCGGATCGTGTCCTCCTGCTCGGCCTCGACGCAGATCGCGGCGCGGTCGGCGCCGAAGGCCGGCGCGGCGGCGATCACCACCGCGATCGCCTCGGCAAAGCTGCGCGCGTCGATGAGATCGAGGATGAAGCGGCGAACCCCTTCGCCCATGCCGGGCGAGGATCGTTGGCTGGACAGCAACCCGTCGCGCTCCGCCCGCAGCGTCGCGTTTTCCGCCGCCAGTCTGTCGATCACGAAGCGCTGGAAGTCGCGCACATCGCCCAGATCGTCGCGCGCCGGCAGCAGCAGCGCCAGCAGCTCGCCATCCGCGGCGAGCGTTTCGCGGTTCATCCGGATGTAGGTCTTGACCGCGTCCGCCGCCGCCAGCCCCGGGAGGGCGGTTTTCGCCTGTTCGCTCATTCGTCCCTGATTCTGACGCCGGCCTTCTTGGCATCCGCGAGGAAGGCCGCCAGCCCCTTGTCGGTCAGCGGGTGGTTGAGGAGAGATTTGAAGACGTCCACCGGCAGCGTCGCGACATCGGCGCCGGCCAGCGCGCATTCGCGCACATGCGGCACGCCGCGGATCGAGGCGGCGAGGATCTGCGTCTCGAAGGCATAATTGTCGAAGATCGCGCGAATCTCGCGGATCAGCGTCATGCCGTCCTGGCCGGCGTCGTCGAGCCGGCCGATGAAGGGCGAGATGAAGGTGGCGCCGGCCTTCGCCGCCATCATCGCCTGCACCGGCGAGAAGCAGAGCGTGACGTTGACCATGATGCCTTCGGACCGCAGCGCCTTGCAGGCGGCGAGCCCATCCCAGGTGAGCGGCACCTTGATGGTGATGTTCTTGGCGATCTTGCCGAAGACTTTCGCCTCCGCGATCATGTCCTTGGTGTCGACCGCCAGAACTTCGGCGCTCACCGGGCCCGCCACCGTGGCGCAGATCTCCTTGAGCGAGTCGAGGTAGTTCAGCCCCGTCTTGGCCGCGAGGGAGGGATTGGTGGTGACGCCGTCCACCAGGCCGGTTCCAGCCCAGCGCGCGATTTCCTTGGGGTCGGCCGTATCGAGGAAGAGTTTCATGGCACCGCTTTGAGGTTGACCCGGCAGAATCAGCATTACAAGTGTACCGCATGAAACACGCGGCGCCACGACCTGCCGGAGATTTGTTGCTGCAGCCTGCCCCGCGCGCCGGCGTTCTGCTGCCTTTGCCGCTGGCCGGCGCGTATGACTACAAGCTGCCCAAAGGTACGAACGTTTCACGCGGCCTGCTGGTTGCCGCGCCTTTGGGCCCGCGCGAGCAATTGGGCGTGATTTGGGGCGCGGCGGAAGGCGGCGTCGGCGACAACCGGTTGAAAGAGGCCCTGCCGCTGGAAGGCTATCCCGCGCTGCCCGAGCGGTTATGCGATTTCGTCGACTGGGTGGCGCAATACACGCTGTCGCCGCCGGGCAATATCCTGGCCATGGTGCTGCGCAGCGGACGCGCTTTCGCACCGCAAACTATGCGCATCGCCTATGTGCGCGGGGTCGATACGCCCAAGAAACTCACGCCGGGCCGCGCGCGCGTGCTGGCGCTGGCCGATGATGGGCTGGCGCGCAGCGTGCCGGGCCTCGCCGAGGAGGCCAATGTCTCGCCGGCGGTGGTGCGCGGATTGATCGAATGCGGCGCGCTGGCGGTGACGCATCTGCCGGAGTTCGCGCCCTTCGCGCTGCCCGATCCGGCGGCGGCGGTGCCGCAATTGAGCGGGCCGCAGTGCGTCGCGGCAGAGGGCTTGCGCGCCGAGGTGGCGGCGCGGCACTTCGCCGTCAGCCTGCTCGACGGCGTGACAGGATCGGGCAAGACCGAAGTCTATTTCGAGGCGGTGGCGGAAGCGCTGCGCCAGGAGCGGCAGGTGCTGATCCTGCTTCCGGAGATCGCGCTCACCGTGCAGTTCCTGGAGCGCTTTGCGCAGCGTTTCGGCTGCCGCCCAGCGGAATGGCATTCCGATCTGACGCAGAAGGAGCGCACGCGCACCTATCGCGCGGTGATGAGCGGCGAGGCGCGGGTCGTGGTCGGCGCGCGGTCGTCGCTGTTCCTGCCGTTCCGCGCGCTTGGGCTCATCATCGTCGATGAGGAGCACGAGCAGGCCTACAAGCAGGAAGACGGCGCGATCTATCACGCGCGCGACATGACGGTGGTGCGCGGCCGCTTCGAGCAATGCCCCGTCGTGCTGGCGAGCGCCACGCCGTCGCTGGAGAGCTATGTCAACGCGACGACGGGCAAATATGCGCATCGCCGGCTGGGCGCGCGGCACGGCGCGGCCGAGATGCCGACGGTCAAGCTGATCGATCTGCGGCAGGAGAAGGCGGAAAGCGGAAGCTGGCTGTCGCAGCCCTTGCGCGAGGCCGTGGCGGCGGCGCTGAGTGCCGGCGAGCAGAGCATGCTGTTCCTCAACCGCCGCGGCTACGCGCCGCTGACCTTGTGCAGCGCCTGCGGCCACAAGATGACCTGCCGCGACTGCTCGTCCTGGCTGGTGGAGCATCGCTATCGCAAGCGGCTGGCCTGCCACCAATGCGGCTATGAGACCGCGACGCCGCCCAAATGTCCGCAATGCGGCGCGGAAGGCACGCTGCTCGCCTGCGGCCCGGGCGTGGAACGCGTGGCGGAGGAATTCGCGGCGCTGTTTCCGCAGGCGCGCGTCGCCATCGCCTCCTCCGACACCATGCATGGCCCGCGCGAGACGCAGGCCGCGATCCGCGCCATGGCGAAAGGCGAGATCGACGTGCTGATCGGCACGCAGATCGTGGCCAAGGGCCATCACTTCCCGCAACTGACATTGGTCGGTGTGATCGACGCCGATCTCGGCGGCTCCGACGGCGATTTGCGGGCGCGCGAGCGGACGTTCCAGCTGCTGCACCAGGTTTCGGGGCGCGCGGGGCGCGCCGAGAAGCCCGGGACGGTGCTGATCCAGACGCGCAATCCGGGCGACGCGGTGATGGCGGCGCTGGCGAGCGGCGACCGCGACGCGTTCTATGAGCAGGAGCGCCTCTATCGCGAGCGCGCCGGCGCGCCGCCGTTCGGACGATTGGCGGCGATCATCCTGGCGGGCCATGACGGCGTCGTCGTGACCGACACGGGGCGCGCGCTGGCGAAGGCCGCGCCGGCGGCGAAGGGCGTTAAAGTGTGGGGCCCGACGCCGGCCTTCTATCACCTGCTGCGCGGCCAGACGCGGGAGCGCTTGCTGGTGCAGGCGGAGCGCAATGTCGATATCCAAGCCTATCTGCGCGCCTGGCTCGCGGGCGTGAAGGTCTCGAACAAGGTGCGCGTGACAGTGGATGTCGACCCGGTGAGTTTCTTTTAAAGACGATGGATTCACGCGGAGCCGCGGAGAACGCGGAGGATTGCGCCCTTTGAAGACATTTCAGCCTCTGCTGTCATTCCCGCGCAAGCGGGAATCCAGAGCCGTCCCAGGGACTGGATGCCCGCCTTCGCGGGCATGACATCTTGGATATCGGATCGGCAAAAAATCTCCGAGCAAGGTGCGTATACCACTCCGCGTTCTCCGCGGCTCCGCGTGACTCAAAAATGGCGGAGGGTGAAGGATTCGAACCCTTAACCTTGCGGTTACCCCGGTGTTCGGGACCGGTTGCCGGCCATTCGGCGGCACCCTCCGTCTGGCGGAAGGGGCTGGGATCGAACCAACGCGGGATTTAGAAACCCCGGCTACGGCTTAGCAAGCCGACACATTGCCTCTCTGTCACCCTTCCTTGTCAGGACGAGCAACTCGATGAGTGCAATGGAAGCCGCATGTTCATGCGTCGACGATGAACTCGCCTGTGGTGAAGATCAAGTCATAGCAGCGATGCAAAAATTGTGACGACTACTAAAACTCCCGCACATCCGCCAGATGTCCCGCGATCGCGGCCGCAGCGGCCATGGCCGGGCTCATCAGATGCGTACGGCCGCCCCGGCCCTGGCGGCCTTCGAAGTTGCGGTTGGAGGTCGAGGCGCAGCGCTCGCCCGGCTGAAGCTTGTCGGCATTCATCGCGAGGCACATCGAACAGCCCGGCTCGCGCCATTCGAAGCCGGCGGCGAGGAAGACCTCGTCCAGGCCTTCCTCTTCGGCTTGCGCCTTCACGAGCCCGGAGCCCGGCACGACCATCGCGCCGACATGCGAAGCGACCTTGCGGCCCTTCAAGACGGCGGCGGCGGCGCGCAGATCCTCGATCCGGCCGTTGGTGCACGAGCCGATGAAGACGCGATCGATCTTCACGTCGGTCAGCGCCTCGCCGCCATTGAGCCCCATATAGTCGAGCGCGCGCGACACCGCGGCGCGCTGTGCGTCGTCGCCGATCGCGGCGGGATCGGGCACGCGGCCGGTCACCGGCAGCGCCTGTTCCGGCGAGGTGCCCCAGGTCACCATCGGCGCGATGTCTTTCGCGTCGAGCGCCACCTCGGCGTCGAAATGCGCGCCCTCATCGGATTTGAGCGTGCGCCAATACATCACGGCATGTTCGAAGGCGGCGCCCTTGGGCGCGCGCGGCTTGCCGGCGACATATTGGAATGTGGTTTCGTCGGGCGCAATAAGACCCGCGCGCGCGCCCGCCTCGATCGTCATGTTGCACAACGTCATGCGGCCTTCCATCGAGAGGTCGCGGATGGCCTCGCCGGCATATTCGATGACATAGCCGGTGCCGCCGGCGGTGCCGATCTTGGCGATGATGGCGAGCGCGACGTCCTTCGCGGTCACGCCGAGCGGCAGCGCGCCGTTCACCGTGACGCGCATGTTCTGCGACTTGCCGATCGGCAGAGTCTGGGTCGCGAGCACGTGCTCGACGTCCGACGTGCCGATGCCGAAGGCGAGCGAGCCGAAGGCGCCATGGGTGGAGGTGTGGCTGTCGCCGCACACGATGGTCATGCCGGGCAGGGTGAAGCCCTGCTCCGGTCCCACGATGTGCACGATGCCCTGGCGGATATCGGACAGCGGCAGATATTCGACGCCGAAGTCCTTCGCATTCGCCTCCAGCGTCGCGACCTGGACGCGCGATTCCGGATCGGCGTTGCCCATGTGCCGGGCGGTGGTCGGCACGTTGTGATCGGGAACGGCGAGCGTGGCCTGCGGCCGGCGCACCTTGCGGCCGGCGACGCGCAGGCCTTCGAAGGCCTGGGGGCTGGTTACCTCATGCACAAGGTGGCGATCGATATAGAGCGTGGCGGATTCGCCCGGCGGCTGCTGCACCAGATGGGCGTCCCAGATCTTGTCGTA
>CAZMHP010000024.1:0-23728 GCA_964566095.1 uncultured Rhizobium sp. | reverse complement strand
GCATAGCGCACCGCGAAGACGCCGTGATCGGTCTTGAACACCGGCCCCTGCGCCGACCACAACACATCGCGATGAAAGGTCCAGAAGAGCGGGCCGAACAGCTTGATGCGAATGGCGGCATCGCTCCTTTCGAAGTCACGCCACTTGCCGTCGAGCAGATACTGGTTGTCGTTCGCCGGGTTGATCGTGAGCTTATAGACGTCGGCAAGGTCCGGGTTGTTGACGGTGTTGGCCCAGCCCAGATGCTCATTGTGGCCATGCAGCATGAAGGGCGAGCCGGGAAACACCCCACCCGCGACGTGCCAGCCTTCGCCCGATTGCAGAACGACCTCGTACCACGATACCGGCCCCTCATAGGGTTGATGCGAGTTGACCAGAAGGCGCGTGGCGCCATCGGCGGAACGGTGAGGTCCAACGGCCACTCCGTTCGAGCCGATCTCCGGGAGCGGCTTGCCGCCCGTGTCGGTGTTGAGTTTGCGCAAGAGCGAATCGAGCCCATAGAAGAACGGCGTCTTGAAGACGAAACCGGCGGCGACGTCCTTGCCGGTGAGCGGCAGCATGCCGGCCTTCACCTTGTCGGGATGCAGGGCCGCGTAACAGTTCACGCCATCGGCATAGGCTTCGATGACGCTGCGGACGCCGGGTGGAAGGTCCTTGCGATAGCGCGCATTGATGTTTTCCCAGACGCGGAACAGATGCACCAGATAATCGGTAGTGGCGCCTTTAAGTCCGATGCTGGCGGCAAGCTGCCCGCGGCTGGCCAGGGCAACCTCCTGGATCGTGGCGAAATCATCCTCGCTATGCGCGTAACCAAGGCCGAAGGCGACATCGGCATCCGTCTTGCCAAGGACGTGCGGCACGCCCCAGGAGTCCCGGCGGATGCGCACGTCGTATTTCGCGGCGCGGGCGATGAAGGCGGTGGGATCGGGCGGCGCGGGCTGTGCCAGGCGATCGGCCAGGATGACGCCCACAAGCGCCAGAAACACGATCGCCGTCATCGCGATCGCGCCACGTGTCACCCAACGCATGAAGCCCCCCGGCGTACTTTTCGTCGGCGCGCAAGCTAGTGTCCGTCCTGCGCGATGTCGAGGTGCGACGATTGCCTGACCCGGCACCTTGGCCCATCATTGAGTCATGGACGACATCACCGAACCATCGGCCGGGGGCCGGCGCGCGGCCTTCGGCTTTATTTTCGTCAGCGCGGTCGCCTGTGCGGTCTCGATCGGCATCATGGTGCCGGTTCTCCCCAACCTGTTGAAGGCGTTCAACGGCGGCGACACGGCTTCGGCAACCGACTGGAACGTGACGTTTCAAGTCTTCGGCGGCATGGTGAGCTTTCTTGCCGGTCCGGTGCTGGGACTTCTCGCCGATCGGTTCGGCCGTCGGCCGGTCCTGCTGCTGTCGATAAGCGGTCTCGGCCTCGATTTCCTGTTCATGGCATTTGCGCCGACGCTTTCCTGGCTTTTCGTCGGGCGGCTGATAAGCGGTGCGACGTCGGGCGTGTTCTCGACCGCCAATGCCTATGTCGCCGATGTGACTCCGCCCGAGGGCCGCACCCGCGCTTTCGGATGGATGGGGGCTGCCTTTAGCGTCGGGTTTCTCGCCGGACCTGCCATCGGCGGATTGTTGGGGGACTACAATCTGCGCCTGCCCTTCATCGCAGCGGCGGTGCTGACGCTATTGAACGCGCTCTATGGGGCATTTGTCGTGCCCGAGTCGCTTCCGCCATCGAAGCGGGCCAAGGTATTTCATTGGCGCCGGGCCAATCCCCTCGGCTCGCTTCGCCTGCTGCGTTCGCACCACGAGTTGTTGCCATTGGCCGGCATCGGCTTCCTCAATCAGCTCGCAACGATGCTTTGGCCGAGCGTTTTCGTTCTCTACGCCGGATATCGCTTCCACTGGTCTCCGGGCACGACGGGTGTGTTCATGGCGGCTGTCAGTGTCGCCGGCGTCGCGGTGCAGAGCTTCGTCGTAGGACCGTTCTCGAAACGCTATGGCGAGCGCGGCTGTCTGCTGGCCGGCAGCGCCGTCCCCGTCATCGGACTGGCCTGGTGTGGTTTCGCGCCGGATGGCTGGAGCTATCTGGTGGGCGTGCCCTTCAACTGCATGGGCCAATTGTTGGTTCCCGGCGTCCAGGGCTTGATGACCCGGCGGGTGGGAGCGCACGAGCAGGGCCAGCTGCAAGGCGCAAATCAAAGCCTGATGGGGATCGCCGGTGTCGTCGGCCCGCTTCTGTTCGGCGCGGGTTTCGCGGCGGCCGTGCGACATCCGCAATGGCATATTCCGGGCCTGCCGTTTTTCCTGGCCTCGGCGACCTTGGTGGTGTGTTTTATCATCGCGCTGTGGGCCGGGCGTGCCGCGCGGGCTCACGCCATGCGCGAAGCGGCGAGGTAGCCGGCTGTCGCCGCGATGGCGGTGACGCATGTCCCCCAGGCGATATCGATCGCGGCCAGCCATACCGGCCAGACCTTCAAGGTCGCCATGTTGGTGAAGTCGTACGTCATATAGACGAAAAAGCCGAAGGCTGCGCCGAGCCCGAGGGCGGTGCTCCAGCCGCCGCTGCGCAAGGCCGGGAATGTCGCGAACAGCAGCACGCCGATGACGTAAAGCACATAGAAAAGGACCGCGATCGTCATGTCGGTGCGCTCGGCCAGCAGCGATCCGACCGCCGGCTCGAATAACGCCTTGGTGAAATAGCTCAGCCACGCGTAGTCCAGTACCGCCATGGTGAGCGCGGCGGCGACATAGGCAACCAGAAGGCGCGCCATGATGACTTTCTCCCCCGTTTCGCCGGTCATACGAGATGTGCGTCCCATCGGATCACCGCGCGGCGGTCTGATCCGTGCCGCCGCTACTGCCGTAGAGAGCGCGCAGCATCGGGGCTCCCATGGCCAAAATCGCGATCATCGGTACCGGCATAGCGGGCCTCGGCGCCGCCTATCTCCTCAACCGCCGGCACGACATCCAGGTCTATGAAAAGGCCGAGCGGATCGGCGGTCATGCGCGCACGCTGACGGTCGATTACGATGGCGTGCCGATCGCGGTCGATACGGGCTTTATCGTCTTCAACGAGGCGAACTATCCCCACCTCTCGGCCATGTTCCGTCATCTGGGCGTCGCGGTGCACAAGAGCGATATGAGCTTTGCCGCCTCGATCCGCGGTGGGTGGCTCGAATGGGGCGCCAAGGACCTGAATGCGGTATTCGGCCAACGGCGAAACCTGCTGCGGCCGCGCTTTGCCGCGATGGCGCGCGACGTGTTGCGCTTCAATGCGCAGGCCGAGGCGGCGATCGCGCGCCATCCCACGCTGACTCTTGGCGAACTCGTGGCGGGGCTCGGCCTCGGGTGCTGGTTCCGGGATTATTACCTGCTGCCGATGTGCAGCGCGATCTGGAGTTGCCCGCCGTCGCGGATGCTGACCTTTCCGGCGGGCGCTCTGATTCGCTTCATGGCCAATCACCGCCTGCTCAGTGTGAACGGCCAGCCGCAATGGTACACGGTTACCGCAGGTTCCCGCGAATACGTCGCGCGCCTGAGCCGCAGCTTCGCCTCGCGCATTCGTACGGGATGTGGCGTGGCGCGCGTCGAACGAAATCCGAGGGGTGTGCTCGTCACCGATATGTCTGGGCGGCAGCAGGGCTTCGATCATGTCGTATTCGCAAGTCATGGCGATGAGGCGCTGGCGCTTCTGGTCGATTCAGACGCCACGGAACGTGCAGCGCTCGGCGCCTTCCGCTATCAGCGCAATGTGGCCGTCCTGCACCGCGATGAATCGTTCATGCCCAAACGGCAGCGCTGCTGGGCAAGTTGGAACTATCTGTCCGACGGCAATGCGGATGCCCCGGCGCTTTCGGTGACCTATTGGATGAATCGATTGCAAGGCATCGATGATGCCAAACCGCTCTTCGTCACTCTCAATCCTGCACGGTCGATCGCATCGGACAAAGTCTTCGACTCCCACGCGTTCGACCATCCGGTGTTCGACGCCGAGGCCGTCGCGGCGCAAACGGCCGTCCAAACGATGCAGGGTCGGCGCAACACCTGGTTTTGCGGCGCGCATCTGCGCAACGGCTTCCACGAAGACGGGTTGGCAAGCGCGGTGCATGTGGCCCACCTGTTGGGCGCGCAGACGCCGTGGCAGGTTCCGCTTCCCGAATTTCCACGGTCCAAGTTCGCCCTGGCGCCGCTTCACGAGAGGGCGGCTTAGCCATGTCGTTGATCTCCCCACGCTTCGTGGAACGCAAGTGGCGCCAATCGGCGGCGGCGCTCACCTGCGGAACGCTCCACTTCAGCGCGCCCAATGGAGAGGTCACGATCTTTCGCGGGGAGGAGCCCGGGCCGCACGCCGATCTTACCGTCCGTCATTGGGACGTGATCCGCCTGGCCGCGTCCCGGGGCGATATCGGCCTCGGCGAGGCCTACATCGACGCGATGTGGGAGAGCAGTGACATCGAAACCTTGATCGCCCTCTTCCTGCGCAACATGGAACGGTTCGAGAGTCTGGCCAATGGCAATTTGCTGCAGCGTATCGGCTTTGTGCTGCAGAACATGCTGCTGCGGCGCAATTCTCTTCAAGGCGCCGCCCGCAACATCCAAGCCCATTACGACGTCGGCAACGACTTCTACGCGCTGTGGCTCGATCCCAGCATGACATACTCGTCAGCGCTCTATGGGGCGTGTGATCAGGATCTGGAGCGCGCGCAGCGGGCGAAATACGAACGCATCCTGTCGCGGCTTGAGGGGCGCGGCACCTCGATTCTGGAGATTGGCTGCGGCTGGGGCGGTTTCGCGGAACGCGCCGCGGACGCTTCGCATCGCGTCACCGGCCTGACCCTCTCGCCGGCCCAGCATCGCTATGCCAGTACCAGGCTTTCAGGCCGCAACGCGGACCTGCGCCTTCAGGATTATCGTCTGGTGCGCGGGACCTTCGACAACATCGTGTCCATCGAGATGTTCGAGGCGGTGGGCGAGCGTTACTGGCCCGGCTATTTCCATGTTCTTGCCGAGCGACTGAAACGCGGCGGCCGCGCGGTCATCCAAACGATCACCGTGCGTGACGAAATCTTCGCGGACTATCGCCGGCGCAGCGACTTCATCCGCCACTATGTCTTTCCCGGCGGCATGCTGCCATCGCGGGCGCGGTTCGGGCAGGAGGCCGAACGCGCCGGGCTCAGGATATTGGATGTGTTTCCCTTCGGCCACGACTATGCCCGCACCCTGCGCGCCTGGTCGGTCCGCATGCAGGACGCCCAAGACGCCATCCAATCGCTCGGTCACGACGCGCGCTTCTTCCGCAATTGGCAGTTCTACCTGGGCATGTGCGCCGCGGCCTTCGCGGTCGGCCGGACCGACGTCATCCAGGTCGAACTGGCGCACGCATAGTCCCGGTTGCCGGCGGCGCGCGACGCATGAAGGGTAGCACCAGCAGCGAAAGCGCGAACAGAACGCCGATCGTCAACCAGGCCTCGTTGAAGGACTGCGCCAACGCCGCCTTGCTCACCAGCGGTTCGGCGATGGCGCGCATGGTCTCGTCGACCGGGCCCATGTCGTGGCCATGGAAGTATTGCGCGGGAAGCCCAACCAGCCGCGCCGCGTCGGCATCGCCGGCCTGAAGCCGGTGGCCAATCGCCTGGGCATGCTCGGGCGTGCGCTGTTGCAGGATGGTGTCCACCAGCGCGATGCCGATCGCGCCGCCCAGATTGCGCATCAGGTTGAACAGCGCACTCCCGTCCGCGACCTGTTCGGGCGCCAGCGATTCGAGCGCCAACCGTGTCGCCGGAAGGATGCACAACATGACCGCGGCCCCGCGCATGGCCTGTGGCCAGAACAGGCCGTCGTAGTCGGTGCTCATCGTAGCGAAGCCGTTGGCGACGAGCCCCGCCGCGAAAAGGCCATAACCGAGTGCGGTTAGAAGTCTGGCGTCGACTTTGGTTTCGGCCCAGGCAGCAACCGGCGCGGTCAAAAGCTGGGCGGCGCCCGACACGATCATGATCGTCCCGATTTCGAGCGGCGAATGATCGCGCACCAGGCCCAAGAACAGGGACAGAAGATAGACGGAGCCGTAAAGGCCCAAGCCCAACACGAAGCTCAAGGCGCAGCCGAGCGTGAAGGTGCGCTCGCGAAAGCGGCGCAGCTCAACAAAGGGATGGGGAGAATAGAGGCTGCGCCAGACCGCGCCACTGCTCGCCAGAACACAGATCGGAACGCAGACGAGAACCAGCGGGCCTTGCCAGTCGTGTTTGGGCCCCTCTTTCAGAAGCAGTTCCAGCGTGGCGAGGAACAGCGCCGCCATGCTGATGGCCACGTAGTCGATCCGCCGGAACTCTGAAAGATCCGCCGTGCCCAGCCGCACAAATCCGATCACCACACCCGTGACCAGAAGCCCGGGCGCGAGATTGATCAGGAAGATCCAATGCCAGCTGTACATCTCGGTCAGATAGCCCCCAATCGCCGGGCCGATCGTGGGCGCGACGACCGCGAGCGTGCCTGCCAGCGCCGTCGCGGCAATGCGGTGGCGTTCGGGCATCATGACGAAGACCGACGTGAATACGCCGGGTATCAGCATGCCGCCACAGAAGCCCTGAACCACCCGCAGCGCGATGAAGGGCGAAAGTGACGTGCACAGCGCGCAAGCGATGCTCGCCAGCGTGAAGCCTAGCGTTGCACCGGCAAACATCCAACGTAAGGACAGCGCGCGCGTTAGCCAGCCGGTCAGCGGAATGGCGATCACCTCTGCCATCAGATAGCCGGTCTGGATCCAGCTCAGCCGGTCCGGCGTGACGCCGAACGACGCTTCGATCGTCGTGAAGGAACTGGCGACGATCTGGATGTCGAGGATGGCCAGTGTCATCCCCAAACACATGGCCGCGAAGCCGATCCAAACCTGCACGATGCGCGGCATTTTGTAGGGGCTCTAGGCGCGTGCGTTGCCGGGGCGAGTTTGCAGATTTTGCACCGCCGGGTCCATGACGCGCCGCCACAAAGGCGGCACCAGTGCCAACAGAATGCTGCCGGCGTAACCCAGAGGGAGCTCGGGGGCCTGTGCGGTCCAGGTCAATTCCTGGAACGACGCGGCGGGCCGGGCATGGTGGCTGGAATGGCGCCCCATGTTGAAGATCAGCGTGTTGGCGAGGATGTTGCTCGAATTCCAGCTATGGGCCGCGGTGCACGGCTCGTAGCCCTGTGCGCGCGGCCTCCGCAGCAGGCCGTAATGGGCGATGTAGTTGAAAAGCTCCAGCACCAGGATCGCAAGGGCGCTCGCCATCGCGAAGAAAACTGCGCCCCGCACGCCGGCGACGAGAACGGTCGTGAAATAGATGATCGCCATGGCCGCAACGTCGCGCGCGACGCGATTGTCGAACACCGTGCCGCCGTGCCGGGCGACGCGTCGGCGCTCGAAGACCCAAGCATCGGCGAACTGGTCTTTGACGGTCCGCAGCACAAAGGCATAGAAGCTCTCGCCCAGCCGCGCCGTTGCCGGGTCGCGCTCGGTCGCGGCGAAGCGGTGGTGGCCATGGATATGGGCAATGCGGAAGTGGCGATAGCTCATGCCGCTCAGCATGGTGAGGCCGAGCAGCCGCTCGAATTTGCTGTGTCCGTGTACCTGTTCATGTGCCGCGAGCACGCCGAACACGCCGGTGGTAACGCCGATCGACAAGGCCAATGCCGCGAAACCGGCGCCGCCGGTTTGACCGACGATCAGAATGGCCCAAACAATGATGCCGAGTTGGAGCGGGACATAGAGGTTCGGCAGAAGCCGGAATATGCCGGCCGGTTCGCCGCGAACGCCGTCGCCGCGGCGGCTTAACAGTTCGGCGCCGATCAAGGCCGCGAGCAGAGCCAGCACGGTGAGGAACGGTGCGGCTGGACCCAGGGCATAGTAGAGAAATGGGATCGAAAGGGCGAAGATGAACGGGCCGGCAAAGCGGAGCGCGCGCATCCTACACCGCCTTCGCTGCCCGCCGCGGCGCCAGGGCCATGTCTTCCTGGCGGATGCGCCAGGCGAGCATGAGCGCGTTCAGCACGGTGAAGACCGCCGCAACCGCTATCTCTCCGAAAGCGAGCGGCAAGACCGCGATCTCGCCGGCCACGACGAGATAGTTGGGATGGCGCACGAAGCGATAAGGGCCTTTTCGCACCAAAGGCGCACCGGGGAGGTTGATGATCCGCGTCGTCCAATAGGGGCCGAGCGTCGCGATCACCCAGACACGCGCGGCTTGCAGCAGCAGGAATACGGCCAAGGCGCCCCAGTGGATCGTGGCGTTTTGCGGCAGCGCCAGGGCGATCGCCGCAAGCCAAGCGGCATGTAAAAGGACGATCAGCGGATAGTGCGCTCGGCCGATCTCGACCGCGCCGCGTGCCAGAAGGGCTCGCGTATTGCGCTCCGCGTAGACGACTTCCAAAAGCCGCTGCAACGCGACCAGCAACAGGATGATGTAGATCGCCAGTCTCACGTGCCGATCGCCAGGAACACCGCCGAGAAACCGGGCCCCAGCGCCGTCATCAGACTGTGCTGCGCGCGCCAGTTCATCCGCTCCAGCACGAACAGTGCCGTCACCGCCGACATATTGCCGTAGTCGCGCAGCACGCCGCGACTTTCGACAAGCGCGCCGCGCGCAAGTTCGCAGGCATCCTCCAATGCATCGAGCACCTTGGCGCCGCCGGGGTGACACGCAAGACCGTCGAAATCGTCCAGGCGCAGATCGTTGTCCTTCAGATAGCCGTTCAAGATCGTGCGGAAATCGTTCGCGACGAGCGTCGGAATGCTTTGCGAGAAAATCGCCTTAAGGCCGTCGTCCTGGACGTCCCATCCCATGATGTCGAGCGAGTGCGGCCAGGTGAACTCGCCGCTCGGGCCGATCGGCGGCCCCTCGCCCTCCGTCGACAGGATCGCGCCCGCCGCGCCGTCACCGAACAGAGCGGTGGCGACGATATTGCTCTTGGAGGTGTCGTCCTTGCGAAAGGTCAGGGCGCAGAGCTCCACGACCAGAAACAGCACGCGGCTGCCCGGCCGTGCCTTGGCCAGATCCGCCGCGCGCGCCAGGCCGACCACGCCGCCGGCGCAGCCCAGCCCGAAGATCGGCAGGCGGCGGACATCGCGGCGAAGGCTCAAGCGTTCGATCACCAGTGCGTCCAGGCTGGGCGTCGCGATGCCCGTCGAGGACGACACGACGACGGCATCGATGTCGCCGCGCCCAAGCCCGGCTTCGGTCAGAAGCGCGTCCGTCAGCTTCTCGAACAGCGCGACGGCGTTTTCGATGTAGAGCGCGTTGCGCTCTGTCCAGCCATGGGGTTCGCTGTACCAGTCGATCGGCACACAGGAATAACGCCGCTCGATGCCGGTGTTTTCGAACACCGGCATCAGTCGCGTCATGTCGCGGCGCCCCTGAAAGAGAGCGGCGGCGCGAACGGAAACGTCGGATTGGTCGAGGACATGGGGCGGCACGGCGCTTTTTAGCGCAAGCAAACGCGGCTGCATTCTCTCTCCTGAGACTGTGCGCGAAAGGCCCATCCGCCGGCGAGTATAGCGGCAGGTTCGCGAAAGACCATGGCGCCGCAATTTACGGCGTTTGGGCGTCAGAACGTCACAGCCGCGCTGCGAGCGGCCACCGCGCGGCCGGCCCCAGCACGAGGGCGTCCTCGTGCGGCGCACCGACATAGTGAATCTCGGATTCGCGCACGGCGAGCGCCTGCCGCAGTGCGTCCAAGGCCTCGTCCGTCACGCGTACGACGACCGCCAACTGTTTCAGGCCGTCGCGGTCGACGGCAAGACCCAGCGGTTTGATGTCGAGGCCGATCAGCAGATGGCGATAGAGCGTATCGGTCTTGATGAGGAGCGTAATCCGCTCGTAGCCCGTGCGGTGGCAGAACTCGACCAACCCGACCAGGAGACGATTGCGGCCCAGTTCCCGTGCCGCAAAGTCCAAATTCGGATCGATGCACATCCGGCTCAGTTCCAGCGTCTTGGGGTCGCGCTGAAGGCCCTTGCAGTCGCAGAGCTGCGGCAGGATCTCCGACAGGACATGCGGCGATGTTGTCGGCAGAAGGCGCAACCCGCCCCGAACGGCGCCGTCGTCTCCGGTCAGCAGCAGATGAATTGCATCGTCCGTATCGAAGCGGTCCGTCAGGCGGCCGTCGGCGCGACGCAGGCGTTCCAACCCCTGGAATTCGACGAGGGCACGATGGCGGATGCGGAACATTTCCTCCAAGGCGTCTCGATACAGAAGGGCGTTGCGGCTGGTTACCACTTCGATCATGGCAGGCCTCACGTGTCGCGCGCGCGCAAACTCGCGCCCGCGAAGGGCGGAGTCATCCCCCGGAATTGAGGGGGGCGCGGTTTGGGAACGGTTAGGTGTTGATTTGCTTGGTCAAAATCGCGATCGCCACGGCTTGGGCGCGCGTGGTCGCGTTTAGCTTGATTAGGGCGTTCTGCACGTATTCGTGAACGGTCTGCTCGGCGATCTTGAGGATTTGCGAGATTTCCCAGTCGGTCTTGCCCGCGGCGACCCAGGACAGACACTCGCGCTCGCGATTGGTGAGCTTGGGTCCACGTGGCCGTGCATAGCGTCCGCGCAGGCGCTCGAGCGTCGCATGCATGTAAATCGAGGCCATGTGCAGGCAGGCCTCTTCCCTCTTGCCTAGCTCGTAGTGTTCCGATCCCAACGACACCGCGACGGCCAGGCCATCGCGGCTGTAGATCGGCACGGTGTAGCCGCCATGCATGCGAAACTCGCCGGCTTCCAGCATCACGCGCTTGCCCGGATCGTCGCTGGCCCCTTCCAGAGCGCTCCAGCGCAGCGGCCGGTTGTGCGTCCGGATGTGGCGGACGACCGGATCGACTTGGAGATAGTTGCGAGTGGTCCACCGACTGAGCCATTCGCTGGGCCACGTCGTGCCCCAGATATGGCCGTCGTTCTCCGTGAGCGGTGTTGCTGGAGGCTTGGGCTCGCCGACCATGAAGTAGGTGATGCCGAACCCAGAAACGACCTTCTGGAACGACGCCACGAGCGCCGCCTGGTCGCGAAGACGATCGACCTCGTCGATGAAGTCGAATGTGGCCTGGGTGAGCATGACTAGAAACGAACTCGCCGAACGTCGCCCCGTTGCTATCGGGGACTATAGACGCTTCCGCTAGGTCCGTCAGCCTGCCCACGGCTAAACCTGCGCCGCCTTTTGTCTCGCCCGGAACTCAACGACCGCCTCGATCTGGTCGGGTCGCAGGCTTTCCACGGCCGGCAAATAGTCCTCAACCGGCCCCTTCAACAGGATGGAGGGGCATTGGCCTTCATAGTTACCCACATTGGGCCTATGCAGCTGATAACCGATCAGCGCCGAAAGGTCGGGCGAGAAATGCCGCGCGACATCGGGAGGGTAGACCAACCATTGATTTTCGAAGGGCTTCAGCCAGCCGAGGGTGTAGCTGACGACGGCTGCAAGGCGCGGCAGGTTCGTGTGGTTGGCGCCGGCACCGTGAAGCGTGGACCCCAGGAACACCAGGGCAGACCCTGGATCCATCGTCGCGGAAATCGCGTCCTTGCGGTCGAGGTCGTAGGTATGCGGGCAGCGGTTGCTGTTTGGCCAGACGACGGTCGCTCCGTTGTCCTCGGTGAAGGGCCCAAGCGGCCACATGACGTTGATCAGGCATTCCATCTCGCCCTTGGCGATACGCCACATGTCCTCGTCGCGATGCGGCGTCTGCTCTTGCGCGCCGGGCCACACCCCGATTCCCTGCGCGACGTTCAGTTGCAACCGGTCGCAATAGGGGCCCAGAACGGTCTGCACCACCTCCATGATGACGGGATTGAGAACGAAATCGGCCGCGTGTCGCGAGTGCTTCAATAGGCCGCCGAAGCGCTTGGTTCTGCCGCCGTAGAAGTCGCCGACGGCGAACGGGGTCTTCTCGAAGCGGTCATTCACGTCGTCGCGGAGCGCCGTCATCTTCTCCTTCGGCATGAGGTCCCGGATGATGCAATAGCCGGTGTCGAGCAGTTCGGCGGTCTTTTCGGAGGCCAAGGACGGCTCCGTGGCATAGGCGACGGACATGGGAATCTTCCTTCTTGGGAATTTGGCGGATTGGCGGATCACGCCGCCTTCGCGATCGCGTCGAGTTCGAGCACGGGATGGCGCCAGCCCATCTTCATGCGGAACAGCTGCAACGTCGCCGGCGTGATGTTGATGATCAGCGCGCCGACGGACTCGCCGTTGAACTCCCGGGGCAGGCCCAGCGGCTCGCACTCCCACCCGACCGCCATGATCGACGACAGCCACGAGGTTTCGGCGACGCAGGTGTATTTGCTGATGCCGTAGAGCAGCGCGATTTCGACCATGCCGACTGCAAGATAGCTGCGCACAAGCCAAGCCTCGCGACCGCGCAATTGCGGCGCGGTGCAAAGGCGGGTGATCTCCCAGATGTCGTCGCCGCGCGGCACGCCCTTGTCGCACAGCATCGGGAACACATCGCCCAGCAAATGCGGTTTGCTCGACTGCAGCAGCCGTACCGACCCAAGATGGGTTTGCTTGTCGGGGCCTAGCGACAACAGGTAGACGGCATCATCGTTGTCGAATTGGTCGACTTCATACTGGCCGTCGACGACCGGAATCTCCCACTTCAGCGAATCCACGAAAATGCGTTTGCGATCGGCGTGCATCGCGTTGAGTTGGGGCTGGTATTTGTGCCGATTGTTGGCGGTGATGACGTTGACCATGTGTGCAAATGCTCCCGACGACTGCGTTCATCGAGAGTTGCACCCGCAAGGTTCGGCGCAAATTCCCCTAGTTAGGGGATGCGTCATGTTACCAAGTCGGCGAACGACAGCTGAGAATCGAACAATGCGCGCACGATGAGCTGCATGCGCGTCGCGACGTCGTATTTCTTCTTCGCGGCCTCCACGTGCTGGTGCACGGTTTGATCCGAGATGCCCAGAATCTGGGCGACGTCTTTGTCGCTCTTGCCTCGGCCGGCCAGGACGACGCAGTCGAGTTGGCGGCGCGTCAACTTGGGTTGATTGGGCGGCGGCGCGCCGGCCTCTCGCCGTATGGGGCTGCGCTGGATCAGTCGCCGCGCCGCCTGAAACGCGAAGCTGCCGACGTAATGGGCGGCCGGAAAAGCGTGTTCGGGCGCCTCGGTTCCGACCTTCGTGCTGAAGGTGCATGAGCCGATATGCTCGCCGGGAACATGGATCGGAATGGTGAAGCCGTCGCCAAGACCGGCGTGGCGCGCCGCATCCAGCACCTCCCGTTGGCGCTCGGTCAGTGAGACGAGGCGGGGCACGTCAGCCCAGGTGAATGGGACCGCGGACTTCTCGCAGGCGAAGTGCACCGGGTCGTCGATGAAGTAACCCTTGCGATCGATGATCTCGGCCCAAGCGCTGGGGTAGTTGAAGAGAAAGACGTAGTCTGCCTTCGTCTGGTAGATGTTGACATGATGGACCAGCGCGAAGTAGTCGAAACCCAGTTCGTGGGTCGCGCTCTCCACCAATGTCTTCAGATTTTTGAGAGTGGTGACCCTGTTCGCTTCGTGTACAAACGTCTGAACGTCCGAAAACAAGCTCATATGCGCCTCCTTTAAATTGAGGCGCATACGGTGCTTATCGGCCATTGCGCTGTTCAGGCCGAGCGACCCCCATAGCGGAAGTATAGGCGGCGCGAAACGCGCAAGACGAGTCTGCGGGAATTCCTGCGATTTACTCCCGGACGGTACAACCGCGCGGACAAAGCGTAAGTCGAATCATGTACTTAATTTGCAAAAAAGCGGCCGAGCGGAATGCATGTTCCGCGGTGTTCAAGGAATGAGCAGCACACGACCCACAGCTTTTCTGCTCTCGATATAGGCGTGCGCGGCGGCGGCGTCCGATAGTGGGAATGTCTTGTCGATCAGCGCCTTCAGCTTGCCGTGCGCGACTTCGTCCACGAGGCTCTGAATCATGTCGTGAACGCGGTCGGTTGCGATCTCGGCGCCAAGGAAGACGCCGGTAAGGCTGCGATTGCCGGCCATCAGCGATCCGACATCGACGCGCATCGGCTCGCGCCCTGCGGCGCCGACCATCGACACGCGCCCGCGATAACCGAGGCTGAGAATCGACCCCTGTAGCGTCGAGCCGCCGACGGAATCGACGACGAGGTCGACGCCACGATTGTCGGTGAGTTTCATCACGGCTTGGGCGACGTCGTCGATCTTGTAGTTGATGCCGTGGTCGAGCCCCAAGGGCTTGAGCCGTTCGAGGCGATCGTCGCTCGATGCCGTCGCCAGCACCCGCGCGCCGGCGCGCTTGGCGAGTTGGATCGCGGCAATGCCCACCCCGCTGGCGCCGGCCTGAACCAGAACGGTTTCGCCCTGCTTGAGGCGGCCGAACTCGAACAGGCAGTCATGCGCGGTGCCGAACGGGACCGGCACGGCCGCGCAAGACTTCACGTCGCTGCCCTCCGGGATTTTCCATGCGGTGCGGGCGGGCACCGAGCGCAGCGCGGCATGGCTGCCGTTGAAACCGACGGTCACCACCTTGTCGCCGATTTGAAATCCGGTCACATCCTTGTCCAGCGCGACGATCTCGCCCGCCGCCTGATAGCCCACGATATGCGGCCGGCCGACCAAGGCGCCGCCCTGCCGGTTCAGCGTATCGCCGCCCTCGATCGACACCGCCTCGACACGGATGATGATGCCGCCGGGCATCAAATCCGGGTCGGGAACGTCTTCGTATTTCAGGACCGAGGGCGGACCGTTCTCGTAATAGACAGCGGCTTTCATGGCGTTCTCCCGATAGCGTTGCGCCAAGACTACCGCGCCCCGAACGACCCGGCCACACCGGGCCGCTCGAGAGGCTGCCCGTCGTCCAGGCAGACGGTTCAGTATCCCAGCAGCGTCGCGTAACGATCGCGGTGATAGGACGCGCCGCCGAAGGTCGCTTCCTGGGCGCGGGCGCGCTTCAGATAAAGCCCCGCGTCATGGGCATCGGTCATGCCGATGCCGCCATGCATCTGCACCATCTCGTTGGAGATCAGATGCACCAGATCGCCGGCTTTCGCCTTGGCGAGCGAGGCAAGCTGCGCCACGTCGTTGGCGTCGCGGTCGATCCCCGCAAGTGCGCCCTCGACGCAGGAACGAACCAGTTCCAGATCGGTGAACATCTTGGCGGCGCGGTGCTGCAGCGCCTGGAAGGTGCCGATCTTCTGACCGAATTGTTCGCGCGTCTTGAGATATTCGAGCGTCACGTCGAAGGACTGCATCGCCTGGCCAAGCATCTCGGCGGCCAGGCCGGCGCGGGCGCGGTCGAGCGTCGCTTCCAGCGCGCCATGGCCCTGATCGAGTGCGCCCAGGACCTCGCCCTCGACGTCCTTGAACGACAGATTGGCGTAGCCGCGGCTGTCCACCGTCCTGAGCTTGTCGCGCGTAAGCCCGGCTGCTTTGCCGTCCACCAACGCAAGCGTGATGCCGTTCTTGTCGCCCGCCTTGCCGGAGGTGCGCGCCGCCACGATGATCAAATCCGCCGTGCCGCCGTCGAGCACGAAGGTCTTCCTGCCGCTCAGCTTGATCTTGCCGTTGCCGACACCGATGCCGCCCGGCGAGATCTTTTCCGGGGCGTGATGCGGCCCTTCGTCGAGCGCCAGCGTCGCGATCGTTTTTCCCTCGGCGATGGCGGGCAGATATGTCTGCTTCTGCGCCTGCGAGCCGGCGAGCAGCAGCGCCGTGGTCGCGGTCAGCGCGGTGGAAATCAGCGGCGAGGCGGTCAGCGTGCGGCCCGTTTCTTCCAGCACCAGGCCGAGCGTGAGATAGCCCAGGCCGACGCCGCCGAATTCCTCCGGGATGAGGATTCCGGCCCAGCCCATCTCGGCCATCTCCTTCCAGGCGGCGCGGTCGAAGCCGTCCGCGTTGCCGCTGTCGCGCAGCTTGCGAAACGCGGTGACGGGCGACTTCTCCTGCACCCACGACTTGGCGCCGTCGCGGATCATGGACTGTTCTTCGGTCAACACTGCCATCTTCGTAAAACCTCACGCTTCGTTTGTGCGCCCCATCCTTCGACAAGCTCAGGATGAGGTCTTGGCTAAAATCCTCACCCTGAGCTTGTCGAAGGGTGAGTGACGCCGTCGTTATTGATGATCGAGCAGGCCAAGGATGCGCTTGGCGATGATGTTGTTCTGGATCTCCTGGCTGCCGCCATAGATCGTGGTCGCCTTGCCGCCGAGCCAGCCGCGTACGGTGTCGAGCTCCCCACGGGTGAAGCCCTCGCCTTCCCAGCCCAATCCCTGGTGACCCATCACTTCGATCAGCAGTTCGGAGCGCTCCTGGCCGATGCGCGAGCCGGCGTTCTTCATGATCGAGGTGGTGGCCGACGGACCCTGATTGCCCTTGGCCTCGCTCATCGCGCGCTGCACGGTGAGCATGAAGGCGCGCGTGTCCATCATGTGGTGGGTGACGCGGGCGCGCAGATCGGCGTCGGCGATCCGTCCCCCATCGTCGGTCCCGACATAGGCCTTGGCGACCTGATCCAGGCTGCGCATGTCGCCGCTGCGGCCAAGCCCGGACGCGCTGCCGATATTGCCGCCCAGACCCGCGCGCTCGAACTGCAGCAGGCGCTTGCCGATGGTCCAGCCGCCATGGAGCGGCCCCATGAGATTCTCCTTTGGGACCTTCACGTCGGTGAAGAAGGTCTCGCAGAACGGCGAGTTGCCGCTGATCAGCTTGATCGGCCGCACCTCGACGCCCGGCGATTTCATGTCGATCAGCAGGAAGGAGATGCCTTCGTGCTTGCGCGTGTTGTCGGTGCGCACCAGCGCAAAGCACATGTCGGCGTATTGCGCGCCGCTGGTCCAGATTTTCTGTCCGTTGACGAGATAGTGGTCGCCTTTGTCGATACATTGGGTGCGCAGCGCGGCGAGGTCCGATCCGGCGCCGGGCTCGCTATAGCCCTGGCACCACCAGGTCGTTCCGTGAACGATGCCCGGAACGTATTTCGTCTTCTGCTCTTCCGAGCCGTATTCGAGCAATGTCGGACCGAACATCATCACGCCCATGCCGCCGATGGGATTGAAGGCCCCGATGCGCGCCATCTCGTCCTGCAGCACGCGGGCTTGGGCCTTTGAGAGGCCGCCGCCGCCATATTGGCTGGGCCAGCTCGGCGTGCCCCAACCCTTCTCGCCCATGGCTTTCTTCCATTTGGCGATGTCGCCGCTGCTGCCCGGCCCACCCTCGCGCAGCATCAACGCGCCTTGCCCCTTGAGCGATGCCGGGAAATTCGCTTCCAGCCATTGGCGCGCCTGCGCGCGGAACGCTTCCAGATCGCTGTCGATATTGGCCGCTGCGCTCATCCTGGGTTCCTTATTGTCCGTTCCGCGTCATTGATGATCCATCAAGCCCAGCACGCGCTTGGCGATGACGTTGAGATTGACTTCCGAGGTTCCGCCCTCGACCGAATTGCCCTTGGCGCGCAGCATGCCGCGCATCGCCGCGATCTCGTTCGGCTTGAAGGCATCGCCCTCCCAGCCCAGCGCGTGTGTCCCCATCGCTTCCACCATCAACTCGGTGCGTTCCTGGTTCACCTTGGCGGCGGCATATTTGATGATCGAGGTTGCGGCGGAAGGGCCCTTGCCCTGCTTCGACTCCTCTTCCGCGCGGCGCACCGTCAGCGCGAAGGCCCGCGCCTCCATCTTATGCGCGGTGATGCGCGCGCGAAGATCGGCATCGGCGATCTTGCCGTCGGCCCGTCCGACATAGTCGAGCGCGGCGTGTTCCAGGTCGTAACCGCTGCCGCCGCTGCCGAAACCGCCGGCCGAAATGTTCTGCCGCTCATATTGCAGCAGCCGCTTGGCGATCTCCCATCCGCCATTGAGCTTGCCGACGAGTTGCTTCTTCGGAACCTTCACATCGGTGAAGAACGTTTCGCAGAACGGCGACTGACCGCTGATCAGCTTGATCGGCCGCGCCTCGACGCCGGGCGACGCCATGTCGAACAGCAGGAACGAGATGCCCTCGTGCTTCTTTGTGTTGTCGGTGCGCACCAGGCAGAAGATCCAATCGGCCCTGTCGGCATAGGAGGTCCAGATCTTCTGGCCGTTGAGAAGATAATGATCGCCCTTGTCGACCGCCTGGGTGCGAAGTCCCGCGAGGTCGGAACCGGCGCCGGGTTCGCTATAGCCCTGGCACCAGCGGATTTCGCCGCGCACGATCTTGGGCAGGTATTCCTTTTTCTGTTCCTCGTTGGCGTATTCGAGCAGCACCGGACCCAGCATCCAGATGCCGAACGACATCAGCGCCGGACGGGCCTTGATGCGGCTTAGCTCGTGGCCCAGCACCCGCGCTTGCGCGCTGGAAAGCGCGCCGCCGCCGTATTCCTTGGGCCAGGTCGGCGCGGTCCATCCCTTGGCTGCCATGCGATCGAGCCAAAGCTTCTGCTCGGGATTCTTGAACTTGGCGCGCCGCCCACCCCAAATGGATTCGTCGTCGCTCTCCGTCACCGCGATGTCCGCGCCACCGCGCATCGTGGGCGGGCAATTGGCCTCGAGCCAAGCGCGCGTTTCGCTGCGAAACGTCTCAAGATCGCTCATCATCCTCACCCATCCGAAGCCCGTCTCATGGGGGCCTCTCGGGCGCGGCCGGCCCGGCGCCTGTTACTGTAGCGGCCGGTGCGGCGCGCGCAACGCTTTGGTGCTATCAGGCAACTGCGCCGCAAGTCCATGATGACGTTGCGATAAGTATGCGCCCGGCACCGGGGTCCCGGCGGTTCAAGGCGCCGGCGTGACCACCACGCGATAGGCCTTGGCGTCCTTCAGCCAATCGCGCGCCGCCTTTTGCACGTCGGCGGTCGTTACGCTCTGCAGATCGGGGATCGTCGAGCGGATGATGTCGAGCAGGCGCGGATCCGCTCCCGAACCGGCGAGCAACGACAGCCAATACTCGTTGGTCTGCTGTTGCCGCCCGATGTCTTCGATGCGCGGCCCGCGGGCGCGGTCGAGTTCGTCGGCGCTCACCGGCTTGGCGATGAGATCGGCCGCGACCGCCGATGCGGCGGCATAGAAATTCGCGATCTTGTCCGGTGGAATCTGCGCCAGCGCGTAGAGATAGCCATAGTTTTTGGATGCAATGGACGCGACATTCGATGCCGTCGGCGAATAGGTGATGCCTTCGCGCGTGCGCAGCTCATCGAGCAGGCGTTGCGAGAAGACCTCACCCAGCACGCGCAGACTGCGTTGCAGCTTCATGTCGGGAAAGAAACCCGTGGTCGGCCAGACGATCATGGCGATCGCCTGATTGGTAGCCCCGTCATGGTCGATCAGGACGACCGGCTCGCGCGTCGGTGCGGGAAAGCGTTCGTCGCCCGTTACCGGTCCTGCCGGCGCCGGCCGCGGCGGCAGGGCGCCGAACGTCGCGGCAACCGACCGGATCGCATCATCGACCGTGGTGTCGCCGACGACCGTCACGTCGATCGGCCCGGACTGAAGCGCGGGATCCAACAGCGCCTTGGCGGCGTCGCGCGTGGCGGCGCGGATGTCGTCCAGGCTGGGTGAAGACCAGCGCGGATCGCCGCTGTGGGCCAAGCCGTTGAACTCGCGTCCCAGCACCCCGCCGGGCGAGGCGTCCGATTGCATGCGGCTGGCGGCATAGGCGGTGCGCATCTGATCGAAGGCCTGCGGCGTCCAGGCCGCGTCGGTCACATAGGCCGCGAGCACCTGCATCTCGGCGTCGAGGTCGGCGGCGCGCGCCTGGCCGGTCAACAAATAAGTATCGTCGGCGATCAGGAGCGAAGCGCCCCATTGCCGTCCCGCCATGCGCTTCTGCAAATCGTCGATGCCATAACGCTTGAGGCCGCCCTGCACGAAGGCGCCGCCCAATGCCCAGGCCGGCGCGATATGATCGCGCGGCAGACCAAGGCGGCCCTTGCCGAAGCGCACGCTGGTCAATATCTGGCCGGCATGAAACGCGGTCGGCTTCACCGTCAGCGTCACGCCATTGTCGAAGCGAACATAGGTGATGCCCAGATCGTCCACCGTCCGCTTGTCCGCGACCGTGCCGGGCTTGCCGAAATTGTCGTAGGGCCAAGGGGCAAGATCCTGGGAATCCGCCTTGGCGAGCGGCGTTGCGTCGGCCTCGCTCAGTGCTGCCTTGACCGCGCCATCACCGCCGGCCAGCGGCGCCTCGCTCGCGACGAAGAGGAGCGGGCCGCTGCCGCCGAAAATGAAATGCAGGGCCTTGTTGATCTTGTCGGAGGTCAGGCCTTTGACCACGTCTTCATACAATTGCAGGTCGGACGCCGGCGAGGTGAACACCGTCTTCTCGTCCACCGAACGCAGCAGCGAGCCGGCAATCTGCGACGACGGCGTGGTGTCCGCGGCCGCCGCATTGGCCTGGAAGAAGGCGCGCAGCTGCGCCACCACCTGGCCGACCTCGTCCTGGCGAACCCCATCGCGGACGATTTCGCGCCAGGCCCGCTCGGCGGCCTTGATCCCGTCGGCTTCCTGTCCCTGCCGGTAGTTGACGACGAGTTGGGTTGCGTCCGCGATGGTCGTGACGTGATCGTGGCTGGCCGACGCCGAAACGAAGGGCGGCGCGGCGCTGTGCGTCATAATCGCGAGCCGCTGGTTCAACACGCCGAGCGCGATGAAGCGGATGACGTCGCGTGTTTCATTGGTCTTGTTGTCGGGCGCGGGGTCGTAGGGCCGCAGCCAGTCGAAGACGAGATAGGGCTGCGCGCCCGCCTCGGCGAACAGTTTGACCGGATCGGGATGCTGGGCCGGAGCGGTGTAGACCGGCTCCGCGCGCGGCGCCGTCGCGTTCTGCCAATCGGAAAAGCCGGCCTTGATCTTCGCCTCGATCGCGTCGGGATCGATGTCGCCGACGATGATCAGCGTGGCGCGCTCCGGCCGATACCAGGCTTCATAGAAGCCGCGCACCAGCTTGGCATCGGCATGCGCCACGACGTCTTCGGAACCGATCGGCCGCATCGCCTGTGCCGCGCGCTCGCCATAGAGGAAGGTGAGATCGGACCTCTGCAGGTGCGCGACCGGCACGTCCCGCAGACGGGCTTCGGCAAGCACGACGTTGCGTTCGGTATCGAGCGCGGCCTGGCTGACGATGAGTTCGCTGGCGATCTCGCGCATCAGCATGAGCGAGGTGTCGACCGACGCCTCGTCGTTCTTCGGCATGTCGAAGGAGTAGACGGTCTCGGTCGTAGCGGTGAAAGCGTTGGTGTCGGCGCCGAAGGTCAGCCCCAGACTTTGCAGCTTGCGCACCATGTCGCCGTCGGCCACATGCGCCGAGCCCCGGAACGCCATGTGTTCGAGCATATGCGCGATGCCTTCCTCGTCGTCGCGCTCCATCAGCGAACCGGCATCGATGCGAAACCGTATGGAAACCGCACCTTTGGGCGCGGCATTGCGTTTGATCGCATAGCGCATCCCATTGGGCAGCGTGCCGAAGCGCACGGAGGCGTCGGCGGGCAGATCGCTGCCGATATGGGCCCAGGGCTGCGATGGCGACGCGGCCCACGCGGCGGGCGCTGCTATGAGAAATAGGGCTGCGAATGCGGCAAGCGTCGCGCGCGCGTGGAAAGTCATGGGAATCCTCGGGCGCGGCAAACGCATGCTCGCGCGGTTGGCGAAAAACCGACGGCGATTGTCAGACAAGGGGTGGGCGGGTCAAGCCCGTCACGGTTAATTCAACGCAGGAAAGCGCGGCGATGATCGCCGGCGTCAGCGCGGCAGGTCCGACGCGCCCATCAGGAACTCGTCCACGGCGCGGGCCGCCTGACGCCCCTCGCGGATCGCCCACACCACCAGCGATTGGCCGCGCCGCATGTCGCCGCAGGCGAATATCTTCGTCACGCTGGTCTTGTAGTCCGACGTGTTGGCTTTGACGTTCTTGCGCGCGTCCAGCGCCACGCCCGATTGCTCCACCAGGCCGTTGTGGCGCGGGCAGACGAAACCCATGGCCAGCAGCACGAGGTCTGCCTTGAGTTCGAAGCCGCTGTCTTCGATCTCCTGCATCGCGACACGGCCGTCCGCGTCCCTGACCCACTCGACGCGGACGCATTCCAGGGCGACGATGCGGTCGTCCTTGCCGACGGCGCGCTTGGCCAGCACGGCCCAATCGCGCAGCGCCCCCTCTTCGTGGCTGGAAGACGTGCGCAGCTTGAGCGGCCAATCGGGCCAGGTGAGCGCCTTGTCTTCCTTCTCCGGCGGCCTGGGCATGATTTCGAGCTGGACGATGGAAGCGGCGCCCTGGCGGTTGGACGTGCCGATGCAATCGGACCCCGTATCGCCGCCGCCGATCACGACGACATGCTTGCCCTTGGCGGTGATGGTGCCGCCGGGCGCGGCCTTGGCCTCGCTGTCGCGGGCAACGCGCTTGTTCTGCTGCGTGAGGAAATCCATCGCAAAATGGATACCGTCCAGCGCGCGGCCCTCGACGTCCAGATCGCGCGGCAACTCGGCGCCGCCCGCCATCACCAGCGCGTCGTAATCGGCCAGCAGCATCTTGACCGACATGCCGGCGCCGACCTCCACGCCCGGCTGGAACGTCACGCCTTCGGCCTCCATCTGCCTGAGGCGCCGATCGATGGGAGGCTTCTCCATCTTGAAGTCGGGAATGCCGTAGCGCAGCAGCCCTCCGATGCGATCGTTCTTTTCGAACACGGTGACGCTGTGCCCCGCGCGCGCCAGTTGCTGCGCGCAGGCGAGCCCGGCCGGGCCCGAACCGACAACGGCCACGTTCTTGCCCGTCTTGCGCGCGGGCGGCTGCGGCGCGATCCAGCCTTCCTGCCAGCCACGATCGACGATCTGGCATTCGATGGTCTTGATGGTGACCGGATTGTCGTCGAGGTTGAGCGTGCAAGACGTCTCGCAGGGCGCCGGACATACCCGGCCGGTGAATTCCGGGAAGTTGTTCGTCGAGTGCAGATTGTCGAGCGCGGCGCGCCACTGGTCGCGATAGACCAGATTATTCCAGTCGGGGATCTGATTGTTGACCGGGCAACCGTTGTGGCAATAGGGAATGCCACAATCCATGCAGCGCGATGCCTGCTTCGCCACCTCGACCTGGGGCAGCGGATGTACGAACTCGCTGTAATTGTGCATGCGCTTCGACGGCTTGTCGTAGTCGCGGTCGTGCCGCGCGACGGTGAGAAATCCGGTGGGATCGGCCATGACTACTCCGCCGCCACGGCGCGCGTCGCCGCCGTCTCGCGCTGAAGGTCGACCAGCGCCTTGGCGTAGTCGGTCGGCAGCACCTTGACGAAACGCGTCAGCGCCGCCTCCCAATTGTCGAGGATCTCCTTCGCGCGCGCGCTGCCGGTGTAGAGCAGGTGCCGCTCGATCAGAATGCGCAGGCGTTGAGCGTCGAACCGCAAGGGATCGCCGATCTCCAGATTGGCCAGCGCTTCCGTGCCCAACCCGCTTTGCGCCGCACCGTCCGGGCGGCCGCCCGGCGCGTCGGGCTCGTCGCTCCACGCCTCCGGCTCGACGCTCACCGGCTTGGCCATGGACCAGTTGCAGCGCTCGGCGAATTTGCCCTCGACGTCGTAGACATAGGCGATGCCACCCGACATGCCGGCGGCGAAATTGCGGCCGGTCTGGCCCAGAACCGCGACGACGCCGCCCGTCATGTATTCGCAGCCATGGTCGCCCGTACCCTCGACCACCGCGACCGCGCCGGAATTGCGCACCGCGAAGCGCTCGCCGGCCACGCCTTCGAAATAGGCCTCGCCCGCGATGGCGCCGTAGAGCACCGTGTTGCCGACGATGA
>CAZMHP010000023.1:0-24533 GCA_964566095.1 uncultured Rhizobium sp. | reverse complement strand
GAGGAAATCGTTGATGCGGATGGTGAGGTTGACGATGTCGTCGAGGTCCTGCGGGGAGGCCCAGCCGAACGCCGTGATGTGCTCCTCGCTCACCATCGGGTCGTGCAGCGCGTCGTTCTTGTAGCAATACTCGATGATCGAGCGCGGCAGGACCGTGCCTTCCTCGATGCCCAGCCGCTTGGACAGTGAGCCCGCCGCCACGTTGCGCACGATGACCTCGAGCGGGATGATCTCCACTTCCTTGATGAGCTGCTCGCGCATGTTGAGGCGCTTGATGAAATGGGTCGGCACGCCGATCGCATTGAGCTGCGTCATCAGATATTCGCTGATGCGGTTGTTGAGGATGCCCTTGCCGTCCAGCACCGCCTTCTTGGTCGCGTCGAACGCTGTGGTGTCGTCCTTGAAATACTGGATCAGGGTGCCGGGCTCGGGGCCCTCATAGAGGATTTTGGCCTTGCCCTCGTAGATCATGCGCCGGCGTTTCATCGTTCTGTCCTTAATATCCGCCAAAACGCGAAAACGGGGGATCGCCCCCCGTCGGAGAGGCAAACTAGCGTGCTCCGTCCCGCTGCGGCAACGTTGCGAAACCGCGCATACGCTCCTATCGATGCGCTGTCCACAAGCTTGCGCTAGAGTGCGGGCAAGTGGGTGGAATTACTCTATTTAATCGTTCTGGATCAAGAGGTTATGCATGAGCGGCTCGTTCGAGGATCGGCGCAAGGGATTTGAGTCCAAATGGGCGCATGACGCGGAGATGCAGTTCAAGATCATGGCCCGGCGTAACAAGCTCTTGGGCCTGTGGGCGGCCGGCGAGTTGGGCAAGAGCGGCGATGCCGCCCAGGCCTATGCGAAGGAGGTCATCGCCTCCGACTTCACCGAGCCGGGCGAGGAAGACGTGTTTCGCAAGGTGCGCGGCGATCTGGATGCCGCGAAGATCACCGACCACACGATCCGCCGCAAGATGGGCGAATTGCTCGAAGCCGCGGCCGAACAAGTCGAGAAGGAAGGCAAATAGGTCACGCCGCCTTCAGCTTGGCCAGCGCCTGCGGAAAGCGCCGCGACAGCGGCACGGTCAGCGCGCCCAGCTCCACCGTGTAGTCGCCCGATCCGTCCGGTGTGAGGGCGGTCATGCAAGCCGGATTCACGAGCCAGGAGCGGTGCACGCGCAGGAAGCCGTGCGGCGCCAGCTCGGATTCGATCACGCTCAGCGGCGAGCGCATCAAGGGCTTTCGCCCGTCCCGCAACGCGAACTCGACGTAATTGCCCGCCGAGGCAACCGCCAGAATCTCGGCCACCGGAACGCGCAGGATGCGCGCGCCGTCGCGGATGCTGAAGAACGGCGCCGCCGCGTCGCGCACCGGTCGGTGCTGGCGCAGCAGATGATCGAACAGCGTGAAGATGATCTGATCGAGCACGTAGTCGAACACGTCCTTTTGGAACTCGTAGAGGAAATGTGCCGGCGTGGTGCCGTAGACGTATTGGTGCCCGGCCAGCGCGTAGGCGATCTTGCGCAGCACGATGAAGCCGCCCACATGGGCGAGGGAGAATGCCAGCACACCCGGCACATGCACCGCCAGCTTCCAGCGCGGACGGCCGAGCGGCGGCGCGAAGCGAAAGGCGAGCCAGGGAATCCAGAGGAAGGCGAGCACCGTCAGCCAGCTCGATCCTTCCCAGACGATCGGCGCGGCAAGGCCGAGCGCCGGCTCCTCATGCCGGATGGTCAGCACATTGATGATGTTGACCGAGCCGACGATCACCGCCACCGCGGCAAGCGAGAACGCGAACGTCCGTGGCGGCTTGCCGCTCGTCCCTGTGTCCGCGCTGCCGGTCCCAAGCCATTGCCGGACAACCCCGATCGCGCGCGCGCCGGCCCCGCGCCCTTTTTCCCACAAACGGGCGCGCACAGATTGCGGGAGGTCTGAGGCGGTCAAGGCGCGGCGCCGGCTCGTGTTTCGCGCCGATCATAGGACCCGTTGCGGGGAGGGTGAAGATGAGGCTGGCCCGTCGTCTGATGCTGAAGGGCGCCGCTGCGGCGCTTTTGTCTGGAGCCGTGCCGCGAGGCTATGGCCACACGCCGGCGGCGTATCGGCGCCTGCGCCCGTCGGATCCGGGATGGCCGGACGCCGCGCGCTGGGAGGCGCTGAACGCGGCCACCGCCGGAAGTCTGGCCCCTGTCGCGCCCCTGCTCGGGGCGTGCGCCCACGGCCCGGACGCCGCCGCGTGCCGCGAGACCTTGAGCAATATCGGCAATCCCTTCTACGTCGGCGATCAACCCGGCGGCACGCAGGTCTCGGGCTGGACCGACGCTTGGACGGCTGCGCCGAGCGCCTATGTCCTCAAAGCGCGAAACGCCGCCGACGTCGCGGCGGCGGTGAACTTCGCGCGGCGGCACGACCTTCGGCTCGTGGTCAAAGGCGGCGGCCATAGCTACCAGGGCACGTCGAACGCGCCGGACTCGCTGCTGATCTGGACGCGCGCGATAAACGGGATCGTGCTGCACGATGCGTTCGTCGCCGAAGGCTGTCGCGGGCGGATCGCGCCGATCCCCGCCGTCACCGTCGGCGCCGGCGCGATGTGGATCGACGTCTATGATGCGGTGACGACCAAGGCCGGGCGCTATGTGCAAGGCGGCGGCTGCACCAGCGTCGGCGTCGCCGGACTCGTGCAAAGCGGCGGCTTCGGAAGTTTTTCCAAGGGGTTCGGCACGGCGGCAAGCTGGTTGTTGCAGGCGCGGATCGTCACTGCGGACGGCCAGGTGCGCGTCGCGAATGCCTACACCAATCCGGAATTGTTTTGGGCGTTGAAGGGCGGCGGCGGCGGAAACTGGGGCGTCGTCACCGAGGTGACACTAAAAACGCACGATCTGCCGGAATTTTTCGGCGCGGCGGAGGCTAAGATCAAGGCGTCATCCGATGAGGTGTATCGCCGGCTGGTCGCGCGATTCATCGATCATTATGCCGAGCAACTCTTCAATCCGCATTGGGGCGAGCAGGCGGTCCTGTCAGCAGACAACACGCTGAAAATCTCCATGGTCTGCCAGGGCCTCGACAAGCAGGCGGCTGCCGCCGTCTGGAAGCCGTTCTTCGATTGGGTCCAGTCTCTGCCCGCGGACTACACTTTCGTCGAACGGCCCTATGCCGGCGCCGGCCCGGCGCGTCATTGGTGGGATGCCCCATATCGCAAGGCCCGCGGCAGCACCTCCATGATCGCCGATCCGCGCCCCGGCGCGCCGGCGCACCATGCCTGGTGGTCGGGCGATCAGGAGCAGGTCGGCGTCTTCCTGCATGGTTATGATTCACTCTGGCTGCCCGTCGAGCTCCTCGACAAGGCGCAACGCGGTGCGCTCGTGGATGCGCTGCTCGCGGCCAGCCGGTTCAAATCGGTCGAGTTGCATTTCAACAAGGGTCTTGCCGGCGCGCCGCTCGAAGCGATCGCGGCAGCAAAAGAAACGGCGACCAATCCGACCGTCACGAAGGCCTTCGCGCTCGCAATCGTCGCGGACGGCGAAGGTCCCGCTTATCCGGGCTGGCCGGGGGTCAAGCCCGATCTCGTCGGTGGCCGCGCGGATGCGCGCAAGATCGACCTGGCGGCCGCCGCACTGCGCCGCGTCGCGCCGGGCGCCGGCTCCTATGTCTCGGAGAGCAACTTTTTCCAACCGCGCTGGCAGGACGCATTCTGGGGCGCGAACTATGCGCGATTGCGCTCCATCAAGGACGCCTACGATCCGGAAGGGCTCTTCTACATGTACCATGGCGCCGGCGGCGAACGCTGGAGCGCGGATGGATTCGCGAGGGTGATGTGATGCGAAGTCCAAATTTCCTTCTGGTCGCGGGCGCTGTGGTGGGCCTTGCGGCTTCATCTTGGGCCGGGCCGGCGGATCCGGGTTGGGCCTTCTATGGCGGCGATGCGGGCGGCCAGCGTTATTCCGCGGCACGACAGATCACGCCCGCCGATGTCCGCCGGCTCGGCGTCGCTTGGAGCTTTTCGACCGGCGATCTGCGCACCCACGCCGCCGCGCTCAGCCACGCCTCGTTCGAGGATACGCCGATTCTGGCCGAAGGCCGGCTCTATGTCTGTTCGCCGTTCAACGAGGTGAGCGCTCTGGATCCAAGCACCGGCAAGCAGCTCTGGCGTTTCGATCCCAAGCTGAACGACGCCCTGCGCTATCCCAACGATTTCGTGTGCCGCGGCGTCGCGTTCCAGCGCTTCGCCGCGCTCGGCAACGCGGCTTGTGCCGCACGCCTCTATCTCAACACCGCCGACCGCCGGCTGATCGCGCTCGATGCCGCGACGGGGCGGCCCTGCGCCGGCTTCGGCGCCGACGGCACGGTGATCATTCCGCCGGGCGCGCCGCGCGAGGGAAAGATCGGCCGCATCCACACGACCTCGGCGCCCGTCGTCACGCATGGGCTGGTGATCGTCGGCTCTTCGATCAGCGACAACCAGAAGGTGGACGAGTTGCGCGGCACGGTGCATGCGTTCGACGCGCTCACAGGCGCATTGCGCTGGCGTTTCGATCCCTTAAGCGGCCAGAAGCCGCCGTTCCGCGGCGGCGCGGCCAATGTCTGGGCGCCCATGAGCGTGGATGAGGCACGCGGCCTCGTCGTCCTGCCGGTGTCGGGTGCGAGCCCGGATTTCTTCGGCGGCCTTCGCCCCGGTTCGGGCGCCTATGCGAACGCCATCGTCGCGCTGCACGTCGCCGATGGCACCGTTGCCTGGTCGTTCCAGACGACGCATCACGACGTGTGGGACTACGACCTGCCGGCACAGCCGACGCTCGGCATCGTCACCTACAACGGCAAGCCCGCGCCCGCGGTGCTGCAGCCGACCAAGCAGGGCCTGCTCTTCACCATCAATCGCGACACCGGAGTGCCGGTGATCCCGGTGGTCGAGCGTAAGGTGCCGCAAGGCGCGGTGCCTGACGAAGAATTGTCACCGACCCAGCCTTTCCCCATTGCACCAGCGCCGCTCTCGGCCAGCCATATCGCGCCCGGCGATGCGTTCGGTCTTACTTTCTGGGACCGCGGCAAGTGCCGCGACAGGATCGCGGCGGCGCGTCACGACGGCCTGTTCACGCCGCCTTCGACGCAAGGCTCGATCATCTATCCGTTCACCGGCGGCGGCACCAATTGGGGCGGGCTCGCCTTCGACGAAAGTCGCGACATCGTCTACGTCAACACGACCAACGCCATGCATCTGGTGACGCTGATCAAGCGCCAGGACGTCGAAAGCGCGCAAGAGCGCTTCTTCGACAAGGAAGTTTCGCCGCAGGCCGGCGCGCCCTTCGGCATGAAGCGCGAGGTGATGCTTTCGCCCTTCGGCATGCCCTGCAATCCGCCGCCCTGGGGCCAGCTGCATGCCATCGACATGCACACCGGCAGGATTCTGTGGTCGGTGCCGCTCGGAACGACGCAGGACATGGCGCCGTTCAGCGAATACATCCTCGGCAAGACCGGCACGCCCAATCTCGGCGGACCCATCGTGACAGCCGGAGGTCTGGTCTTCATCGGCGCGGCGATGGATGACTTTCTGCGCGCCTTCGACGCGAAGACCGGCGCGGAGTTGTGGCGCGGCCGCCTGCCGGCCGGCGGTCAGGCGACGCCGATGACCTATGTCTGGAAGGGCCGTCAGTATGTCGTGATCGCCGCCGGCGGGCACGCCAAGCTCGGCACCAGGCGTGGCGACAAGGTCGTTGCGTTCGCCCTGCCGAATTGACTTCCCTCGCGGAAGTCGGCGCAGTTGGCGGTGCCGATTTTCCGCTGAGGCACCGTCATGGCCATCGAACTCGACAATGCCCTCGTCGACATCGCCAATTACGGCGGCGACGCGCCGATCCACGGTCTGTTGCGCGATCTGCGCCGCGACGATCCGGTGCACTGGACCGCGCCCGAGGGCTTTCGTCCCTTCTGGTCGATCACCAAGCACGCCGACATCCTCGAAATCGAGAAGCTGAACGACCAATTCCACAACGAGCCGCGCTCGGTGCTGATGAATGTCCAGGCCGAGCACGATCTGGCGGCGATGTGGGGCGGGCCAGATCCGAAGACCGGCCGCGTCTCGCCGCTGCGCACGCTCATCGACATGGATGGCGCCGACCACCGCGCCTATCGCGGCCTAACCCAGGCCTGGTTCATGCCGCCGAACCTGAAGAAGCTCGAGGCGCGCGTGAACGAGCTTGCCAGGCGCTATGTCGACCGGATGATGGAGATCGGTCCGCAATGCGACTTTGCCAAGGACATCGCGGTCTACTATCCGCTGCACGTCATCATGTCGATCCTGGGCGTGCCCGAAAGCGATGAGCCCACCATGCTGACGCTGACGCAGGAATTGTTCGGCGGCGGCGATCCCGATATGCGCCGCGCCGACCGCGCCGCCAACACCAACGTCATCGCCGACTTCTTCATGTACTTCAACAAGATGACGGCGGAGCGCCGCGCCCATCCGGGCGAGGATCTTGCCACCGTGATCGCCAACGGCCAGGTCAATGGCTGCCCGCTCGGGCCGATCGAAACCGCGTCCTATTACATCATCGTCGCCACCGCCGGCCACGACACGACGAGTTCGTCCATCGCCGGCGGTCTTCAGGCGCTGGTGGAAAATTCCGATCAGCTCAAGAAGCTGAAGGACGATCCGGGCCTGCTGAACAGCGCGGTCGACGAGATCATCCGCTGGGTGACGCCCGTGCAGCACTTCATGCGCACCAATGTCGGCGAGGATTACACGTTGCGCGGCAAGACCATTGCGCATGGTGAGGCGGTCCAGCTTCTCTATGCCTCCGGCAATCGCGACGAGGAGGTTTGGCCCGATGCATTCCAGTTCCGAGTCGACCGCGAGAACAACCGCCACGTTGCCTTCGGCTACGGCGCGCATCTATGCCTGGGTCAGCACCTCGCCAAGATGGAGATTCGCGCATTTTTCAAGGAATTGGTCGGCCGACTCGACGCGATCGAGCTGATGGGCAAGCCGGCGCGCGTGCAATCGACCTTCGTCAGCGGGCTGAAGACGCTTCCGGTGCGCTACAAGCTCCGCGCCGCATGAAACTCGTCACCCTTCTGGGCCTCGCGGCCGCGTTCTGCACCACGGCGGCTTATCTGCCGCAAGTGATCCACACCTGGCGCACGCGCTCGACCAAGGATCTTTCGCTGCCGATGTTCTCGGTGCTGACGACCGGCGTTTTTCTCTGGCTGGTCTATGGCGCCATCATCGGCGATCTGCCGCTGATCGTCGCCAACGGGGTGACCTTCCTGCTATCGGGCACCATTCTCGCCTTCAAGCTGCGGCATGGTTGAGGCGAAGAACGCGCCTCGGATATCGACGATCAGGAACACGATCCAGCTCAGCGCGACAGCGTTGGAGATGCTGGGTCCGAACAGGCGCGGATTGGCGATCCCGAGCACGGTGCCGAGGAAAGCCAACCCGCACAGTGCCACGGCGGGATAGTTCATCCGGCCCGCCTTGATCAGGATTGTGCCGCCGACTGCACCTGCCAGCCCCAATGCGATCCACTTCGTCCCCGTCGCCCAGGCCAGCAGCGCCAGCCAAACGCCGCCCATGTCGGGATGCGGCGTGATCTGGAACAGGCAGGCATTCTCCACATAGTCGGCGACCACCGCGACGACCGACAGGATGAAGCCGACGAACGCGGCCTGCTCGTCGCGCGGCACCATCGCGAGGAAGTAGAACGCCAGGAACGCACCATAGGCCGGAATGAAGACCAGACTGTCCATCAAGGTGACGACATAAAGTCTGTCGGCCAGCACCGTGCGACAGGCGCCGGGCGCGTCGCCGAAGATCGCGTGCAGATCGGCGATGGAGCGCGCCAACTCTTCCGCGATCACCGGCGCATAGCCCTTTGCGAGATCGCCGCAGGCGGCAAGCGGCGGCTGAAATGCGCCGAGCAGGCTGAGCAGAATCACGACGACGGCGCCGCCGAGGCTGATGCGAAAGGCGAGTTTGGCGGAAATCATCGCACCCTCGTGAGTTGCGCTCTACCCGAACACCCGGCTGAAAATCGTGTCCACATGCTTCGTGTGGTAGTCGAGGTCGAACATCGCCTCGAGTTCCTTCGTCGGCACGGCCTTGGCGACGTCCGGATCGGCCTTCAGCAGATCGAGCAGCGTGCCTTCGCCGTCCCAGGCGCGCATCGCGTTCTTTTGCACCAGCTTGTAGGCCGCCTCGCGCTCGATGCCCGCTTGCGTCAGCGCCAATAGCGCGCGCTGCGAATGGATGATGCCTTGCGTCGAATCGAGGTTCTTCTGCATCCGCTCGCTGTGGATCAGCAGTTTGTCGATCACGCCCGCGGCGCGCACCAGCGCGAAATCGAGCGTGATGGTCGCGTCGGGCGCGATGAAGCGCTCGACCGAGGAATGCGAGATGTCGCGCTCATGCCACAGCGCCACGTTCTCCAGCGCCGGCACGACATAGCCGCGCACCATGCGTGCCAAACCGGTCAGGTTCTCGGTTAGCACGGGATTGCGTTTGTGCGGCATGGCGGAGGAGCCCTTCTGGCCTTCCGCGAAATACTCCTGTGCCTCCAGCACCTCGGTGCGCTGCAGATGGCGCACTTCCACCGCCAGACGCTCGATCGAACTCGCCACCACGCCCAACGTCGCGAAATAGGCCGCATGCCGGTCGCGCGGGATCACCTGCGTCGACACCGGCTCGACCTTGAGGCCCAACTTCTTGGCGACATGCGCTTCGACGAAAGGATCGACATTGGCGAAGGTGCCCATCGCGCCGGAAATGGCACAGGTGCCGATCTCGGCGCGCGCCGCGATCAGCCGCTCCTTGGCGCGGACGAACTCGGCATAGAACCCCGCCAGCTTCAGCCCGAAAGTCGTCGGCTCGCCATGAATGCCGTGACTGCGGCCGATGGTCGGGGTGTATTTGTGTTCGAAGGCGCGCCGCTTGAGCGCGGCCAACAATAAATCGACATCGGCGATCAGGATGTCGCTCGCGCGCACAAGCTGCACCGATAGCGTGGTGTCCAGCACGTCGGACGACGTCATGCCCTGATGCACGAAACGCGCCTCCGGCCCCACGATCTCGGCCAGATGGGTCAGGAAGGCGATGGTCTCGTGCCGCGTTTCCTTCTCGATTTCCTCGATGCGGGCCACGTCGAATTTGGCGTCGCGGCCCTTCTCCCAAACCTTGGCCGCCGCCGCCTTCGGGATGACGCCGAGCTCGGCCAGCGCGTCGGCGGCGTGCGCCTCGATCTCGAAATGGATGCGATATTTGGTTTCGTCCGACCAGAGCAAAACCATGTCGGGACGGGAATAGCGGGGTATCATGGCGTGACCGGCTCGTTGCGCCGTCTTAATAGGTCCAAAGCGGGACCAAATCCACGCCTCATCCGGCGCGCTCGGGGATCGCCGCTTCGATCAGGGCCCTGGTCTCCGCGTCCTTGGGATTCTTGAGGATTTCGCGCAAGGCGCCACGCTCCACCACCCGGCGGTCCTTGAAGAACAGCGCGTCCTCGGCCAGTGCCTGGGCGACGCCGACATCGGCGGTAATGACGAGGAAGGCCGGGCCCTCCTGGCGGCGGAAATCCTCGAGCAATTCGATCAGGATCGATTGGGCGAAGGCGTCGAGGCCGCGCAACGGCTCGTCGATCACCGCCAGGAACGGCGCGCTGACGATCGCCCGCGCCACCTGCAGCCGCCGTTTGTCGAAGGGCGACAGCATCGCCACCGCGGTGCGCCCGTCATAGCTCGCCAGGCCGACGCGCTTGAGTGCGGTCTCGCGATGGCCCGCGACCATGTCGCGCGGCAGGCGCAGATGCGCGCGCAGGGGCTCGTCCACGGTGTCCCACAGCGTCATGCGCGGATCGAGCGCATCGTCCGCGCCGGTCACGAAGGCGATGCGGCGGCGCAGGCGCGACGTCATCGGCGCCGACAGAATGCTCATATCGACCTGGTCGAGAACCACGCGCCCGCCCGCGACGGGATCCAGGCCGAGCAGCGCGCGGACCAGCTCGCGCCGCCCCGATCCCTCCTCGCCGATCAGGGCGAGCGAGGCGCCGCGGCGCAGCTCGAACGAAATGCCGTCGCGCGGCCGCGCGTTGGCCTTGGCCCCGATGAGATCGAGGGCCTGGACCTGCAGCAAAGGCTCGCCGCGCGTCGCGCTGCGCAAAGGCGGCATGTCCTGCCGCTTGGGCATCGCCTTGAACAGCGTGCGCGTATAGGCGTGGCTCTGGCCGCTCGCGAGCCTGGCGAAATCGCCTTCCTCGATCACCTTGCCCTGGCGCAGCACGATCATGCGGCTCTTGAGCTGCGTGACGGTTTTGAGGCCCCGCGCGGCATAGAGCATGGCGAATCCCAACCGCTTCTGCTCGGCCATCAGCGCGGCGACCACGGTCTGGATGGCGCGTGGCGTCAGATCGGCGAAGGCATGATCGGCGATGAGAAGATCGGGCGCCTGGGCGAGCGCCGCGGCCAGCAGCGCCCAAGTCAGCGCCATCGTGTCCATCTCGCCCGGCCGCTTGTTCAGATCGGCGAAAGGCGGCGCGCCGGCAAGACGCTCCAGTGCGATGCGCAATTCCTCGCGCGCGCTGGATCGCGGGCCGCCATGGCGGCGCGCCACGACGCGCGCGAGCTGCGAGACCACGCTGGCATTGGGATTGAGCGGCGCTTCCGTCGCGGCACCGAGATAGACGATGCGGATCGCGGGCTTGATCCGCTTGGCCGCGGGCAGGGCGATGCCGTCGCCATGGCGGATCGCGCCGCCATACTCGTCGCCGCGCTCGCCATAGCCGGCCAGAACGCCGAGCAGCACATCCTTGCCGCTGGTCATGTCGCCCAGCACCACCAGCGTCTCCCCGCCATCCAGCTTGAACGACAGATGGTCGAGCTTTGCCGTGCCGTCGCGCGTGACGCAAAGATCGTTCACCTCGATGATCGGCCGCGCCTCGCTCATGCGCGCTCGCCTTCGTGCAAGCCCGCCGCCAGCCGCGCGAACAAAATCAGCACCGTTAGCGCCAGCGCCGGAAAGGCACCGGTCCACCAGGCGTGGAGCAGATAGGTCTTGGAGGCCGCGATCATCAGGCCTAGATCGCGGTGCGGCGGCACCGCGCCGAAGCCCAGGAAGCTCAAGGTCGACAGGATGATGCTGACCGCGGCCAGGGCGCGCGCGGCGCTCGACAGCAGCGTATCGGTGAACTCGTAGACGAGATCGCGGCGCAGCAGCGTGGACGCGGAGATGCCGGTCGCGCGCGCATATTCGGCATGCGGCGCGCGCTCCTGCATTTGCGCCCGGTCGAAGGCGCGCGCGAAGGCGAAGGGGGCGGCGGAAAGCCCGGCGGCCAGGCTCACCCAGTCGCGGCTGGAAAGCCCGATCGCCAGCACCGCCAGGAGCAGCGCCGGCAGCGATGCCGCAACGCCGATAAGGGTGCGCAAGGGCAGCGCCAGCGCGCGCGGAAGGCGGGCCGCGACGAAGCCGAACAGCGCGCCGGCGAACAAGGTGACGATGGTGGCGGGCAGGGCGCCGCGCACCGTCGTGCTGAGGCCGTGCAGCGTCTCGCTCAGCATGTCGCGGCCCAGGATGTCGGTGCCGAAGCGGAAATCGGCCGAGGGCGGCATCAACAGGGGCCCGATGGCCGTGGCGTCGGCCGGCGCGCTCGCCAGGAAGTCCGACAGGCTAACCGCCACCGCGATCAGGCCGAGCCCGACCCAGCCCACGATCTGCAGCAGAGCCTGCAGCGATTGTCCGCTGGTGCGCGGCGCGCCGCTCATGGCTGCGCCTCCGGGGCGGCAAGCGGGTAGGCGGCGCAGCGCCCGACGAAAGCGGCGGCCATGGTCAGACTGGCAAAGCTCAGCAGGATCGGCGCCACGATCGCCCAATCGTGTAGCGCCACCGACTTCACGAACAGATCGGCGGCGCCCGCATAATTGAACACCCACTCGGCCACCGCCGCGGCCGAGAACAATGCCAGCATGACGTCGCCCAGATTGGCCAGCAGCCCGGCCAGAATCTGCGGCACGCCATAGACGATCTCGATCTCGAACGGCGCCAGGCCCATGCGCCGCAGTTGCACCCGCCAGGGTTGGCCGGCGCCTTCCGCGCCGGCGCGCCGAAGCGCCAATTGCGCCGCCGCCGCGCCGGCAAGTCCGACGGTCAGCACCGGCAGCAGCAGCGCTTGGAGTTCGGCGCCGTTGCGCGGCGCCAGGACAAGGCCGGTCGCCACGCCCGTGCCGCGCGGCACCGGCCAATGCAGCACGGTGGCCGCGAGATAGGCGAGCGCCAATCCGGCGCAGAAGATCGGCGTCGCCGAAACCACCTGCACCAGGGGCGCCGCGGCGCGCCGTGCCGGGCCCGAACCGAACAGCACGCCGACCGGAATACCGACGAGGAGTGCCACGCCGAAGCCTTCCAGCACCAACCCCAGCGTCAGCGGCAGATGCGCGCCAAGCTCGGCCAGCGCGTCGCTGCCGGTCATGGTGCTCCTGCCGAAGTCCATATGCAGGAAACCGTTCAGCGCCCGGCCCCAGGCGGCCAGGAACGCCCAGACGCCCGCCGCCGCGCGTGGGTCCGCCAGCGCCGCGATCGCGGCCGCCAGCAGAACGGCACCGCCCAGGCCCAGGCCCAGCTTCCCGGCCTCGCGCATCGCAAAACGCAGCATGATATCCCCGATTTGGGCGGACTATAGCAGGCGGCCGCGAACGGCAGGCAAGGCCGTTCTAAAGCAATCCCAGCGCCTTGAAGCTCGCATGACCGCTGCGCCCGATGACGAGATGGTCGTGCAGGACGATCTTCAGGGCCTTGGCGGCGGCGGCCACGTCGCGGGTCATCTCGATGTCGGCCCGGGAGGGCGTCGGATCGCCGCTCGGGTGGTTGTGCACCAGGATGATGGCCGAGGCGCCGAGTTCGAGCGCCCGCTTGACGATCTCGCGCGGATAGACCGGCGTGTGGTCGATGGTGCCCTTCGTCTGCACCTCGTCGGCGATCAGGATGTTCTTGCGGTCGAGGAACAGGACGCGGAACTCCTCGTTGGGATTGCGCGCCATCGCGGCGGTGCAATAGTCGATCAGCGCCGCCCAGGAACTGAGCGCGGGCTTGCCCAGCATCGCGGTGCGCGCCAGCCTGAGCGCGGCGGCCTCGACGATCTTCAATTGCGCGACGACCGCTTCGCCGATGCCGTCGACTTCCAGCAGGCGCGCGCGCGGCGCTGCGATCGCTTCGGCGAACGTTCCGAAATGGGCAATCAAGGCCTTGGCCAAGGGCTTCACGTCGCGCCGCGGAATCGCGGCGAACAGCACGAGCTCCATCAGCTCGTAATCCGGCATTGCGCCCGCGCCGCCCTCGAGAAAGCGTTCGCGCAAGCGCTCGCGATGGCCAAGCTGATGCGACGGCGCGCTTGCGATCGGCGGTGCCGGCGCGAACAGCCGGCCCATCTCGCTGAGTGCGTCGGGAGACTCAGAAATAGGGCGGCTTGTCGAAGCCCTTGGGCGAACGGGTGAAGATTTCGACGCCATCCTCGGTGACACCCACGGAATGCTCGAATTGGGCGGAAAGCGAACGGTCGCGTGTCACGGCCGTCCAACCGTCGTTCAGAACCTTTACGCCATAGCCGCCAAGATTGATCATCGGCTCGACGGTGAAGAACATCCCGGGCTTCAGACCGATTCCATGACCCGGCTTGCCATAATGCACGATATTGGGCAGCGCATGGAAGACGCGCCCCACGCCATGGCCGCAGAAATCGCGCACCACGGCGCAGCGTTCCTCGCCTTCCGCGAAAGATTGGATCGCGTGGCCGATGTCGCCGGTGGTCTTGCCCGGCTTGACCGCGGTGATGCCGCGCATCATCGCGTCATAGGTGATATCGACCAGCCGCTTGGCCTTGAGCTTCACGTCGCCGACCAGATACATGCGGCTGGTGTCGCCGTGCCAGCCGTCCAGGATCACCGTCACGTCGATGTTGACGATGTCGCCGTCGCGCAGCGGCTTGTCGTTCGGAATGCCATGGCAGACGACATGATTGATCGAGGTGCACAGCGTGTGGCGATAGCCGCGATAGCCCAGGCACGCCGGAATGGCGCCATGGCTCACCACATAGTCGTAGGCGAGCTTGTCGAGATATTCGGTGGTGACGCCGGGCTTGACCTCCGGCACCAGCAGATCGAGCACCTCGGCCGCCAGACGCCCCGCTCGGCGCATGCCCTCGAAATCGGCCGGATTGTGCAGCGCCACCGCGAAATGGGCGCGGCGGGTGGCCTCGAAGGCGTCGGCATCGGGGAGAAAGGACATGGGTCGGCGGCTCGTGGATGGCTGCTTGATGTAGGCTCCAAAGCTCTGTTTTCTAGACCCTTGGAACTTACGGCTTTCTTACACCGGCCCGCCCCGATGAGCCAGACCGCCCCATGACCTCCAGCGAACCGGTCACCGCCGCCGTCCTCGTCATCGGGGATGAGATCCTGTCCGGCCGGACCCAGGACACAAACACCGCCTACATCGCTCGCTTTCTGGGCGCGCTCGGCATCGATCTGTGCGAGGCGCGCGTGGTGCCCGACATCCGCGAGGAGATCGTCGCGGCGGTGAACGCGCTGCGGGCGCGCTACACCTATGTGTTCACGACGGGCGGCATAGGCCCCACCCATGACGACATCACGTTCGAATCGATCGCCGCCGCGTTCGGCGTGGACGTGCACTATCATCCCGAGGCGATGGCGATGATGGCGGCGCGCTACAAGCCGGGTGAGTTCAACGAGGCACGCAAGCGCATGGCGCTGGTTCCGATCGGCGCGGAACTCGTGCGCAACACGGTGTCGACTGCGCCGGGCGTGAACATCGGCAATGTTTTCGTCATGGCGGGCGTGCCGATGATCATGCGCGCAATGCTCGATGCGATAGAGCCGCGGTTGAAACGCGGCGCCATCGTGCATGCGGCGACGGTACAGGCGCGCATCGCCGAAGGCCGCATCGCGCAAGGCCTCGAACGCATCCAGAAGGATCACAAGGACGTCGCAATCGGCAGCTATCCGTTCTATCGCGAGGACGGTTCCGGCGTGCAACTTGTTGCGCGCGGTCGCGATGCGGCCGAGGTCGAGCGCGCTGCGACCCAGATCGAAGCCCTGCTGCGCGAACTCGGCGTCGAGGGCGCGCGGGTAACCGTTTAGGTATTTTTCCGGTCGGAGCGATCCCTATCGGCGACATTAAGCATGACAAGGCCATATGCCTTGTGTAGCCTTCACGTGCTGGACGACAAGCGCGCTGCTATGGACGGCGCGCCCGGATGGGGCGGAACACACGACGACTGGGGCGGCAACGCCCGACGAAAGGACTTGGGCTCGTGCCAAGGGCCCGCGCGTAGGTTTTGGATCACCGGAGTAGGCGGACATGACGATGAAGCGGGTTCTGGGGGCTGCGGTTGGCGGCATTGTCGTGGCGGTGGCAGGCGTGGCGCTGGCGGCCAATCTCACGTCGTCCAAGCAGGCCGATTTCTTCGCCTCGGGTCGGCATCAATTCTATGTCTGGTGCGCCGGCGGGACCGATTTCACGGCGTTCGAATCCGGCGCCAGCGCGGCGGATGCGCAGATGCGGCTCTACAACACGGAAAAGGCTCACGGAAAGACCAATTGCTGGCCGGTGTGGCAGGGGCGGATTTCCGGCTGAATTTTCAGCGACTTCGACGAACGCGGCGGCCTGAAGGCCGCCGTTCGCATTTGGGGACCTCAGGCGCGCTTGACTTGGCCGGGCTCGCGGTAAGTATGCGAATCCAGCATCGCAAGCGCCATGGAGAGGCCCACGTGAAATACGGAATCGACTATCGCTACCTGCCCAAGGGGGGCGCCGCGCCGGTGGACAACACCCAGCCGGTGGATGTCGAAGTCGACCACGACCAGTTCGCGCTGATCCCCAATGTCGGCGACTATGTCGACATCCCCGGCGACGATCCGGGCATGCGCAACGTGCCGCTCCGGGGCAAGGTGCGCTCGCGGCTGTTCCGCTATGTGATGAACTATTGCTACATCACGATCGTGGTCGAGGACACCGACGACGATTGGGCGAAGCTGCGGCCCAAACACGCCAACAACTAAAGTCCCAACGCCTTCTGTTCGGCATTAAGCGCGGCGATGACGTCGCCGCGCCCGGCCGCCGCCTTGTGTGCATCGGTCAGCGCGGCGCGCGCCTTGTCCTTGTCGCCCAGCACGGCGTAGGCGCGGATCAGTTTCTGCCAACCCACCGCGTCGTCGGGCTTGGCTTTCAGACGCGCCGCTAGGCCCTCGACCATGGCGGCGATGTTGGGCGCGTCGCCACCGCTGCGCGCGGTCAGGACCGCGATGCGGTCGACCAGATCGGCATGCAGCGCCGAACTGGGCGGCACGTCGCCGAGCAGATCGTTCCAGAAGGCGAGCGCCTGGGTTGTGTTGCCGTGCGCGGCGGCGGCAAGGCCCAGGAAATAGCGCGCCGCCATGTCTTTGCGATCGAGCGCGAGCGCCTGGCCGAAGGCATCCTCGGCCTCGGGCGGAACGGCGCCCGCCGCCGCCCCGGTCAGTGCTTCGCCATAGGCGGAATAGAGGAAGGAATAGCGCAGGCCTTGCGCGCGGGCCGCTTCGATGGCGCGGGCGAACGCGCTCGCCGCGTCGGTGGGATCGCGCGCCGTCATGTAGGATTGTCCGAGAAGCGCCCAGGCACGCGGATCGGCGGGATGCTTGCGCACCGCCGCGGCAAGCCGTCCGATCAAGCCGTTCAGGCTGCGATCGTTCGCGCCGTTCAGCGCGCGCTCGGCCAGCATCGGCCGCCCGAGATAGAGATACAGACCGCCGCTCAGGCCGATGACGAACAAGACAGCCGCGGCCGCCAGCAGCACGCGTCCGGGCGCGCGCCCGTATGCAAGGATCGGCCAGGCGACGAACCCGACGGCGCCGAGCGCGATCAGGACGAAAACGAGCGCGGCGATCCATCCGGCCACGGCGCCTATGCTCCCTTCGGCGGCGGGCGGCGGAATTTGCCCTTGGCCAGCGCCACGATCATGCCGCGGATCGTGCGCACCTCCTGGTCCGTCAGCCGCGCCCGGTTCAGCAGCGCGCGCATGTGGCGGATCATCGGCGTTTCCTTGCTCGGCGGATAGAGGAAGCCGGACGACAGCAATTCGTTCTCCAGATGCTCGAAGAGCTGGAACATCTCGTCGCGGGTTGCCGGCCGCGCGATGGGGCCGTGGTCGATTCTGACGTGCGGCGTCGCGTCGGCGGCGCGGAACCACTCATAGCAGACCAGCATCACCGATTGCGCGAGATTGAGGGAGGAGAACTCCGCCGTCGGGATGGTGACGATGGCGGTGGCGAGCGAAATCTCGTCATTGTCCAGACCGGCGCGCTCGCCGCCGAACAGAACGCCGCATCGAACGCCTTTCGCCACAGCCTCGTGAAGCTGTCGCGCCGCTTCCGGCGGCGTGACCACCGGCTTGGCCACGCCGCGCTCGCGCGCCGTGGTGGCGAAGACGAGCTGCAGATCGCCGAGCGCGGCCTGCGCCGTGTCGTACAGCCGAACCTTCTCTAGCAAGTCGGCGGCGCCCGCCGCCATGTGGCGCGCCTTCTCATTGGGCCAAGGATCGCGCGGCGCGATCAGGCGCAGATCATCGAGACCGAAATTCTTCATCGCCCGAACCGCCGCGCCGATATTCTCGCCGAGCTGGGGATGGGAGAGAACAATGGCAGGGGCGGTCATGCGGCTTCAGCGTGACAAGCTCGCAAATACCGGTCCGTCCGGTCCAAACTTCAACACGCCCTGCACGGTGTCCAGATCGATGATGATCGCCATGCCCTTGCGCTCGGGGTCGGAATCCTGTTCGCGCTTCGGCGCATTTTCGAACACCTTGCGGCGTTCGGATTCGTCTGTTGTGACCCGCGCGCGTCCCTGGAATTGCAGCAGCGGCGTCGTCGCCGAACGATACATCATCGCGACATGGGGATTTTTCTTGATCGCTTCGATGGTGCCCCCGGCCGTGTTGCGTATCCAAAGGCCGAGCTGGCCGTCGCTATAGACCTGTGTCGAGCCGCGGAAGGACAGGCTGGGTCTGTTATCCGCGGTGACCACGGCCAACAGCATCGGATTGCCGCCGGTCAAGGCGTTGTTGACGAGGTCTTTGATTTCCGGTGTCAGGACAAGGGACATGGTGAAGCTCTTTGCCGTTCTGTGGAGGAGGGCAATTCTCTAGCACATCGCCGCAAGGTCCGCCGCTCCGATTGGTCGCTTTGACCTGCCTTTGCCGCCCCGTTATACCCCGCGCAGTGCAGCAATTTCGAGGCTCCCCATGGACAAGATCAAAGTGACCGGCACCGTCGTCGAGCTCGACGGCGACGAGATGACCCGGATCATCTGGGACCTCATCAAGAAGAAGCTGATTCTGCCCTATCTCGACGTCAACCTCGAATATTACGACCTGAGCGTCGAGCACCGCGATGCCACCGACGACCAGGTGACGATCGACTCCGCCAACGCCATCGCCAAGCATGGCGTGGGCGTCAAATGCGCCACCATCACCCCGGACGAGGCGCGGGTGAAAGAGTTCAAGCTCAAGCATATGTGGAAGTCGCCCAATGGCACGATCCGCAACATCCTTGGCGGCACGATTTTCCGCGAACCGATCATCTGCAAGAACGTGCCGCGCCTAGTGCCGGGCTGGACCCAGCCCATCGTCATCGGCCGCCACGCCTTCGGCGACCAGTACCGCGCCACCGATTTCCATTTCCCCGGCAAGGGGACGCTGACCATCAAATTCGTCGGCGAGGACGGCAAGGTGATCGAGCACGAGGTGTTCAAATCGCCGGGCGGCGGCGTCGCCATGGCGATGTACAATCTCGACCAGTCGATCATCGATTTCGCCCGCGCCTCGATGAACTACGCGCTGGCGCGCAAATATCCACTCTACCTGTCGACCAAGAACACCATCCTCAAGGCCTATGACGGCCGCTTCAAGGATCTGTTCCAGCAGATTTTCGACGCGGAATTCGCCGACAAATACAAGGCGGCCGGCATCACTTATGAACACCGATTGATCGACGACATGGTAGCGGCAGCGCTCAAGTGGAGCGGCGGCTATGTCTGGGCGTGCAAGAACTATGACGGCGACGTGCAGTCCGACACGGTGGCGCAAGGCTTCGGCAGCCTGGGCCTGATGACCTCGGTGCTCACCACGCCGGACGGCAAGATCGTGGAAGCGGAAGCCGCGCATGGCACGGTCACCCGCCACTACCGCGAACATCAGAAAGGCAAATCGACCTCGACAAACTCGATCGCCTCGATCTTCGCCTGGACGCGCGGGCTCGAGCACCGCGCCAAGCTCGACGGCAACGCCGCGCTCGACAAATTCGCGCGCACGCTGGAAAAGGTCTGTGTCGATACCGTCGAGGCCGGGTTCATGACCAAAGACCTCGCGCTGCTGGTGGGTCCCGACCAGACGTGGCTCACCACCGAGGGCTTCCTCGACAAGGTCGACGAGAAGCTCAAGGATGCCATGGCTTAAGGACTTGCGGCGCCGCGAACCCCCGATTTCCATTGATACGCAATATTGCTTGTCGCCAACCGTGCCGCGCCATGGTGACCTCGGGGTTATCCTGGCGAGTGCTGTCGTCGCGGTGTCCGACGCGCACCGCGCGGCAATAGGCGATTGGGCCTGCCGATCTGTCGCCAGATCGTTGCCGAACACAAGGGCGTGATCGGCCGTCGCCCGAATCCAACAAAAGGCGCGGTGTTTTATTTCACCGTCTCGCGGGACCTCGACCGGCGATCGGCGCCGGAATGATTTGATTTTTCTCCTGCCGCGCGATCGCGTTATGCTTCCTCCAAAGGGAGGCGGGCATGATCATCGGCTACATCACCATAGGGGCGCGGGACAGCGAGGAGTCGGGTCGGTTCTACGATTCCGTGCTTGGGATCTGCGGCTATGAGCGCAAATTCGCCGACGGCGGATGGGTCGGGTATGGGCCGGCGGGCCGCGACGAGCACGACATCTACATCTGCCCGCCCCACAACAAACAGCCTCCGACCTTCGGCAACGGCATGATGGTGGCGTTCAGGGTCCGCTCGCGCGCCTCGGTCGAGGCTGCTTATCACGCAGGCCTGAGCAGCGGCGGCACCGACGAAGGCGCGCCCGGCTATCGCCCGCCCGAAAAGCAGACTTGGTACGGCGCGTATCTGCGCGATCCGGTCGGCAACAAGATCGCGATCTACTTTACGCCGTGAAGCGCAATAGGGCGTAGCGTACCTCGCTTCGCCCGTAAATTGCGCGTCGATCAAACGAGTCTGGAGGATGATCTGATTTGGCATAATCAGATCATGCTCTAGGCTGGCCCGGCGGCTGGACGGCACGCCCTTCTTCAAGTTCGACCTGCGCCAGCCACGGATCGAAGGACGGCTGTGGCGCCAACTTTTCCGCGGCCTCCTTGAGACCGGGATGCTTGTGCACCAGCGCCTCGAAATCGCGAGCGGACAGTTCCAGAAGACGCGACGTCTGCACCGCGACGATGGTGGCGTCGCGCAGATCGTGCTCGACAAGACCGAGTTCGCCGAAGAAATCGCCGGCTCCGAAGCGCACTTTGAGCGCGGGCATTTGCGCCTCCACCTCGCCGGCGACCACAAAATACATCGCCGCGGCGCGTTCGCCGGCGGGGCAGATGATGTCGCCCGCTCCCACCGTATAGGCGCGCAGCAGGTCCATGATCTCGCTCACGGTACGCGCGTCGAAGCCCTGGAACAGCGGCACGCGCGCCAGCATGCCGAACGTCACGACGAAGTCGCGGCGGTGAATCGAATTGGCGAAACCGGTCGCGACGATGCCGACGGGCAGCGCCGCCAGGCCCAGTCCCACGATCATCGCGACGCCGGCCAACGCGCGCCCCAGCGCGGTGTGCGGCACCACATCGCCATAGCCGACCGTGGTCAGAGTCTCGACCGCCCACCACATCGCGTCGGGGATGGTGCCGAAGATCTTGGGCTGCAGCACGCCTTCCACCGCATGCATCGCGGCGGCGAACAGGAGCATGGCGCAGAGCAGCAGCAGCAGGCTGCCGTAGAGCGCGCGCCGTTCCTCCACCAGCACGCGCGCCAGTGCCGAGAGGGCCGGCGAATAGCGCGCGATCTTGAGCAGCCGGAACAGCCGAAACAGGCGCAGCACGCGCAGGTCCACGAAGGGCACGAACAGCGCCACGATTCCCGGCGCCACGGCGATGAAGTCGATCACCATCATCGGCCGGGTGGCGAAATAGAGCCGGCCGAGCAGCGGCCCGCGCTCGCTCGCCATCGGGTCTTCGGGTGCCGTCCACAGCCGCAGCGCATATTCCACCGCAAAGACGGCGATGGAAACGAACTCGAACACGACCAGCGAAGTGTGATGCACGTGCGCAAAGGCGGGGACGCTCTGCATCGTATAGGCGGCAACGTTGAGCACGATCAGGGCGATCAGCACAGCTTCGACGATTCCGCCGGCCGGCCCGCCCAGCCGCCCGCCTTCCAGCGCGAGATAGACGCGCCGGCGAAGGCTCTCGCGCGGGCGTGCCATCACGCCGCCGGTGGGAGCGAGCCGATGCGCTCTGCAATCGCCTCTAGAGCGTCCGCGGCGCGGGCGCCGTCGGGACCGCCGGCCTGCGCCATGTCGGGGCGCCCGCCGCCGCCCTTGCCGCCCAGCGCCTCGGCGCCGAGCTTGACGAGATCGACGGCGCTCACTTGGCTGGTCAGATCCGCGGTCACGCCGACCACCAGCGAAGCCTTGCCGTCCGCCACCGCCACGAAGGCGACGATGCCCGAGCCGATCTTCGCTTTGGCGTCGTCGGCCAGGCCTTTAAGGTCCTTCGCGCTCACGCCTTCGACCACGCGCAGGATCGCCTTGACGCCGCCGATCTGTTTGGCGCCGTCGCCTTCGCCGGCGCGCGCCGGTCCGGCCAGTGCCAGCGCCTTCTTGGCCTCGGCAAGCTCGCGCTCGAGCTTGCGCCGCTCGTCGGAGAGTTGTGTCACGCGCGCCGGCAATTCGCCGGCCGTGGTCTTCAGCGCCGCCGCGGCGTCACGCGCGATCTCCGCCTGGCCGGACAGGTATCTCCGCGCGCCCTCACTGGTCAGCGCTTCGATGCGCCGTACGCCCGCCGCGACCGCGCTTTCCGAGAGGATCGTGAACAGCCCGATATCGCCCAGCCGGCGCACATGGGTGCCGCCGCACAACTCGACGGAGTAATCCTTCGCGGCGTCCGGATCGGTGCCCATGCTGAGCACGCGGACCTCGTCGCCGTATTTCTCGCCGAACAGCGCCTCGGCGCCGGCCTCGATCGCGTCTTCCGTCGCCATCAGCCGCGTGGTGACGTCGGAGTTCTGGCGGATCACGTCGTTGACCATCTGCTCGATGCGTTCGAGTTCGTCGTGGCTCACCGGCTTGGGATGGCTGAAATCGAAGCGCAGCCGCTCCGGCGCCACCAGCGAACCCTTCTGCTGCACATGATTGCCGAGCACGCGCTTCAAGGCGGCATGCAGCAGATGCGTCGCGGAATGGTTGGCGCGCGTGGCGCGGCGGCGTTCGCCATCGACCTTGAGGTCGACCGCGTCGCCGGGGCGCAGGTCGCCCTCCGTCACCCTGACGATATGGACGTGAAGGCTGCCGAGTTTTTTCTCGGTATCCTCGACGATGCCTTTGCCCTTGGGCGCGACGAGCGTGCCCTGGTCGCCGACCTGGCCGCCCGACTCGCCATAGAACGGCGTCTGGTTGGCGATCATCTGCACGGTGTCGCCGGCTCTTGCCACGTCGACTCGCGTGCCGTCCTTGAACAGCGCCAGGATGCGGCCCTCCGCCGCCTCGGTGTCGTAGCCCAGAAACTCGGTTGAGCCGAACTCGTCCTTGACCGCGAACCATTGCGCGTCGGTCGCCGCCTCGCCAGAGCCGGCCCAGGCCTTGCGCGCTTCCGCCTTCTGCTTGGCCATCGCGACGTCGAAGCCGTCGACATCGACGTCGATGCTCTTGGCCTTGAGCGCGTCCTGGGTGAGATCGAGCGGAAAGCCGAACGTATCGTAAAGCTTGAACGCAACGTCGCCGGCGAGCTTGCCGCCGGCCGCAATGGAGGCGGAGGCTTCGTCCAGCAGCTTGATGCCGCGCGCCAGCGTCTCGCGGAAGCGGATTTCCTCGAGCTTCAGCGTCTCTTCGATCAGGTCCTCGGCACGCTTCAGTTCCGGATAGGCCTGGCCCATCTCCGCCACCAGCGTCGGCACCAGCCGATGCATCAACGGGTCCTTGGCGCCGATCAGATGCGCATGGCGCATGGCGCGGCGCATGATGCGGCGAAGCACATAGCCGCGGCCTTCGTTCGACGGCAGCACACCGTCGGCGATCAGGAACGAGGTCGCGCGCAGATGATCGGCGATCACGCGGTGGCTGAACACCGCCTCGCCCACCGCCTTGGCGCCGGACAGATCGACCGAGGCTGCGATCAGATGGCGGAACAGATCGATGTCGTAATTGTTGGTGACGCCTTGCAGGATCGCGGTGATGCGCTCCAGCCCCATGCCGGTGTCGATCGAGGGGCGCGGCAGCTCCACGCGTGTGGCCTCGTCCACCTGCTCGAACTGCATGAAGACCAGATTCCAGAATTCCAGGAAGCGGTCGCCGTCCTCGCCGGGCGATCCGGGCGGCCCGCCGGCCACGCCCTCGCCCTGGTCGTAGAAGATCTCCGAGCAATAGCCGCATGGCCCGATCGGGCCCATCGCCCACAGATTGCTCTCATGGCCGATGATGCGCTCGTCGGGCAGCCCCGCGATCTTCTTCCACAGGGCGCGCGCCGCCTCGTCGGTTGGATAGACCGTGACCCACAGTCTGTCCTTGGGCAGCTTCAGCGTGCCCAGCACCAGGTCCCAGGCATAGGCGATGGCGTCTTCCTTGAAATAGTCGCCGAACGAGAAATTCCCCAGCATCTCGAAGAAGGTGTGATGCCGCGCGGTGTAGCCGACATTGTCGAGGTCGTTGTGCTTGCCGCCGGCGCGCACGCATTTCTGCACCGAGGTGGCGCGCTTATAGGGCCGCTTCTCCTGAGCCGTGAAGACGTTCTTGAACTGCACCATGCCTGCATTGGTGAACATCAGGCTGGGATCGTTGCGCGGCACGAGCGGCGAGGACGGCACCACCGCGTGTTGGCGGTCCCGGAAGAAATCGGTGAAGGCGCTGCGGACGTCGGCGAGGCTGGTCATGGGCGTTGTGTAGCCGCCGCCGTATAATCTGTCATCCCGGCCAGCGAGCAAAGCGAGCGCGAGCCGGGACCCATCGAGCCGCCTGGGTCCCGGATAGCCGCCCCTTCGCTGCGCTTCGGGGCAGCTTCCGGGATGACAGCAAAAACGAAGGAGCGCCCGTGGCGGGGCGCCCCTTCGCCGGAGTCGTTCCCTCATGCCAACAAAGGAACGGACACTGTCTTGGAGCCGGGAGGCGCGCGAGCGCCTATTCCTCCTCGGCGTCGTCGTCCTTGTCGGGGCCGCCCAGCGCCAGGTTCTGCGCGATCAGCCCGGCATTATTCCTGATCGCCGCCTCGATCCGGTCGGCGATCTCGGGATGGGCGGCGAGGAAGGTCTTG
>CAZMHP010000022.1:5374-24845 GCA_964566095.1 uncultured Rhizobium sp. | reverse complement strand
AGCATCAGGCCGAAGCGGCGATGGTCGTTGAACACGATGCGCGCCGGCGCGTCGGTATCCATCACCACATGGTCGTGCTTGTCGGTTCCCACCGTCGCGTCGCCCAGGTCGTGGACATAGGTGCCGAGCTTCTTGGCATTGCCCGCGACATGCACGCTCATCCGCCCGCTCATGCCCAGATGGATGACCAGTGTCTCGCCGTCGTCGAGGTCGCCCAGGATGTATTTCGCCCGCCGCCGCAGCCGCGTCACCCGCCGCCCGGTCAGCCGTCCGGCGAAGTCGTTGGGGAACGGCACCCTGAGATCGCCGCGCCGCGTTTCGACATGGGTGAAACGGTGACCCTCCAGCACGGGCAAAAGCCCCAGGCGTACGGTTTCGACTTCGGGCAATTCGGGCATTCACCAAATCCTGTGTTGTCATCCCGGCCAAGCGATGCGTTAGCATCGCGCCGAGCCGGGACCCATTGCGACGCTTCGCCATGGGTCCCGGATCTTCGCGGCTTCGCCGCTCGTCCGGGATGACATTAGTGTATTGTCGAAATCAATGAGCGACCCTTCACCAACCGCCAGTTTCGGCTTCAAAGACGTTCCCGAGGACCAGAAGGAGAGCCTCGTGCGCGAGGTGTTTTCCTCGGTCGCCGCGAAATACGATGTGATGAACGATCTGATGTCGATGGGCGTCCACCGGCTGTGGAAGGACGCCTTCGTCGAATGGCTGGGTCCGCGGCCCGGCTGGACGGTGCTCGACGTCGCCGGCGGCACCGGCGACATCGCCTTTCGCATCGCCGATCTGGTGCGGGCCCGCGGCCGGGCGGCCGCCAACAGTGAATCCGGCGGCGAGGCCAAGATCGTCGTCTGCGATATCAACGCCGACATGGTGGGCGAGGGCGTTCGTCGCGCGCAAGCCAAGGGCGAGACCGCCATCGAATGGATCACGGGCGATGCCGAAGCCCTGCCGATCGCCGATGCCAGCATGGACGCCTATACGATCGCCTTCGGCATCCGCAACGTGACGCATATCGATCGCGCCCTGGCCGAGGCGCGGCGCGTGCTCAAGCCCGGCGGGCGCTTTCTCTGCCTGGAGTTCAGCCGCGTCGTCGTGCCCGGCATCGACGCGCTCTACGATGCCTATTCGTTGAACGTGCTGCCGCGCCTGGGCCAGGCGGTCGCCGGCGATGCCGAGGCCTATCGCTACCTCGCCGAAAGCATCCGGCGATTTCCGCCACAAGCGACGTTCGCGAAGATGATCGGCGCCGCGGGCCTGTCGCAGGTCAAAGTGCGCAACCTCACCGGCGGCATCGCGGCCATGCATTCGGCCTGGAAGATATGAGCGGCTTCGCCGACTACCGCCGTCTGTGGCACGCCGCGCGCGTGCTGGCGCGCAACGACGCGCTGTTTCCGAAGGAGTATGAGGCGCTGCTGCCGCCGTCGGCGCGGCTGGCGCGCCGCCTTCTCGGCAGCGGCCGCGCGCAGAACGATCCGTCGCCGCCGGGCGTGCGCCTGGCGCGGGCGCTGGAAAGCCTCGGCCCCGCTTACATCAAGCTCGGCCAGGTTCTGGCGACGCGGCCCGACATCGTCGGCGACGACGTCGCCACCGCGCTGGAGCAGCTGCAGGATCGCTTGCCGCCCTTCGCCACCGCCGAGGCGCGAAAGATCATCGCGCAATCGCTCGGCCGTCCTGTCGACGTGGCCTTCAGCGCGCTGTCCGAGCCGGTCGCCGCCGCCTCGATCGCACAGGTGCATGACGGCCTCACGGCCACCGATCCGCCGATCCGCGTCGCGGTGAAGGTTCTGCGCCCCAACATCGCCACGGAATTCGCGCGCGACCTGCGTGCCTTCGCGCTGGCGGCCGGTCTGGCGGAACGCTTCAGCGCCGAGGCGCGGCGCCTGCGCCCGCGCGCCATGGTCGATGCGCTGGCGCAGTCGGTCGCGCTCGAACTGGATCTGCGCATGGAAGGCGCCGGCGCCTCCGAATTGGAGGAGCGCACGCGCGCCGATCCCGAATTCCGCGTGCCGCATATCGATTGGAACCGCACCTCCGACCGCGTGCTGACCAGCGAATGGATCGACGGCATCTCGATCCGCGATCGTGAGGCGTTGATCGCCGCCGGCCACGATCCGGCGCGGATCGCCAGGCTGGTGGTGCGCAGCTTCCTCACCCAGGCGCTGCGCGACGGCTATTTCCACGCCGACATGCACCCGGGAAACCTGTTTGTCGATCCCGACGGCCGCCTCGTCGCGGTCGATTTCGGCATCATGGGCCGGATCGACGAGACGATGCGCCGTTTCATGGCCGAGACGCTGGCCGGATTTCTCGCGCGCGATTATCGCCGTGTCGCCCAGGTGCATTTCGACGTCGGCTTCGTGCCGCCGCACCATCCGGTCGAGACTTTCGCCCAGGCGCTGCGCGCCATCGGCGAGCCGATCTTCGGCCACCCCGTGCGCGACGTCTCGATGGCGCGGCTGCTGCAGCAATTGTTCGATACCACGCGCCGCTTCGACATGCAGGCGCAGCCGCAGCTCATGCTGCTGCAAAAGACCATGGTCGTGGTGGAAGGCGTGGCGCGCGCCCTCGATCCCGATTTCGACATGTGGGAGGCGAGCCGCCCGGTGGTCGAGCGCTGGATGCTCGAACGCGTCGGTCCCGAAGCGCGGCTGCGCGACGCCGCCGACGGCTTCAGCGCGCTCGGCCGCGTGGCGCAGAACCTGCCGCAGCTTCTGCGCAATGCCGAGATCATCTCCGCCATGCTGGCCGATGGCGGCGTGCGGCTGCATCCGGAGTCGGTGAATTTGATTGCGGCCGCTCAGGTCGCGCGCACGCGCCATGTGCGCATCGCGATCTGGATCGCCGCCGGCGCGCTCGGCGTGCTGGCGGTCGTGCCGTTTCTTTGACCTTGATATACAGGGACGATATCGCTATGTTTGCGGCATGCGTACGCTTGTGGATTTGCCCGATAAGCATTTGAAAGCGCTGTCTCGACTCTCGAAACAGCGCAAGACATCGCGCGCGGCAATCATTCGCGAGGCGGTAACGACGTATTTGGCGAAAGAGCTTTTTGGTCCTGACGATCCGGCTTTTGGCGCCTGGAAGGATCAGAATATCGACGGTCTCGAATATCAGCGTAAAATCCGTGCCGAATGGCCCGAGCCCTGATCGATTCCAATATTCTGATTGACTATCTTCGAGATGTGCCTGCGGCGCGTGTCGAGTTGTCGCTTTACAACGATCCGGCCATTAGCGCAGTGAGCTGGATCGAGGTCATGGCCGGCGCGTCATCCGCCAACGAGGCAGTCACCCGCTCCTTTCTTGATAGGTTTGAGATGATCCATCTCGACGAAGCCATAGCGGAACGCGCGGTGCTGATTCGCCGGCAACATCGCCTCAAATTGCCCGATGCCATCACCTTGGCTTCAGCCCAGGTCACGGGCCGTCTCTTCGTCACCCGCGATGCAAAGGACTTCGCGAGAATCGATCCGAGTGTTCGAATTCCCTATACGCTCTGACTAAACGATCCGCACGCGTCCCGCGTCGCAGGCCTTGGTGCCCTTGGCGTCGGTGACATAGACCTTCACGCTGACCGTGTGGTTCGCGAAGTCCGGCACGTCGGGCACCTGCACATGCACGGCGTGGCGCGCGACGGTCTGGTTGGTCGCGAGCACCGCGCTATAGCCCGTCGGCTGGTCGCCCGGCGGATTGGCGAGCGACATCACCACCCGCACGTCGTCGCCACCCGACTTGATGCCGTCGCAGGCGATCGCGAACTGCGCCCCGCGCGAAACCGTCGGAATGCCTGCGCCGCCCATGTCGGGCGTCGCATAGAGCCGAAGCTGGCCCGGCACCGTCGAGATACCGTTGGCCAAAGCAGGCGCACTCGTCGCCAGCAAGGCGGCAAAGCCGATCCACAAAACGCGCATGGCGCTGTCCTTGGGTTCCCTTCGATTCCGATCCTACTCCGGTCCTGGGGACTTCCCAATAGCCGCGAGACAATTCCTTGCGGCAAGGTTGGTAAAAAGGGGGCAGTTCCGCGTGAAACGTCCGTCAGAAACGCCCGCCTTCTTAACGGATGCGCGCCAGGTACCAAAACCGGGCGCAAAGCAGGATCGCGGCGACGAACAGGCCGAAGGCGAGCCCGATCCAGATGCCGAACCCGCGCATCCCGAGGCCGAAGCCCAGCAGGATGCAGGTCGGGAACCCGGCCAGCCAATAGCTCGCGCCCGCGATCCACATCGGCGCCCGCGCGTCCTTGAGCCCGCGCAGGCTGAGCGCCGCCGTCACCTGCACGCCGTCGAACAGCTGAAACGCCGCCGCGACGTGGAGGAACGTCACCGCCAGCAGCAGCGCGCCGTGATTGGCCGGCGTCGGCGGCAGGATCAGCGACGCGATCTGATACGGATAGATCGCCAGCACCACGGCGCACAGCGTCATGAACGCCGCCGCGATCGCGATCGCCGACCATCCGGCGCGCATGACGGCCTCGCGGTCGCCCGCGCCCGCCGCCAGACCCACGCGCACCGTCGCCGCCATCGCGATGCCGAGCGGCACCATGAAGGTTACCGACGGGATGTTCAGCGACACGGTGTGCGCCGCCAGCGTCTCCAGCCCGAAATGCCCCATGATGAAGTTCGAGGCGAAGAACAGCGTCGCCTCGAACAACATGGTCAGGCCGATCGGCAGGCCGAGAACGTAGATCTCCCTCAGCTTCGACCAGTCGTAGTCGGCGAAGTCGCGGAAGATCCGGTAGCGGTGCAGCCTTGGCGTGAGCCGCACGACGAGGAGCATCGTCAGGAAGCTGAACGTGTAGGAACTGGCGCTCGCGATGCCCGATCCCATCAGGCCCAGCCGCGGCAGGCCGAAATGGCCGAAGATCAGCCCGTAATCGGCGACCGCGTTGAACGCCACGGCGAAACCCATGACGATCAGCGACGCGTTCGGCCGCGACAGCGCGGTCGAATAGTTGCGCAGCAGCTGAAATCCCAGGCTGAAGGGCAGGCCGACGGACAGCGGCGTCAGGAACGTCGTCGCCGCCGTCGCCAGCGCCTCGGATTGTCCGAGCATCAACAGCAGCGCGTGCGCGAACATCAGGAAGACGAGCAGCGGCAGCGAAATCATCGCCAGCGACCAGAAGCCCATCCGCGCGATCATGCGCACGTTTTTCTCGTCCTTGGGATCGGCGCCCAGAACATGCGCGATCATCGGCGATACCGCCGCCATCGGCCCGGAGCCCAGGATCCAGCAGAAGTAGAACAGCGTGTTGCCCAGGACGGCGCCGGCCAACGCCTCGCTGGAATAGCGCGCCAGCATGACGGTGTCGGTGACGCCGATCGCCATCTGCGCGACCTGCGTGACGATGAGCGGCCCCGCCAGCTTCATCAGCTCGCGGGCCTCGGCGATCCAGGCGGCCGAGCCATGGCCTTCGACGCGGGCGCCGGCATTGGCCAGATCGAATTCTGCGATATCGGTCATGATACGGACTTGTCTTTATTAGACCCGAACCCGACACGAAGGTGGCAGCAAGCCAACAAAAAACCCTCCGGAGCCGGGCTCGGGAGGGTGAACGGTTGCGATAGGGCCTACCCCTAGCGCGCGAACTCCTCGCGAGCGACACGTGCGGTCTCCCCGCCCTGAAGGCAGGCAGGCGCGGCCGTGCGGACCTTTTCAATGGAACTGCTCAACATCCGTCTCGCTCGAATCGCTCGCAGGCCCCATGCCGGCGAACGAGGCGTGGGTACGCCCGCAAAAAGGCCGAGTCAACACAAGCGACGATGACAGCGCGCATTGAGGCCATGCGTGGCGCGGACGTCACATTCGCGGGTGCAAAGCACGATGTCGCAGCCGTGCTCTGGCCAACTATCGACCGATGCGGAGCCGCCGCCAGTCCACGCCGACGCGATAGGTCTGGTAGACGCGGCCGTGGCGCAGGCCGCCGCCGAAGTGGCGCGTCGCCGAATGCAGCAGGCCGCTCGGATAGGCGACCATGCGGTTGTAGCGGTAGCCGGCGCGGTCGATTTCGTCCCAGCACGATCGCTTCTCGGAGTCGCGCTCCAGGCGATCGCGCAGCTTCGTCAGCGTGGTGCCCAGCCGTCGCGCATCGGCGGCGAGCGGCGCGTGCTCGAGGCCGGTCGCGCGATGCCGCCACAGCGACGTGCCGCAGTCCGAGGGCAGGCCGGGCGTCAGATAAACGAGCATGGTGACGTCGTCATAGGGCTCGTCGGAATGCACGCCCGGCACTTCCTTGCGGGCGCCGCGCGCGAGCCCGATATAGAAGATGCCGTTGCCTTCCTGCGGATCGGTGTCCCAGCGTGTGATGCGCGTGCCCAGAATGGCTTCGAGGCGCCCCTTGATGCCGCGCGGCTGATAGGCCCAATCGGTCTGGTAGCCGGTGATGTCCTTCGGCTGTTCGTAGCGCAGATCGAGCGCGCGGCGCCGCACCGCGTCGGGATCGTCGTAGAAGCCGTCGCGGATGAGAAGAAAGCGGCAGCGCGCGCGCTCGATTGTCATGCGGCAGATCCGGAAAATACTCGCGGGACGAGGAACAAAATACGCGGGGCGGGAACCAAGTATTGGCGGCAAGTTGTAGCGCAACCGCCCGCGGGCGGAAAGACACGCTTACTTTCCTTCGCGGCAGCAGCCCTTTCGGCCATGCTGGCGCGGTGCCGAGGGCGTGCCTAGACTTCGCGCAAAGCTATGGGAGGAACGCCGTGGACTTTTCGATTCCCGCGCATATCAAGACCCTGCTGGCCGACATCGACGCCTTCATCGAGCGCGAGATCGTTCCGCTGCAGAAACAGGACGACAACGACCGTTTTTTCGATCACCGCCGCGAATGGGCACGCACCGATTTCGATCACGGCGGATTGCCGCGCAAGGAATGGGAGGATCTGCTGCGCGAGATGCGCAAGCGCGCCGACAAGGCGGGCTTCCTGCGCCTCGCCCTACCGGAGGAGTTCGGCGGCAAGAACATCGGCAATCTCGCCATGGCGATCATCCGCGAGCATCTCGCCGCCAAGGGGCTGGGCCTGCACAACGACCTGCAGAACGAATCCTCGGTCGTCGGCAATTTTCCACAAGTGCTGATGATGCGCGATTTCGGGACCGAGGAGCAGAAGAAGACCATCCTGCCCGGCATGCTGAACGGCACGATGCGGCTCGCCTTCGGCCTGACCGAGCCCAAGCACGGCTCCGATGCCACATGGATGGAAACGCGCGCCGTGCGCGACGGCAATGGCTGGCGCATCAATGGCGAGAAGATGTGGAATACCGGCGTGCATGTCGCGACGCACGACATGGTGTTCTGCCGCACCTCCGGCAATGACGGCGACGCGCGCGGGCTGACGTGCCTGATCGTGCCGATGAACGATCCGGGCGTGAAGATCGAGAGCTATCAATGGACGTTCAACATGCCGACCGATCACGCGCATGTGTCGTTCAAGAATGTCTGGGTGCCCGATGGCGCCGTTTTCGGTCCGGTCGACAATGGCTTGGTGCTGGCGCGCCACTTCGTGCACGAGAACCGCATCCGCCAGGCCGCGTCGGGCGTCGGCGCGGCGCAATACTGCATCAACGAGAGCATCGACTACGCCAACACGCGCAAGCCCTTCGGCAAGCCGCTCAGCCGCAACCAGGCGATCCAATGGCCGCTGGTCGAGCTGCAGACCGAGGCCGAGATGATCCGCTGGCTGATCTACCGCACCGCCTGGGAGATGGACCGCATGACCGGCCCCGAGATCCAGCTCTATCTCTCCGACAAGGTCTCGATGTGCAATTACCGCGGCAACCGGCTGGTCTGCGAAGCCGCGGACTGGGCGATGCAGGTGCATGGCGGCTGGGGCTATTCGCGCCACAAGCCGTTCGAGCACATCTACCGTCACCACCGTCGCTATCGCATCACGGAAGGCAGCGATCAGATCCAGATCCGCAACGTCGCGGGCCACATGTTCGGCTTCATCGGCAAGAACCGCAGGCCGGACTGAATCCGCGTCGGCGCGGCGCCATGCTTAACGGGCGGCGTCGCATTCACCCTAAGGATTTGTACCTAGAGCCCGGGCGCGTGCTTTTTGTGCCTGCGGCACAAGGCTTTGACGTATGCGCGCGTCGCGCGAGAGATAGGCGATAGGCGAAAAACAGCGCTATCGTTTAACGCCGTCTGCCGCGCCATGTCGTAGAATGCGCCGCGATGGAACCGGCAGGCCGCCGGCCTTCGGCGTCCTGCAACCGCTTCGAAAGCGCATGTGCCATGTCTCTCGCCCTCAAATCGCCGCCCGCCGAACTGCCTTCCCTCGTCCCGCATTATTCGCAGGTCGAGACGCCGCGCCATGAGAACGGTAAAAAGCTGTTCGACTATTGGGGCGCGGTCGTCGCGCGCGAGGGCAGTTTCCGCATCGGCCGCGACATTCCGGCCCGGCCGATCGCCGCGCTGCTGCGGAACATTTCGATCAACGAGCCGATGGGCGACGGCAAAGACATGCGCGTGCGGCTTGCCGGCAGCGGCATGCGGCGCCGGTTCGGAAGGGAGGTCGCGGGCTCGCGCCTGTCGAAGCTATTCCCGTCGCCCGCCTTCGAATATCACCGCGACATCGGCCTTGGCGTTTTGTCGAGCGGCAAGCCCCACATCGTCGACTGCAGCCTGAAGCGGGAACGGATCGAGGAACTGCACTCCGAAATCCTGCTGCTGCCGATCGTCGACCGCGACGGCGAATCGCCGCTGCTGCTCGTCGGCAGCTTCTATTTCGGCTAAACGATAGCGCGTGTTTGCCGGCGCGGCCGGCGTATATGCGGGATCGAACATGCCGTCTCTGAACATCGCCCATCGCGGCGGCGCCGGTCTTTATCCCGAGAACACCTTGGCGGCTTTCCGCGACGCGGTGGCGCGGGGCTGTGACGGCGCCGAGCTCGACGTCCAGCTTTCCAAGGACGGCCAGGTCGTGGTGTTCCACGACTATCGTCTGAAGCCCGAGATTTGCCGGCTCGGCGGCAAATGGCTGACCAAGCCCACGCCGCGGATCAAGGACCTGACGCTGGACGAACTTAAGGCCTTCGATGTCGGCCGGCTCGATCCGGGCAGCGCCTATGCCAAGGGCCACCCCCACACCATGCCGGTCGATGGCGAGACCATCCCGACACTGGCCGAGGTCCTGGCGGTGACGCGTGAGGCCGGCAAGCCGTTTGTGCTGCAGGTCGAGCTCAAGACCTCCTTCGTCGATCGCGGCGTGTCCGCCGATCCGGTGACGCTGGCGGACGCCACGCTCGCCGTGCTGCGCAAGGCGGATTACCTCGATCGCACGATCTTCGTCGGCTTCGACTGGCCGGGGCTTCTGCACGTCAAGACGGTCGCGCCGCGAGCCGAATGTTGGTTCACAACCATGGACTTCTCGACCTTTCTTACACCGCCGCGTGAAGACGATCCGCCGACCTCCAAGATGCTCAAGCATGTCGCCGCCGCCGGCACCTCGCCTTGGGCCGGGGGCTTCGACGCGGTGAAGCACGGCGGCTCGATCCCGCGCGCCATCAAGGCGGCGGGCGGCGACGGCTGGTTTCCGACCTTGGAGGACGCGATCCCGGAGAGGGTCGCGGAAGCAAAGTCGCTTGGGCTCAAGGTGGGCGCCTGGACGGTGAACGATCCTGCGCAGATGAAGCGGCTGATCGACCTGGGCCTCGACGCGATCTGCACCGACCGGCCGGACCTGCTGGCCAAGGCGCTCAAACAATCCCGCTGACCGGAGATTTCGCATGTCCACGCTGTTCGATCCCTTCACGCTGCAAGGCGTCACCCTCAAGAACCGCATCGTCGTGGCGCCGATGTGCCAATACTCGGCCGAGGACGGCTTCATCTCCGACTGGCATCTGGTGCATCTGGGCAGCCATGCCATCGGCGGGGCAGGGCTGATCATCGCAGAAGCCACCGCGGTGTCGCCGGAAGGGCGCATCACGCCGGGCTGCACCGGGATCTGGTCCGACAATCGCGGCGCGCAATGGGAGCGCGTGACCGGGTTCCTCAAATCGCACGGCGCCGTGCCCGGCATCCAGATCGCTCATGCCGGCCGCAAGGCCGCTGCCAACCGCCCCTGGGAGGGCGACGATCACATGAAGCCGGACGACCGCCGCGCCTGGATGCCGATCGGCCCGTCGGCGGAAGCCTTCGGCGGCAACCTGCCGCGCGTGCCGCATGCCATGACGATCGACGACATCCACCGCGTCACGCGCGACTTCGCCGCCGCCGCCAAGCGCGCCCGCGACGCGGGCTTCGAATGGCTGGAGCTGCATTTCGCGCACGGCTATCTGGCGCAGAGCTTCTTCTCGCCCCTCGCCAACAAGCGCACCGACCAATATGGCGGCAGCTTCGACAACCGCATCCGCTTCATGCTGGAGACCTTGGACGCGGTGCGCGCGGTGTGGCCGGCCAACCTGCCGCTCACCGCCAAGCTCGGCATCTCGGATTTCATACCCGGCAGCCAGACGGTCGAGGAATCCATCGAGTTGGTGAAACGGATGAAGGCCAAGGGCCTGGATCTCGTCGACGTCAGCATCGGCTTCAACACGCCCGACATGTCGGGCGTGCCCTGGGGGCCGGGCTTCATGGCGCCGTTCGCCGAGCGCTTCAAGAAGGAAACCGGCATCGCGGTCGGCGTCGGCTGGTTCATCTCGGAAGCCAAACAGGCCGACGCCATTGTGGCGGACGGCAAGGCCGATCTCGTCATGCTGGCACATGCGATGCTGGACGATCCGCAATGGCCGTATCGCGCCGCGAAGGCGCTTGAGATCCCGAACTACAAATGGACCCTGCCGGCGCCCTACGCACATTGGATTCGCGCGTAGCAACCGAAAGCGGCGCCAGCATCGGACAAAATACGGGGTGGGGTCAATTCCGCATTAAGCCACGTTCCGGATGCGCCGGCTCCGTGCGATGGAGCGCGGACGGACAGGGTGGGGGACGTGAATGCAAATCCGGGACATCACCTACACAAGCGGCGGTACGACGCTGACCGGCTATCTCGCCGACGGATCGGGCGGCAAGACGGCGCCCGGCATCCTGGTCTGCCATCAGGGCGGCGGCTTGCGCGATCACGAGCGGGCACGCGCGCGAAGGTTGGCCGAGCTCGGCTATGTCGCGTTCGCGGCCGACCTTTATGGCGAGGTGGCGAAAGATCAGACGGATGCCATGCGCCTGCTCAACGGCTTGGTCGAGCAGCCGGCGCTGTGGCACGCGCGCTTTTTGGCCGGCCTGGCGCAATTGAAGGCGCAAGCGAATGTCGATACCGCGCGGCTGGGCGCCATCGGCTTCTGCTTCGGCGGCATGACGGTGCTGGAGCTGGTGCGCGTGTCGGCGGATGTGAAATGCGTCGTCGCCTTCCATCCCGGCCTCACCGGTTTGCCCGAGAACGATCCACGGCCCGTGACGGCCAAGGTGATGGTTTGCGCCGGCCAGCTCGATCCCCTCATTCCGCCGGCCGGGCGCGAGCGCCTCTTCAAGCTGATGGCCGATGCCGGCGCAGACCTGCAATACATCAACTACTCGCAGGCCGGCCACAGCTTCACCGACAAATCGGTCGATGCCTTCGGCATGCCCAACTTCAAGTACGACGCGCCCACCGATCGCCGCTCCTGGGCCGCGATGCGCGACCTCTTCGACGAAACGTTTGCTGCGGCCGGCTAGAGCGCGGCGAATGCCGCCCGGATTCGATCGGTCGATATGCCGTCGGCGATGAGAAGCTGAAGCAGGATGCGCGACTTGCGCGAGTCGAGCGGGCCCGCGGGAATGACGCCGCGCGCGATCAGTTCCATCTCTCCTCCGCCGAAGCCATAGGAGTGGCGCAGCGTTTCGCCCTGGCCGGTGCGGCTCGCGAACACCACGGGCTTGGTGGCTGCGAAGGCGGCGAGCGCATCGACGGCGCCCGCCGCGACATGGCCCGCGCCGGGGAGCGCCACCACCAGGCCGTCGCTTACCGGCAACAGCGCATCGATCAGCGACGGCTCCAATCCATTGCCGGCCTCCAGGATCGGCACGACCGGCGTCCCGCCTCCGTAATCGAGCGCGGGCAATGACAGCCGGGGCGCCAGCGCAATGCGCACGCGATCCTCCGCGATCCAGCCGATCGGCCCGAAGGGCGCAGATGAGAACGCGTGGGTCCGAAAACTATGGGTCTTGCGCACGAGCGGACCGCAATGGATTTCGTCGTCCATGACGACGAGCACGCCAAGGCCGCGTGCCGCCGGGCTCGCGGCGACTCGCATGGCCGCGACCAGATTTGCCGGCCCGTCGGCGCCGGGCTGATCGGGCCTTCGCATCGCTGCCGTCAGCACCACCGGCGTTTGCGAGCGCACCAGCAGTGCGAGCGCAAGGGCGGTCTCTTCCAGCGTGTCGGTGCCGTGGGTGATCACGACACCGTCGGCGTCGGCCGCCGCGTCGAGGGCGGCGTGCGCAATGGTGCCAAGATCGGTCAGCGAGAAGCTCGAACTCGACTTGGCCAACACATCGCGCGCGACAAGATCGACCGCCATGCCGGCTGCCGTCTCGGCCAGATGCGCCGCGCCGAACGCCAGCGATGCGCCGGCGCCGGTCGCGGCGGTCATCGCGATCGTGCCGCCGGTGGACAACAGTGCGATTTTCGGACGGGTCACAGCCCCTCGAACAGCGCCGTCGACAGATAGCGTTCGGCGAAAGAGGGGATGATCGCCACGATCGTTTTGCCCGCCATCTCTGGCCGCGCCCCAACTTCCAGCGCCGCCGCGATCGCCGCGCCGGACGAGATGCCGACCGGAATGCCTTCCAGCCTGGCCGCCTTGCGCGCGGTCTCGAATGCCGTCTCGTTGGAGATCGTGATTACCTCGTCGATCACCTTGCGGTCCAGGATCGCCGGCACGAAGCCCGCGCCGATGCCCTGGATCTTGTGCGGACCGGGCTGGCCGCCCGACAGCACCGGCGAATCCTCCGGCTCCAGCGCGATCATCCTGACGCTCGGCTTCTTGGCCTTGAGCACCTCGCCGACGCCGGAGATCGTGCCGCCCGTGCCGACGCCGGAGATCACCACATCCACCTGGCCCTTGGTGTCGTTCCAGATCTCCTCCGCCGTGGTGCGGCGATGGATGTCGGGATTGGCGGGGTTCTCGAATTGCTGCGGCATCACCGCGCCGGGTGTCGCCTGGACGATCTCATGCGCCTTGGCGATCGCGCCCTTCATGCCCTTGGGGCCTTCGGTGAGCACCACTTCGGCGCCGAGCAGCATCAGCATCTTGCGGCGCTCCAGCGACATCGTCTCGGGCATGACCAGGACGAGCTTGTAGCCCTTGGCGGCCGCGACGAAGGCGAGCGCGATACCGGTGTTGCCGCTCGTCGGCTCCACCAGGGTCGATTTTCCCGGCGTGATGATGCCCTGCGTTTCCAACGCCTCGATCATCGCGACGCCGATGCGGTCCTTCACCGAGGAGATCGGGTTGAAGAACTCCAGCTTGAGCAGGATGTCGGCCTTGGCGCCGGCCTCCTTGGGCAAGCGGTGCATGCGCACCAGCGGCGTGTCGCCGATGGTCTGGGTGATGGAGTCGTAGATACGTCCGCGACCGGGCTTGCCTTGTTCCATTCCTTATCTCCTGTCATGGCCGGGCAGCGAGCGAAGCGAAGCGCGACCCGGCCACCCAACTTGTTTTTGCACCAAACTCATATCGTGAAATCCGCGGATGTTCCGCCGCCGCAATCGACGCCGGCGGTGCGCGCGCGCTGACACAGATCCTCGATCGAGATTGCGTCCAGCCGCGCCATCACTTCCTCCTGAAGCGTCTGGATCAGCGGCGAGACGATGCGCATGCCCAGTTCCGAGCGCGGATCGACCGCCTCGGCGTCCTCGTCCTCCAGGCTTTCGGCCACGCGCACCACGTCACCCACCGAAATCCGCCGCCGCTCCTTGGCCAGGCGATAGCCGCCGCGCGGCCCGCGCACGCCTTTAAGAACGCCGGCGCGCACCAATTGCTGCATCACCTGTTCCAGATAGCGCTGCGGCACGCCCTGGCGCGCGGTGATCTCCTTGGCCTGCACGGGCTCGGGTCGCGCGTTGAAGGCGATGTCGATGACGGCTTCCAGGGCCAGCAGGGTTTTTCGCGAAAGTTTCAGCATCGTCAGGCTTGTTTCACAGAGTGGAGTCCGGTGGAACCATGGCCGCCTTCGCCGCGCGCCGTGTCCGACAGCGTCGTGCGCTCGGTCCATTCGGCCCGCTCATGGCGCGAGACGATCATTTGCGCGATGCGCATGCCCCGCGTGATGACGAAGGCTTCTTCGCCCAGATTGATCAGGACGGTCTTCAGCTCGCCGCGATAGTCCGAGTCGATCGTGCCCGGCGTGTTGAGAACCGTGATGCCATGCTTGGCGGCGAGGCCGGAGCGCGGTCGCACCTGTGCTTCGAAGCCGACGGGAAGCTCGATGGCGATACCGTTCGGGACCAGCACGCGCTTGCCCGGCGCGAGCACCAGATCCTGCGCGACCGCCGCGAGCAGGTCCATTCCGGCCGAACCCTCCGTCGCATAGGCGGGCAGGGGCAGGTCGCGGGCGTGGGAGAGGCGCAGGATATTGATCTTCATGGGCGGACATTTCGCCGTGAATACCGCTCCCGCTCGCGGGAGAGGTCGAAATTCGCGCAGCGAATTTCGGGTGAGGGGAAGGTGGCGGCAGACGGCCCCTCACCCGAAAAATGCTGGCGCATTTTTCGACCTCTCCCGCGAGCGGGAGAGGTTGGGCAGTCCGCAATCGCCGAGACCGCCATCACGCCGCCCCCTTCAGTGCATCGGCGATCCTTGCCGCAAGCCGCGTTCCGACTTCACTCTTCGCCATTTCGGGCCAATCTTCCGCGCCGCTCGCCGTGATCAGGTGCACCGTGTTGCGGTCGCCGCCCATGATCCCGGTCGCCGGGCTCACATCGTTGGCCACGATCCAGTCGCAACCCTTGCGCGTCAGCTTGGCGCGGGCATGCGCCACGACATTCTCGGTCTCCGCCGCGAAGCCGATGACGAGCCGCGGCCGCCGTGCGTGCCGGGACAGCGTCGCGAGGATGTCGGGATTCTCAACCAGCCGGATGGTGGGCGATGCCGCATCCGTCTCCTTCTTGATCTTGTGGTTCGCGGCGATCTCCGGCCGCCAGTCGGCGACCGCCGCCGTGCAGACCGCGATGTCGGCGGGAAGCGCGCTCTCGCACGCCGCCAGCATCTCGCGCGCCGTCGTCACCTTCAGCAGCTTGACGCCGGCCGGCGCGGCCAGCTCGACTGGGCCCGAAACCAGCGTCGTCTGCGCGCCCGCCCGTGCCAGCGCGTCGGCGATGGCGTAGCCCTGCTTGCCCGACGAGCGGTTGGCGATGAAGCGCACCGGATCCAGCGGCTCCTGCGTCGGCCCCGCCGTCACCAGCGCCTTGAAACCGTCCAGCGCGCGCGACGCGGCCAGCGACCGTTCCACCGCCTCGGCGATTTCTTCGGGTTCGGCCAGCCGGCCCATGCCGGACTCGCCGTCCGCCATCTCGCCGTCATTCGGCCCGACGAACGCCACGCCGTCCGCCGCGAGCCGCTTCAGGTTCCGCTGCGTCGCCGCGTGATGCCACATCTGCACGTTCATCGCCGGCGCCATCAATACGGGCTTGTTGGTGGCAAGAAGGGTGGTGGAGGCCAGATCGTTCGCCAGGCCGTTCGCCGCCTTCGCGATCAGGTCCGCCGTCGCCGGCGCGACGACGACGAGATCGGCCGAGCGCGACAGCTCGATATGTCCCATTTCCGCTTCGTCGGTCAGGTCGAACAGGTCCCGATAGACCTTGTCCTTGGTGAGTGACCCAACGGAAAGCGGCGTCACGAACTCCGCGCCGGCCTTGGTCAGGATCGCGCGAACGCCGATGCCGCGCTTTTGCAGCAGGCGGATCAGCAACAAGGACTTGTAGGCGGCGATCCCGCCGCCGATGATGAGCAACACGCTTTTGCCGCGCATGCGGAGGAAACCTCACGGTCTTGAGGCAATTATACCGAGACTCGCGGGGAAATATAATGATTTACGGCGCGCGAGTGTAGTTCGTCGCCACTGGGAGTAAGCCTATGAATGTCCAGGTGAAAAACACCGACCTGCCGCCGTTCCGGCCGCTCCCGCAAAAGCCGCCGGCCATCGATGTGCGAAAATCGGGGGATGGAACGATATATATCGCGCAGACGCACGCGCTCGGCCCGCAGCACCGCTCCATCGCGCATCTGTTCGCCGACCGCGCGAAAGCCCATCCGGCGCGCAATTTCATCGCGGAGCGCGCGCCGCTGCCGGGCGGCGGCACGGGCGATTGGCGCTTCATCAGCTATGGCGAGATGTACGACCGCGCGCAGGCCGTCGCGCAGGCGCTGCTGGCGCGCGGCATGAATGCCGACACGCCGTTGATGATCCTGTCGGGCAATTCGATCGCGCACGCGACGATGATGCTGGGCGCGCTGTTCGCCGGCGTGCCGCTGGCGCCCGTGTCGGTCGCCTATTCGCTGATGTCGGGCGATCACTCCAAGCTCAAACATGTGTTTTCGATCGCCGCGCCGAAGATGATCTTCGCCGAGCAGGGGCCGCTCTATGCGCGCGCCCTGGCCGCGCTGGCGCTGGACGGCGTGGAGGTCGTGACCGCGATGCCGATCCCCGGCCGCGAGACGACGGCCTATCAGGATCTGATCCGCACCAATCCCTCGCCGGACGTCGCCAAGGCGACGGAGGCGGTCCATCACGGCACGACGGCGAAATATCTCTTCACCTCCGGCTCGACCGGCATGCCCAAGGGCGTGGTGCAGACGCACGGCATGATGTGCGCCGTCATCGCGGCGCAGGAAGCGCTGCGCACCGAGCCGCCGGATCCGACCGAAATTCCGCAGCATCTCGAATGGATGCCGTGGAACCACATCAGCGCCGGCAATATCCAGTTCAACGGTCAGATCAATGCCGGCGGCACGATCTATCTCGATGCCGGCAAACCGTTGCCGGGCATGTTCGAGGAGACGATCCGCAACCTGCGCGACATCGTGCCCCTCGGGATCGGCACCGCGCCGATCGCTTTCGGCTGGCTGTGCGACGCGATGGAGCGCGACGACAGCCTGCGCGACCATGTCTTCGCCAAGCTGCGCATGGCCGGTTATGGCGGCGCGACGCTGAGCCAGGACATCTATGAGCGCTTCCAGGCGCTCGCGATTGCCTCCATCGGCCATCGCATCCCGATGACGACGATGTATGGCGCGACCGAGACACAGGGCATCACCGTGGTGCATTGGATCACCGAGCGCGTCGGCCTGGTCGGCCTGCCGCTGCCCGGCATCACGCTGAAGCTGGTGCCCAACGGCACCAAGCTCGAAGTGCGCGTGAAGGGCCCGACGGTGACGCCGGGCTATCACAAGCGTCCCGATCTGACGGCGGCCGCGTTCGACGAGGAAGGCTTCTATTCGCTGGGCGACGCGGCGAAATTCGTCGACGAGAACGATCCCGCCCAGGGCCTTGTGTTCGACGGCCGCGTGACCGAGGACTTCAAGCTCGACAGCGGCACCTGGGTCAGCGCCGGCACGCTGCGCGCCCAGGCCGTCGGCGCCGCCTCGCCCTTCATCTTCGATTGCGTGGTGTGCGGCCAGGACAAACCTTTCGTCGGTCTTCTGGCCTGGCCCGCCCTGGCGGCCGCCAAGGAGCTCACCGGCACGTCCGATCCTGTAGAAATCGTCAAGGATTCCAAATTGCGCGGGGTGATCCGCGAGAAATTCGCCCAGCACAATCGCGACGCCGGCGGCTCCTCGGCGCGGATCAAGCGTGTTATCCTGCTCGCCGAGCCGCCGTCTGTCGACGGCCACGAGATCACCGACAAGGGCTATGTCAATCAGCGCGCCACGATGGACCGCCGGCACGCGCTCGTCGACAAGCTCTTCGCGGCACAGCCCGACGCCGAGGTCATCGAGATACCGTAATGGGGACGAAGGGGGGAATGGTTATGCGCATCCATCGGCCGGCCGCGGCCGTTCTTGCCGCGATGCTGTTATGTGCCCTGTCGGCGAGGGCCGAGACGGTGCGCTTTCCCGAGACCGGCGATCCGGCCTTCGTCATCACCACGCCGGACGACTGGACACATCGGCCGGACGGCTCCGGCAACCTGCTGCTGATCGCCGGCAACAAAAGCGCGTCTTATGCCCTCACGGTCGGTCCCTATAAGGGCACGTTGGACGATCTGGCGAACGGCGCGATGAAGACGGCGGGCGCCAACCCGCCGCAGCAGATGGGGCCGACGAAGATCTCCGGCTATCGCGGCTATATCTACGACACCGATCTGACCAATCCGAGCGGCGTGCACGTGAACGTGCACATGGTGGCGGTGAAGACCGGCAAGTCCGGCATGGCCAGCATCACGGAGCTGACGATCGACGGCATCGGTGCCGACGACTATGCCGCGGCCCAGAGCGTCCTGACGAACACCCAGATCACGCGGATCGTCGGCGGCAAAACCAAGCATCATCGCAAATAGCCGTTTACCGCGCCGAACCGGCATCTGGCGCCATCTTGCGCGGCGCCAACTCTTGCCCCCACACTTGCCCTCGGACACCCGGACAGGACCCCATGCCGCTCGATCCCACCGTCAAGGCCTTCCTCGACCAGATGAAGGCCGCCGGCATGCCCAAGCTGCAGGACGTCGGCGCCGTCGTCGCCCGCGAGCAGATGATCGCGCTGATGCAGATGGTGGGTCCGCGCGACGTGCCTGTCGGCAAGACCGAGAATCTCACGGTGCCGAGCGCCGCCGGCGATATTCCCGCGCGCGTCTACACGCCGGTCGCGTCGGGCGGCGAGGCGATGCCGGCGCTGATCTATTTCCACGGCGGCGGCTTCGTGATCGGCAGCGTCGACGTGATAGACGGGCTATGCCGCATCATGGCGAATGAGGGCGGGCTGCGCGTCATCTCGGTCGACTATCGTCTCGCCCCCGAGCACAAATTTCCCGCCGCGCTGGACGATGCCTTCGCCGTTGTCTCCTGGGTCGCGCAGAACGCCGCCGAGGTCGGCGTCGATGCCAACCGGATCGCGGTCGGCGGCGACAGCGCCGGCGGCGCGCTGGCGGCCGAAGTGACCCAGCTCGCCAAAGCCAAGGGCGGCATCAATCTCGCGGCGCAGATGCTGCTGTTTCCCGTGGTGCAGGTGGGCGAGGAGACGTCGTCGATGCGCGAATTCGCCGTCGGCTACTTCCTGGAGCGCGAAACGCTCGACTGGTTCTATGCGAGCTATCTGCCGGCCGACGCCGACCGGACCGATCCCAGGATCTCGCCCCTGCGCGCCAAGGACCTCTCGGGCCTGCCGCCCGCTTTCGTCATGCTCGGCGGCTACGATCCGCTGCACGATGAGGGCATGCAATATGCCGACAAGCTGCGCGCCGCCGGCGTGACGGTGCAGGTCGCCGATCATGCCGACATGGTGCACGATTTCATCTATTTCCAGTCGGTGCTGCCCCAGGCCCGCGACGCGCTCGCCGAC
>CAZMHP010000022.1:0-5364 GCA_964566095.1 uncultured Rhizobium sp. | reverse complement strand
CTACGAGGCTCAGGCGCGAGCGCTGACCGAAGCGGTCAAGGCGGTGGCGAAGTTGATGGGCTAATTCCCGCAAGCGCGCTGATAGAGAAAGCACCCATGTCCCTCGACGTCCATGTCCGCAAGATTCTCGACCAGATGGCGGCGCTGAAGCTGCCCAAGATGAACGAGATCGGGCCGCAGGCGGCGCGCGCCGCGATGCGCGCCAGCATTTTCCGCGGCGGCGACACGCCGGTCGGCAAGGTCGAGGACCGCGCGGTGCCGGGTCCGACGGGCGACATCGCCGTGCGGATCTACACGCCGGCCGGCGCGACGGAGGATGTGCTTCCGGGGCTCGTCTTCTATCACGGCGGCGGTTTCGTGCTCGGCGATCTCGACAGCCATGACGATCTGTGCCGCTGCCTCGCCAATGGCAGCGGGTGCCGCACGATCGCGATCGACTACCGCCTGGCGCCGGAGCATCCCTTTCCCGCCGCGGTCGACGATTGCTTCGCCGCGACCCGCCACATCGCGGCCAACGCCGCGGCGTTCGGCATCGACGCCAACCGCCTGGCGGTCGGCGGCGACAGCGCCGGCGGCAATCTCGCCGCCGTGGTCTGCCAGCTCGCCAAGGCGCAAGGCGGCCCGGCCATCTCGTTCCAACTTCTGATCTATCCGGTGACCCAGCTCGGCGCGACGGCCGAGACCCTCTCGATGCGCGAGAACGCCAAGGGCTACTTCCTCGAAAAGGAGAGCATGGACTGGTTCACCAAGCTTTATTGTCCCGACTTGAAGCACCGCACCGATCCGCGCCTGTCGCCGCTGTTGGCGAGCGATCTCTCCGGCTTGCCGCCGGCCTATGTCGCGACCGCCGGCTTCGATCCCTTGCGCGACGAAGGCCGCGACTATGCCGACAAGCTCGATGCCGCCGGCGTCGCGGTGACCTATGTGAACTATCCCGGCATGGTGCACGGCTTCTTCAGCATGCGCAGCTTCATCCCCAAGGCCCGCGAGGCCGTCGCCGCCGCCGCGGCCGCGGTGAAGGAAGGCGTGGCGGTTTAGCGCCGATTGCCACCCTGGGTGGTGGCTCGTTTCGCGCACCGATAGATCCTTGAAGCATGGTTTGCGCGGCGCGGCGCCGTCATCGGCGCGCGTGCAAAACCCAAATTGGGGAAGTGCGTTTTTCCCAAGCCGCCTGCACGTGGTTAGGATCGCGCGTTTGCGTGACGTTGCGTTTTGCACGCTTTGGCCATGTCGCTGAAGGGAAACCCATGTCGTATGCAGTCTATGATTCGCCGCAAACCGTCTTCATGCTCAGCCTGAGCTCGAACGCGCTGTTCTATCAGTCGGCGCCGCCGCCCGACCTGCAATCGGCGATCAACACCTATCTGCGCGGCTATCAGCCGCCCAAGCCGGGACCGGCGCCCGCGATATCGCCGTTCTTCGATTTGATGAATCGGCCCAACGCGAACTTTCCAACCCTTGCCGGCGGCGATTGGTCCGCCGTGTGGGGACCCAAGGTCTATGTCGCATCGCTGTTCGACAAGCCGATCAATGCCGGCGCCACCAACATGATCTATGTGGCCCACAGCCCGTCGCTCAACATGTATGTCGTCGCGATCGCCGGCACCAATCCGACCGGCTGGTCGGCCGCGGTGGTGCAGGACCTGTATGTCGGCCCGGCCAACATGGTCTCCTGGCCGCCGACCACCAAATCGGACGGCACGCTCAAATGGACGCCGATTTCCGATCCGGCGCCGACGCAGCCGGCCATCGATTCCGGTACCGCGCACGGCCTGGACGCGCTCTACAACGCCGTCTGCCCTTATACCGGCGTCACGCTGATGAACTTTCTGAACGCGGTTCCGCAGTCGGGCCAGACTTTGGTCTTCACCGGCCACAGCCTGGGCGGCGCGCTGTCGCCCAGTCTTGCCATGCTGCTCTATCCGATGGCCGCGGACAAAAAATATATGCCGCCGCTGGACGCGCCCAATCCCAACAAAAGCCAATGGGCGAACGTGTATATCCTCGCGACCGCCGGGCCGACGCCGGGCAACAAGGCGTTCGCCGAGCAGTTCTTCACGCCGGCCGTGCCCGATCCGATCGTGCCGTTCGACCCGGCGCCGATCCCGGTGAGCTATCCGCCGACGCTGTTGTCGCTCGACGGCGTCAGCGGACCTTACATGCCGGTCGCGACCGGCGTTCCGGTTCCGAATGCGACGACGCCCGGACCGGGCGGCTGGCCGCTTCTGTACTGGAACATGAACTACGCCAACGTCTACGACGTGGTGCCGCGCGCCTGGACGAACCTTGCCGGCATGATCAGGCTGGGTCTCAAGCCGCTTTCCGATCCCTATACCGTGTTCTTTGCTGATGGCGCGGAGCTTCCGGTCGAAGTGGGCGCGCCGCTCGGTGTTACGCTGAACAATCTGATGGCGAAGGCCGGCTATCCGAGCGGCGGAACGATCACGCCCTATTACGCCCAATGCCTGATGCATTTTCCCATCAACGGGGTTTGGGGCTTGTGGGAGCAGGGCCAGCCCTATCCGCAGGCGTTCACGCCCGGAGCGCCGCCGCCACAGGTCACCTCGCTCAAGGATCTTTTCGGCTGGGTCCTGAACGCGCATCTGGGCCAGTACGGCCAGGCGCTTCTGGGCTATCCCTGCCTCGGCCTCAATCAGACGCCGCCGACGGGTTGAGCGGGCGTCATGCTTCAACACGCTCGGCATGAGGATGCGCTCAACATCCTCACCCTAAGCTTGGCGAAGGGTGAGCGGCACGGAGCGGTCACGCGCCGGGGATCAGCTTTCCGGGGTTCATCACGCCCTTGGGGTCCAGCGCCATCTTCGCGGCGCGCAGCACGTCGACGCCGAGAGCGCCCTTCTCCTTCGCCATCCAGGGCAGGTGATCCTCGCCCACGCCGTGGTGATGGCTGATCGTGCCGCCGTTCGCGACGATGGCGTCCGACGCCGCCGCCTTGATGGCGCGCCATTGCTCCACCTCGCGCTCCAGCGCGCGCGGGAAGATGTAGGTGTAATAGAGGCTCGCGCCGTCCGGGTAGGCGTGGCTGATATGGCATTGCACCGTGCCGTGGGCGCCGTCGCGTGGGCTCGTCTCGCGCATCGCCTTGTCCAGCGCGTCGCGCACCGCGACGTAGAGCGCGTCGACGTTCTTCCAGCTTGTCGCGGTCTCCAGCGTATCGACGCCGATGCCGCGGTCGAGCATCGGATCGCGCAGATAGGGCCCATGGAAACGACCTTCCATCCAGCGCCGGCCCTGGCCCTGGCCGAGCTTGAGCGCGCGGTGCTTAGCCGCGATCTTCTCGAAGCCATGGCGCGCGGCTTCGACCTCTTCGCCTTCGCCCTCGAAGCCCGCGATCATCGCGCAGGCGGCGGCGTCGAAACCCTTGGCGTCGAGATAAAGCTGCGCCAGCCGGTCCTTGATGCCGCGCTTTTTCCCCAGCGCGCCGAAGGTGCGATAGAAGCGCGTTTCGGCGGTGTCGGAGAGCCGCAGCATCGTGGCTCCGATCCCGCTCTGCACCGCCTCGCGGATCGCCGCCGCGCCGCCGGCGAAATCGTGGAAAAGATAGCCGCGATAATCGATCGCCTTGGGCGCGGGGCGGATGCGCACCGTCGCCTCCGTCACCACGCCGAACGCGCCTTCCGAGCCGAGCGCCAGATCGAGCAGTTGCGGACCGGCGGCCGACGACGGAAATCCGCCCACGGACAAAAACCCGCGCGGCGTGGCGAGCGTGGCGGCGGCCAGCCAGTTCTCGCTGCGGCCATAGCCGCCCGATCCCTGGCCGGCGCCGCGATGCGCGATCCAGCCGCCGAGGGTGGAGAATTCGAAGGACTGGGGATAATGGCCGAGCGTGAAGCCGCTCGCCGCCAATGCCTTCTCCAGTGCCGGACCGTAGATGCCGGCCTCGAACCGCGCCGTGCGCGACACCGGGTCGATCTCGATCAGACGATCCATGTCGGAAAGATCGAGCGCGATCGCCGCCACGAAGGGTCCGCGCGCTGCGCTCACGCCGCCCACCACGCTGGTCCCGCCGCCGAAGGGCACGACCGCAACGCCGAGTTCGGACGCGGCCTGCAGCACACCCAGAACCTCGTCGCCGCCGCGCGGATAGACGACCGCGTCGGGGCTGCGCGAAAGATCGCCGGCGCGCAGGCGGATGAGATCGTGATAGCTCTTGCCCAGGGCATGGAAGGCGCGCTCGCGATCGTCGCCGCGCACGCGGTCCTCGCCGACGATGGCGGCGATCTTCGCTTTGGCTTCCGGCGCCAGCCGCGACGGCGGCAGTGCGATGCTGTCCAGCGGGCGCGCCGGCGTCGCCAGAAGCGCCGGCATGCCGAGCTCGGCCGCCAGCCATGACCACACCTCTTCGCGGGCCGACAGCGCATCCTGGTGCGCCGCCCAACCCCAACCATTCCAACGGAATTTCGCGCGGTCGATGGTCATGGAGCCCTACTTGTCATGGCCCGCGACTGCGGGCCACCCAGTTGACGTTGCCTCATGGCATCGAAGGTTCGTTCAGCCAAGTTTTCTACGCCTATCCGGTTTCACCTGGATGGCCCGCAGTCGCGGGCCATGACAGCTTTGCGTGGGTGTCGCGCCTCAGCATCGCAAATTCAGTGCGCGGGGCAAAATCTCGAAGGTCGCGGGCAGGCGGCCGGCGGATTCGCCATCCGTCTCGATCAACACGGCCTGGCCGCGCGTTTCCGCCACCGGCGCCGCCACCACACGCCGCGCCTTCAGCACCCGCACATGCGGCTCATGGATGTGGTCTCCGGTATAGATCAGCTTCATCTTGGCGAGCGACTGGCCGGCCGGCGCGCCGCCCATCGCCACGACTTCGAACAAACCGTCATCGACCCGCGCGCCCGGCGCCACGCGCATGCCGCCGCCGAAATATTGGCCGTTCGCGACCGCCACGGTCGAAATCGTCGCGATCTCGTCGTCGCTGCCGTCCACGATCAGCCGCACCGGCTTGTTGCGATAGCGCAGCATGGCGAGCGCGCTGTGGAAGGCGAAGGCGAAGGAGCCGCCGAACAGCTTGGCGATGCGCGCGCGATTGACCGAGGCGATGATGTGACCCGACAGGCCGAACGAGGCGATGTTGATGAAATAACGGACCGCCGGCGCGCCGCTCTCGGTGAGGCAGGAGACGCGGCCGATGTCGCAGCGCCGGACGCTCGCGCTCTTGAGCCGTTCCACCGCCGCCTCGACGCCGGGCGCGATGCCGAAGCTCTTGCGGAAATCGCCGCCGGTGCCGCTGGTCACGAAGGCGAACACCGCGTCCGGCTGGGTCGCGCCTTCGGGTCCGAACATGCCGTTGACCGCCTCGTTGATCGTGCCGTCGCCGCCGACCGCGACGATCTCCTG
>CAZMHP010000021.1:0-25236 GCA_964566095.1 uncultured Rhizobium sp. | reverse complement strand
ATGCACGTCCAGCGCGCCGCCGATCGTGGTGATCGGCTGCTCGTCGAGATAGATGCCGACGGTGGGCAGCGAGCCAGAATGATTGCCGTCATTGCCGCTGGACACGCCGCGCATCGAGACATTGGCGAAGCCGGGAGCACCATTGCCGCCGCCCGGGCCGCCCACCGTGTAGGTCACGCTGGGAAGAAATTTGACGTAGTCGGCGAAGTCGGAGACGTGCAGCTGTTCGAGTTTTTCGGTCGACAGAGCCTGGATGCTGAGCGGCGCATTCTGGATGTTCTCGGCGTGCTTCTCGGCCGTCACCACCACGGTCTCGATGCCGGTGGTCTTGTCGACGTCGGCCGCATGCGCGATCGACGCCGCGCCGGTCAACATGGTGGAGGTGAGCAGCAACTGCCACAGCGCCGGCTTGGCCCGGCCAACCGTCGAAATACCCCGCATATTCAATTCCCCTGCACGGCGACCGGACGCTCAAGTCACGCGATTGTGACAAGTTGATGCGCGTCGCACCGCACCGTCAATGGCGACAGATGGGGACACGGCCGGAAAAATGCTGCAGCGCGTCAGATCGCGCCGGACCGAGTGTAATCCTGCAACACCCGGCCCAGGGACTGCTTCAACGGATCGAGCCAGGAATCAAAATGTTGCCACTGATCGACTCCGCTCCGGTAGATGGGCTGGCGCACCTGTTCGGAGCTCGCCGTGCGTACGGCGCGGTCGTTCTGATAAAATTGCAGGCAACCGGGCTCGAACGGCAGGCCGCAATAGGCGAGCAGGCGGCGCACCTCGCCCTCGGGGTCTTCGACAAGTTGCTCGTAGAGGACGCGGTGGATGCGACCCGGCAAGGCCTCATCCATATGGGCCATGAGGTCGACATAGTCGGCGTAATAGCGGCCGAGTTCGCCTAGATCGTAGCTGAAGCCCTGGCCGCGCGCGAAATGCTGCTTGAAGGCGGAGAAGCAGCAGCCCAGTGGATGGCGGCGGGCATCGATGATCTTGGCGTTCGGCAGGATGAGGTGAATCAGCCCGACATGCGCCCAATTGTTCGGCATCTTGTCGATGAAGAACGGCCGCCCGAGCTTGCGCTGGATCCGGGTCCTCTCGAGAAATTCGCCGCCCAGCGCGCGAAATTCGTCCGCGCCCAGCGTAGCGAGGATTTCGGGGTAGCTCGACGATTGGCTGCGCATCTTGCGGCCCGACAACCGGCGCGCGATGGCGATGACGTCGGGCAGCTCCATCGTGCCTTCAACCTGGCTATGCGTCGCCAAAATCTGCTCGATCAGCGTCGAGCCGGCGCGCGGCAGGCCGACGATGAAGATCGGATCGGGCGCCGGGTCCCCCTGGTCCGCGCGCGCGGCGAAGAAGTCGTGCGTGAACAGCGCCTTTGAGCGCAGAACGTGCTCCGCCGTCTCGTCGGCATCGTAATTTACCGATTTGCGCCGCAGCGCGTTGCCTTTCGCATAATGGTCGAAGGACTGCGCATAGCGCGCCTCGTCTTCCAGCGCCTTGCCGAGCGAAAAATGCAGATGATAGCGATCCTCGTCGTCGATATCGTCGCGCGCCAGGCCGGCCGTCATCGCGTCGATATCGCCGGCATCGAAGCGCGCGGTCTTGAGGTTGGCGAGACTCCACCAGGCCTCGCCCAATGCCGGCGACAGCGCGAGCGATTTGCGATAGGCGGCAATCGCATCGGCCTGTCGCCCCACGGCCTTGAGCGCGTGGCCGTAGCTCATCCAGGCCTTGGGCTGCTGCGGGAACGCCTTGAGCACGTCTGCGTAGCAGGCGATGGCGGCGGCATATTCGCCGATCTGGCCATAGGCCGCGCCCTTGAGCGCACGATAGGCGGGATTGCCCGGATCGCCGGCCTGCAGGACTTCGATCTGGGCGATGGCCTCCTGCGACTTGTTCTGGCGATGGAGCACCACGGCGAAGTTGTGCCGTGCCGCCGCGAAGGACGGTGCGAGACCGACACAACGCGCCAACAAGATCTCGGCGTCGCCATAGCGGCCAAGCCGCGCGCCGACCTCCGCCAGCATGCGCAAGGCCGCGATGTCGTCGGGATCGGTCTTGAGAAAATCGCGCAGAAGCTTTTCCGCCACGGCCAGCTTGTTGGCGCAAAGCGCCGCGGCCGCCTCGATCAAGCGCGGGTTCTTGGTGGCGGCGCGGATCTGCTGCGCGCGGGCTTGCGCGGCACGGCCGTCATCGCCGGCCAAGGCATATTGATCGGCCAGCGCCGCCCAACTGTCGCCGGCATCGGGCTTCAGCAGCGTCGCTTTCGTCAGCGCGCCGATCGAGCCGGCCGTATCGCCGGTCGCGCCGCGCGCGAGCCCAAGCTCATGCCAGACTGCCGACGCCCTGGGCTGTTCCGATGCCAGCGCCTCGAGCGTCTCGCGGGCGGCGCCCGGTTCCTCGCCGCGCCGCAGTGCCGCCCCCAGATAGAGCCGCGCCTGCGGATGACCGGGCACGGCCTTCAAAATCTCGCGCGCTTGCGCCGCCGCCGCGGCCGGATCGCCGTTCAGCAGGCGCGCGGCGTGCGCGAGCGCCGTCGTCAGCGTACCGGTCGGCGCGGCGGTCTGTTCGGAACTGGCCATTGCGCGAGGATGAGAGTGGCTGGCGACCGGCGCTGTCAACCGCCGACCGGCGATTCACTCTATATATGGGCGCGCGACCGCGGGTCGGGGCACCGGACCGCATGCCGGGACGTCAAACCTTGATCGCGAGACGGCAGCGAAGGCCGGCCGGGGCGTAATCGAATTCGGCCGAACCCTGCTCGCCACGCAAGGCGCGCTCGATCATCTGGGTCCCGAAACCCTTGTTGGAGGGTGCGCAAACTTGCCGTCCGCCGCGTTCGGTCCAGGACAACTCCAGCCTGCCCCCGGCCGCCATATTCCAAGCGACATCCACCGCACCCGTATCGTTCGACAAGGCGCCATACTTCACCGCGTTGGTGCCGAGTTCGTGGATCACCATCGACAGGAGCAAAGCGTTGGAAGGATTGAGCTGCACCGGCGGGCCGGCGAGCAAAAATCGGGGCCTGTCGCGGTGCTGGAACGGCGACACGGCCCGCTCGATGACGTCGCGCACGCCGACCGAGAACCAACTCTGCTGCGTGAGCAGATCGTGCGCGTCCGACAGGGCATGCAGGCGCGCGATGAAGGCGTCGCGTTCGGCCTTGGGAGCCGAGCGAAAGGTCTGGGTCGCGATAGCCTGCACCGTGCCCAGCGTATTCTTGACGCGATGCTTGATCTCGTTGAGCAGCAGCTCGCGCGCCTCTTCGGAACGTTTGCGATCGGAGATGTCGCGCGCGATCTTGGAGGCGCCGATGATCCTGCCGTCCGAATTCTTTATGGGCGACACGGTGAGCGAGATGTTCAGCAGGCCGCCGTCCTTGCGCTGACGGATGGTTTCGTAGTGCTCAATCCGCTCGCCTCTGCGCACGCGCCCGAGGATTCCGGGCTCTTCCTGCTGACGGTCCGTCGGGATCAGCATCAGAACCGGCTTGCCGACGATTTCCGCCGCCGTGTAGCCGAAGAGTCGTTCCGCGCCCTTGTTCCAACTTGTGATAATGCCGTCGAGATCCTTGCTGATGATCGCATCGTCGGACGAGGTGACGATGGCGGCGAGATACTGTTCCGCATCGGGCAGAGATAGGCGCGGCGCCGCTATGGGCGCGCTTGCGTCGGATAGCAGGTCCTTTTGCAGGCTCTTCCCCACCCAAGACGGCATCTCTTTCGTCACTTCATAGTGATTCCCGGGACCACCGCCCAGGAAATAATGTTTCCCCCCGAGAGGAACCAATAAGACGCTGTTTCGTTGCGATCTATCGGTGGTGCATGGCTCTAGCTTCCTTGGCACAATTGCCTACGGTCGCCGACCGAATCATCATAGGCCCCATCGAAGTGGAAAATCGCCCGGACAATGCCATCGTGCTGCTCGTCGAGGACGAGTGGCTGGTCCGCATGGAAATGGCCGACGCGCTGACCGAGGCGGGTTTCGCGGTGATCGAGGCCGGAAGCGGCGAGGCGGCGCTGGACCTGCTCGCGCGCGGGCAGCACATCGATTTGCTGGTGACCGATATCAGGCTTGGCGGCGGGATCAGCGGATGGAACGTCGCCGCCGTGGCGCGCGACGGCGATCCCAACTTGCCGGTCGTCTACGCCTCCGCCAACCCGCCGGACAAGGCCCGCATGGTCGAGGGCAGCGCGTTTCTGGACAAACCCTCGCGGACCGACCTGCTGCTGTCGACTTGCGCAAGGCTGCTGGCAGAGTGCCGTTCGGGCGGCACCGTCGGGAAATAAGGGGCGGCGGCGGAACCAATGTTCCGCTCCAATCTTAGGAATAGTGGAGCCCCGACAGAGTACCGCGTATGGCGTCGTCGCCGTCACGAAGCCGCAACCACATCTTGGCCTTGTCCGACGACAACGCCTGGGACTGGCTTTCAAGCCGGCTCGAGCCGATGACGCTGCCCGCAAACACGCTGCTGGAAGCGCGGGGCCAACCGGTCGAATGGGTCTATTTTCCCGAGAGCGGCATCGCATCGGTGATCACCGAGAGCGGGGCCGGACATCGGGTCGAGAGCGGCATCATCGGCCGTGACGGCATGACGGGCACCGGCCTGGCGCAAGGCGACGATCGATGCTCGCAGATGATCGTGGTGCAGATCGCAGCGACGGCCCTGCGCCTGTCGGCGTCCGACTATCGCACCGTATTGGAGGAAAACCCCGATATGCGCACGCGCGCGCTTCTCTTTTCGCGGGCCTTCGCGATTCAGGCGGCGCACACCGCACTCGCCAACGGCGCGGGCGTGCTCGAACAGCGACTGGCGCGCTGGCTGCTCATGTTGCACGATCGGGTGGACGACGACGTGCTGGCCATCACGCACGATTACATCGCGACGATGCTGTCGGTGCGGCGGCCGGGCGTGTCGGTGGCGCTGAAGGAGCTCGAAGAGAAAGGTCTTGTGCGCGTAAGGCGCGGCCTGATCGAGGTGCTGGATCGTGCCGGACTGTTACAGCACGCGGGCGGGCTCTATGGCCGCACGGAGGAGGAATACCGTCGTCTGCTGGGCTGGACCTCGGCGCGCGCCGCGAACTGACGCGCGGCCGCTCGTCGCCATCGCCGATCGTGACACGATTGCGGCCGCCCGCGAGCTTCGGGTGTCAACTCGCCGCGCGGTACTCCGGCGGTACGGCCGTCTTTCGCATCTCGATCCAGGTCCCGATCGCCACCGAGGCGGCCGACAACGCGTCGCGCAGCGCAACGATGGACGAATCGCAATCGGCGCCATCGCCGCGCCGAATTCGTTCCTCGAGTGCGCGCGCCAGCAGGCTGGCGCGCATTGCGCCGACATTGCCCGCCGCGCTGACGATCGCATGCGCCGCCTTTGCGACGGCGGCGAAATCGTCCGCCCCGCGCGCCGCGTCGATCGCGGCCATCTTGGCCTCGCACTCGGCTATGGTATCGGCGAGGAATTCGGCCGTCTTGTGCGGGCCCATGACGCTTTCCAGCGCAGCCAGATTGTCGCGATCCAGCAAAGCAGGTTCGACCGGCGGCTCCGCATGTGCCGCCGGCGCGACCGGAGCGGACTTGGCGATGCGCGAGAGCTTTTCGAGCAACAGGCCGGGATTGACCGGCTTGGAAACGTAGTCGTCCATCCCGGCGGCGAGGTATTCCTCGCGCGCGCCCGACATGGCATGGGCCGTCATGGCGATGATCGGAATCCGAGACTTGGCGCCGCCGAGCTTTCGGATCTGCTTGGTCGCCGCGACGCCGTCGAGCTCCGGCATCTGAATGTCCATCAGCACGACGTCGAAATCGCCGGATCGAATGGCATCGACCGCTTCGTGACCATTGCCCGCCACGACGACGCTGTGTCCCGCCTTCGACAGCAAGTGGAGCGCGAATTGCTGATTGATCTTGTTGTCTTCCGCCAAAAGGATGTTCAGCGTGCTGCGCGCTATGGGGTTCGCTGTTTTGGCGGAGTTCAGCATGTTTTCCGCCTTTTGACCGAGCTTCTGACCGTAGATGTTGATAAGTGAATCGAAGAGGTCGTGCTGGCGGACGGGTTTCTCGAGAATGGCATCGAAGCAATGGCGCGACTTCTCCAGGCCGTGGCGACCGCCGGACGATACCAGGACGATCTTGGTCTCGGACAGGCTCGGCGTGTTGCGGATGCGCTCGGCCAGGGCATCGCCGGATAGTCCGGGCATCATGCGATCAAGAAAAACGATGTCGTAAGGCGCGCCACGATGCCAGGCACGCTCCAGTTCGGCCATGGCGGCGAAGCCGTCGTTCTCGCTACGCACATCCATGCCGAGATTGCTCAGCATGCGGCCGATGACCTCGATGTTCATGGCGATATCGTCGACAAGGAGCGCTCGCAGATGGCGCAATTGCGCCGGCAACGCATCGCGCCCCACGATCGCGGCGGCCGAACGCGGCAGGTTCAGCTCGAACGCAAAGGTCGATCCGGCGCCGACGCGGCTCGCCACCTCGATACGGCCCTCCATCAGTTCGATCAGCTCCTTGCAGATCGCCAGGCCGAGACCCGTGCCGCCGAAGCGACGGGTGACCGAGCTGTCGGCCTGGGTGAATTTCGCGAACAATCGCTCGCGCACGCTTTCGGGCATGCCGATACCGGTGTCCTCGATCTCGAAGCGCAGCGGCACGACGCCATCGGGCAAGCCTTCGGCGCCCAGCCGCTTGACGTGCACCTGAACCGATACGCCGCCCTTTTCGGTGAACTTGATGGCATTGCCGATCAGATTGAGCAGAATCTGCCGTATGCGCGTCGGGTCGCCGCGATAGACGCCTTGCGCGTCCTTATCGACATAGGCACCGATGTCGATCTTCTTCTCGCGCGCGCGCGGCGCCATCAATGCCACGGCGCTCTCCACCGTGTTGACGAGATCAAAATCGATGCATTCGAGCTCGAACTTTCCCGCTTCGAGCTTGGAGATGTCGAGAATGTCGTTGACCACGGTGAGAAGTGCTTCGCCGGATTCCTGCACGGTCAACGCGAAGCGGCGTTGTTCCTCGTCCAGAGCGGTGTCCAAAAGCAGACCCGTCATGCCGAGAATTCCGTTCATCGGCGTACGGATCTCGTGACTCATATTCGCGAGAAAATCCGTCTTGGCCCGGCTTCCGGCTTCGGCAAGCTCCTTGGCTTCGAGCAAGCTCCTGGTCATCGCGTCATGTTTGCGCAACTGCCGAAAAAGGACCCAGCCGAGCACACAGAGGATGAGCGAAATCAGCAGGAGGCCGCCACCTTCACTGAGCGTGACGCGGCGCCAGTCCGCCAGTGCCTCGTCCTGCGACATCATGACGGTCGCCTCGATACCCGTCGCGGGCCGGGTGGCGATCGCGACAAGCCATCCATTGGAGACAAAGGTTCGCGGCCGCGCGATATGCTCCGCGCCGCGCGTAGCGATGGAGGGATTGCGCTTCAGCGTGACCACCAAGGTGGCATTTTCCGGCGGCAAGGCCATGGCGCGAAAATGTTCGAGCTCGCGCGCGATGCCGGCCGGCGGTTTGCGAAAATCCACGACTTCGTCGCGCTTGGCCAAAGTTCCAGCGAAATCCGCGTCCGCGCCGGCGAAAGAGGCAAGACCGGCGAGAACGTCGGATATGCCATCGGCGCGCTGCGCCAAGGCCAGCCATGCAAAGCCGCACCACATCGGCAGCAGGACGGCGACGCAAAGAAGCACCGCACGCCCCGCGTGCAAGGGACCTCGCGCGGCTTGGGCGAACAGCCGCGACATGCGACTGCGCAATTGGATCGATTTAGTCACCACTGTTTCCCGATGCGTTCATTTGCGATCAGGCTAGCCAGTTGTGCTTTCGCCGCTCTTAAACAGCGGCACGAAAGTGCCAGGCGCCGCATACGGATAAATACCTAGTGGCGCGGCGCTCGCGCAGCGGGGTGCCTCATGCGCAAACGATGCGTTGGGCAGTTCGATCTGCGACGCGCACGTTTCAAAGCGCGAGGAAGTCGCGATTTTGTTGAGCGAAATGGTTCAGGCGCCCCCACCTCAATCGACGGTGCACGCCGGAAGCAAATCTCAGGCGTGGCGGAAGGGGGCGCGGCGCCCATAACACGGGGGCAGCCGCGCCCGCCTGGTTGCTTTCGCCGGGGGGAAGATTGCGAAAGCGGCAACAGCATGGTCCAAAGCGGGCGCGCGCGATATTCGGGCAATGTCCGTAAGTAACGCTGCGTAGCACCGAATTCATGCGCCACGGCCGGAACATGTCGGCGACGGGTTTCCCTCGGTTTGGGCATTGCCAGCGGCACGAAGCGCGGCCGTGCCGCGAACACGCCGTCTATAGGCTACTATTGCGCCGTCGACGAGCGGCCGGCCGCGAGTGCGACGCGCACCAAATCCGACAGACCGCGGGCATTCATCTTATCCATGATGTGGGCCCGGTGAATCTCGATCGTGCGCGGCGAGATGCCCAACTCGTAGGCGGCGACCTTGTTCGATCGCCCGATAACGAGCTGATCGAGCACGTTGCGCTCGCGCGGCGTCAGCAACGCCAAGAGACGCTCCGCGGCGGCCGCCTCGGCGGCTTCGCTGCGCGTCTTGCTGCCGAGCTCGAGCGCCCTGCGGATGCTTGTCAGCAGGATTTCTTCATCGAACGGCTTTTCGATGAAATCGACCGCGCCGGCCTTCATCGCGCGCACCGCCAGCGGTACGTCGCCATGACCGGTGATGACGATCACAGGCAGACCGAGCTTGCGTTTCACGACTTCCTCTTGAAGCTCCAGCCCGTCCATCTCGGGCATGCGGATGTCGGCGATCAGACAATGACCGACGGTGATCTTGTCGGCGAGGAAAGCCTTGGCGGATCCGTAGTCTTTGACCGCAAATCCCGCCGCTTCGAGAAGAATGCGAATTGAGTCCCGAACGTCGTCATCGTCGTCGACGACGAAGATAAGAGAATTGGTGGTCATACTTCCATCCCTCGTTCTGCAAACAGCACGCGGACACAAGAATTGCCGACGAACCGACCCGGCGCCGTGACGGCCGGTTCGGCCGACCTGAAGTCCGGGACAACCATTGCCTTGCTTGGCCAAGACCGCTCCGTCCGTTCCTTGAACCGGTCCGCTTCCCCTCCCGCAGCGACCATAGCCGCCGATCGCACTCCTCTAGTTGCGCAACTGCCGACCTGTAGTGAACGTGATCCGCGACTTGTGGCGCAGCCGCAATGGTACGCAGACCGGGCGTGCGCGGATCGTCACGCGGCGGCTGAGGCCCATTTCCGCTATTCCGAGACGGATCGCCGTGACCCTATGTTTTGGTGGGTGGACAATCATGGCATTGGTATGCCTCGCCCATCCGCCCGATAGGACATGTCCTGAGCGTCTTGGCGGACGTGCACAGTATAAAGGCACTACCCTCCGCTGGAGCGGTCCCCGCAGAAGGAGAGACGGCCTCTCGTATGACATCCAATGGCCTCAGCGAGACGAGCAGACCGAAGACGCCGGTTCGGAGAACTCAAAATTCGCGCGCAGCGCACCCTTGCACAGTAAATCCTCTGTACACCACTAATAATAATTTGCCCATTGGCTGGCAAATGAAAAGTTGTATCCCGACGAGGCTCAAATGGGATTTTCTATGTATTTGCCCCTAAAGGAAATACCGAACTGTTCTTGGACATTAGATCAGGTCAATTTCGATGGGTGGGAAATTGACGGTGTCATGTCATGGGCGACCAAGATGTGTTCGACTCACAGAATCCCAGCCGCAACGGCGAGATCGCGCGTGACCTGCGTGCCCTTGCGAATGCCGGCGTCGAGCCCCACTACGCCATGAAGCTGTTGGCCGCCGCCGCGGAACTTGAAGCTTCCGTGGCCGGTCCAAGCGCCGGCTCTCTCGCCAAGGGCGATTAGTGCGTCTTCCAGCCGTGGTGTCGGCCGCCGTCGCCCCAAGAAGCGCGGCAATCTCTATCTGAACTTTTCGGTCCATTGCGGCCTTCGGTTTGGCTGCCAAGGACAGCTCGCCAATGACCGACCGCGGTCATGCGGCCGCATCTGCATGGGTTGCCGCCACGAACCGCTCCAGGTCGGTCAAGTCCTCGAACACCACCAGCGTCGCGCCCAAGGGCAGGCGTGTGAGCGACACGGACAGCACCCGACCGTCGGCACGCGTCAACCGGCCCCACTCGCCATAGCGCGAGGGTTCGGAAGACGTGACGCCGGCCGCAACCATGTTCCAGACGCCGTCGCGGCCTATCTTCGCGGTACAGGCGCTGGCGATATTGGAAAGGTGCGGGCCGGCGGCGAGATCGGGCTCATCCAGCTGCCACAACTCCGCAAAAGCCGTGTTGTGCATCTTGAGCCGCCCGTCGGGACCGAACACCGCCATCCCGTTGTCGATCACATCGAGCGTCGCACGCTGGGTCTGCTTCAGCATGTGCAGCGAGGTGTTCAGGCGCAGGACCTCGCCGATATCCTCGAACACATAATAGACACCTCCCAGAAGGTGAGGGTAAGCACGGACCCGAACGCTGGCGCCGCCGGCGACGTGCCAGGTCTCGTCCAGACGTCCCTTCGCGGTTTCGAACAATCGCTGATGGTCGCGCTTCCAGGCCTGGAAGTCGCGCTGCTCCGGCAGCCGGCGCGTCTCGCGCAACCGATCAAAGATGTCCGCGAAGGTCGGATTCGTGTCGAGCCAGCTCTCGGACAGACCCCAGAGACGCGCATAAGCCTTGTTGGACGCGGCGAGACGCCGGTCCTTGTCGAACACGGCAATGGCGCACCCGGCGTGCTCCAGAATGTCCGCATTCGCATCGCGAACAAGGCCAAGCCTTGCTTCGGCCTGCGCAGCTTCGGTGACGTCGGTCGCCACGCCCGCGACATGGGAGCCGGCAACGCGCATCATGTCGATCGACAGGGCCCGGCGTTGGCCGGCGATCACGGCATAGCGCCGTTCGGCGATGACGTCATTGCCTTCGAGCACCGCGCCGGCAAGCTCGCGATCGGCGCCGCTCAATCGCGCATCCGTGCGCATCGCCTCTTCCAGCGTTGTCGACCCGGATGCCGCCAGGAACGCGCGGTTGGCCCATGTCAGGGCGAGCGCGCCGTCGCGAATCCACACCGGCATCGGCAGAGCCTCCACGATGGCGCGCAGTTCGCGCTCGACGCTCGACGGGCCCTCCTGGGCGCGCAGAAATATGGCCGCGCGGCTACCGACGACGCAGCCCTGCATCGCGACGGACGGATTCTTGGCGGTGCGCGCCGTCAGCGTGAAGGGCGTGCCGCTGCCGATAAGCCCTTCCATTTTGGCCGCGACGAGCGGCGCATCGGCACCGGACAAACAGGCCTGCAGCAGCGCGCCGCCGCCGCGATAGCTGAGAGGCGCCGACAGATCCGAGCCCATGACCACGATGGCCTCGGGCGCCGCCTGGATGACCGATTCACGAAAGCGAATTTCCGATTGGGCGCGCGCCAGGGTCGCGCTCATCACATAATGTCGGGCGGCGGAACGGCCGCGCTCGATCAAGGCCCAAACGCAGGCAAAGACGCAAAGCAGAAGCGAAGCAACCACGATCGATGCGAACGCGAGATCGCCGGGCTGCGAGACGCGGTGCACCAGTCCCCCCAGGATGTCCGCCAGTCTGGACGTCCAACCGATCAAGTGCACATAGGCGCCAAAGATGGCTTCGAAGAACTCATGCATGACGTTTGATCCGTGTGCGATCGGGGGACGGCGGCCGAAGGTTCGGCCGGTCAGTGCAGGGCGCTGCCTTCGGACAACTCGCAGAGCGCCTCGATGTTTCGCAGCTCGATCTGATGGATGGAGGGCACCGCGATCGTCTTCTCGTTCTTCAGTGCCGTCACCGCACGGCAGATGGTCTCGATCGTGAGACCGAGGTGATCGGCGATATCCTGACGGCCCATGCTGAGTTGGAGCTTGCCGGTCGCCATCGCGCCGGTGCGTTCGGCATGACGGATCAAGAAGGACGCCAGGCGCTCCTTGGCGCTCTGGCAACCCAGAACGAAGGTGTGAAGCTGCGCCGTCATGAGCGTGGAAGACAGATGCGAAAGGATGTTGGCGCGGAACCGCGGGTCGCGATCGGACAGCCGATCGAGCTGCGTCCGCGGATATGCGACCAGCGTGACATCGGTGACCGCCTCGGCCGTAAACACATGCTCGGGACTGCCGAAGACGCCGAACAGATCGCCGGTCAGCGCGAAGTCGGCGATATGGCGGCGACCGTCGGGCGTATGGCGGCAAAGACGGATCGTGCCGACGACGACGCGATAAATCGTGGCGGCCCGGTCACCCTCCTGGAAGATCGTCTCATTGCGGGAAAACCGCTGGGTCGAAGCGAATCCGCGCAACACGCTCAAATGCTCCTGGAGATTGTCCGGCGCCGACCGATCGACGGTCGCCGGGGACAGAAGGGGAAACAAAGCGATGTTTCCGACAGGCGCGTTCTTCTGCGAGATGTTCATTGTCATGACTTTCCTACTCCCCACGTTTCGCGTTCTGCGATTGGTAAGAGTTTCGTTAAGTCAGGACGCGAATCACAGCCGGGAATTCCGCGTACGGAGATTCGCAGGGAGACCAGATAGGTATTCCGCCTAGGTAGATCGACTCTTGCGCAGCATTCGCGGCGCACTCCGGCGCTGTGTATACGGATTAACCACGGGATGACGGCCAGCGGTACCTGCATTTGCGCACGGGACTATGGATGGGCCGCAAGGTGCAAGCACATCACCGGCCTGAATTCCAACGCGCCGCAACGCGACGGCCGACGCTTTGTAGCAGTCCTTAGGGCGCCCCAACGACGCGCCGAATATTGGGGATAGCCGGGCCGCGTCCTATGCGACCGGAGGAAATTCCATTTCCAAGGCCGCCAAAGAATGCAACATTTGATTAGGGGGGCCGTGTATGCGTTCTGAGGCCGCGTTAACTCCTGTTATCGCCGTATGCGGCCAGCATTCGGCCTTGCAGGATCCGCCGAATATTCGCGCCGTCGCGCGCGTTGCCAGCGACTTTCTGTTGCGCAGCGTCGACAGCATGGTCCGGCTGGCGGACGGGGACTTGATTCAAGCCTTCGTCTTCACCGCCATGTGGTCCGCCAACGTCCGCCATATCACCCGTTCTCGGGCCAATAGCGAGTATTGCGGCATGGACGATTTGCCGCCCGACGACATGCGCGTGCCGGTGTCCGTGACGGCATTGGCCAGCTCGTTGCGCATTCCCTACGAAACGGTTCGCCGGCATGTGCGGCGGCTGCAGGAGCAGGGACAATGCGAATATAGGGGGCGGCAGGGCTATATCGTTCCGGCCGCGATCCATCTTCAAGCGGATCGCATGGCGGCGTTCGAGGAGGTATGGCGCAGCCTGCTGCAGCTTGCCGGCGACCTGAAACGCAGCCAGTTCGACTTCGGACCCTACAGGGCCAAACTGCCGCAAACCGTTCCCATGCCGCCGCATGGCGGGTTGCCGCGCAATATCCGCTCGCTTCTGAGAGTGGGAATTGAAGTCGTCCTGAGAGGCGTCGACACGCTGGGCATGCAGCACGACGACAATTTCCTCGATGCCCTTGTCTATACCGCGATCTGGACGTCCAACGTCCGCCATATCACTTCGACTCACGAAAACGTCGCATTTGGCGGTCTGGCGCAGCTGCCGCCTGATAACCTGCGCCGGCCCGTGACGGTGCATGCCTTGGCGAACGCATTGCGGATTCCTTACGAGACCGTGCGGCGCTCCGCAAACAAGCTCGTCGCGCGCGGCACCGCCACACGCCAGCGTGGCAAGGGACTTGTCATTCCGCGTGCGCAACTCATGCGGCCGGAATGCTATCGGGCCATTCAACAGGGTCATGCTCATATCGTGCGCCTGATCGCGGATCTGTATCGCGCCGGCATGGACTTTTCGCGCTATTAGGCCCGCCGGGCATGATGGCGCGCGCTATCTCGTGGCCGCGCGCTTCGCCAGAACCAGGGGCGCGGTTTCGCGCAGACCGAGCGCCAGAACGCCCGAGACGATGCACAGTCCCGTCATGATCCACAACGGCGCGGCCAGGCCATAATCGTCGGCCGCCCACCCCGCAAGCGTGGGCGCAAGAACGCCGCCGAATATCTCGCCCACGCACATGACGAACGCGATCGCCGTCGCCATGTGGCGGTGGTCGACGCTTTCGCTCGGCACCGTTCCCATGAAGAGGGGAAACTGACCGTTGAGCGCCCAGCCCACGACGAAGAAAGCGCCGAGCACCCAAGCAGGCCCACCGTAGAAAATCGCGCCCAGCGGCAACGTCACGCCCAGCAGCGATGTGGCGATCATCACCGGCCGCCGTCCGATACGGTCAGACAGTCCCGTCACCACAAAGCTGCCGATGGTGGCGGAGATGCCGAGCGTGCCCATCAGCCATCCCATGGCTTGCGGCGTGAAGCCGCGCACCGAGGTGAGGAACAGCGGCATGAACGCCCAACACACGACCAGATAGGACACCAACAAGACGGAGGTGATGGCGCAGATCACCATGTTGCGCTCTTTGAGAACCTGGCTCACGCGGACAAACAGGCTTTCGGTGTCCGCAACCACGGCCTTCGCCTCGGGCTCGCGGACGAACCGCCATAGCAGCAGCGCGCTGATGAGACCCGGAACACCGGTGATCAGGAAGGCGCGGTGCCAGCCGAAGGCCGTCGCGAACGCCACCAGCAGCACGGGGGCGATAAAAGAGCCGAACAGGTTGGAGCCGAAATTCTGCATCACGCCCATGGCGATGCCCCGCCGCTCCGGCGCGACTGTGAGCGCGGTCATCGACTGGGAGATCGGCGCGACGCCGCCGTCGGCGATGCCCATCAAGAACCGCGCGCCGAGGAGTGCCAGAAACGAGGTCGCCAATCCGCTAAGCACCGAGCACAGCGAAAAAGCGATCGTGGCGCCGATCAGGAAGATCTTGCGCTTTCCCGTGCGGTCGGACGCGGCGCCGATCACCAGCGTCGCGACGGCCCAACTGAACGACAGGGCCGATGCCGTCAGGCCGACCTGCGTGTTGGAGAGATGAAGGTCCGGCTTCACGAACGGCATGAGGAAATTGAGCGCGTTGCGATCGAAGAACAGGATGCCGAAGTTCAGACTGAGCAGACCCACCATCAAGGTCTGATAGCCCACGCTGGCCGCTGGCGCCGTCGTCCGCACCGCAACGCTTTCGACCGCCATGACCACACCCCGATTGTCCGCCCGATTCGGAATGTGGCCGAGCCCGCGCCGCGCGACAAGCGAGCCAAGATCACTAACACATTTGTTGCGTCGCAAAATCCGTGGGCGGATGACATGCGAAACACGACGCACAATGCGTGGCTTCGCGATTGGTCGGGTCGCGGTGCGGCGACAGTCGCTTTGAGGGATCGGGGATCGTCCGCGCGCGACGTGTGGGGCTCATCGCAACCCGAAGCCCATGCTAAAATCGAAATGAATCTTCCACATCGCGCAACTCTGTTATGATTTTCCGTCAATGGACGGTGGCGGTTGCTTGGGGGAATTTCCACTGATGACGCCAGCAAACGACGGCTTCAACTATCATTCGCAGCCGGTACCGGCGGAAATCCATCCCGCCGACAGCGTGGAAGATTCCAATCTCCGTCTCACGCTGGAATATTGGAAGCAGCTCAAGGGTGCGCGCCGCATGCCCGCCCGCTCCGAGATCGTTCCGAAGGATATCCGGCAGTGCTTGCGCTACATCCACATCTACGAGGTGGTCGATCAGAGCAACGACTTCCGCGCGCGATTGGTCGGAACGAGCGTCTTCCCGGGTCTGGACGAGGATCAGACCGGAAAGCTCGTCTCGCAGCATCCCGATCCCGGCGTGCAGTTCCGTTTCGGCGCGCTGCTGCGGCACGTCCTGGCGACCGGTGAACCGGCGCGCAGCCTGTCGCATCGCATCACCGGAAGCCTCCTCCATGATCTTTATACGGAAGGATTGTGGCTGCCGCTCGGCGAAGCGGATTGCGTTCAGCACATTCTGGCGCAATCGAGCCTGCGCCGCGCCTTGCCCAACTGAACGACGGCGGTCGGGGCGACATCGCTAAACTGGCAATGCGGCGACGCGGATCAGAAGTTGGCCTGCAAGCCCCGCGGCACGGTGCACGCCGATCTCGGAGACCTCCGGCGAGGTCGCGATGCGCGCGAAGGCGGCCGAGGACGGATATTCCATCAACGCCACGACGTCCCACATCTCTTCGACGGTGCCGATGGCGAGCGAGAGAATCTGACCCGAGAAGATGAACCGCCCGCCCTCGCGCGCCACGAGCTTCTGCATCGGAACGCCGTAGAGCATGTAGGCCTCGCGGCCGGTGAGCTCACTCTTGCGGCCGTCGGCGTACAGCGCCTTGTCGCGGAACTTCAGCAGATTGAGCATGACGATGGGCTTGTCCGATGCATCGCCCATCAAATCGGCTATCCGGTCGGGGGTGGGGTATAGCGCATTTTCGACGTTCATCTGGGCCTCCTGGTGTATCGGTCGCCAAAGCGCAGCTTGTCGTGGAGCATCTGCTGGCGGCGCTGATTTAGATTTGCTTTTCCTTCGGAACGCGCGCCTGCGCCGCGGCAATGGCGTCATAGGTTTCGCGGATGACGCGGCCGGCAATCGGATCGTTCGCGATCGACTTCCAATAGGCCGAAAGCTTCGGCAGATCGCCTTGCGGACTTGGCCGCTGGAACAGCTTCGGCGCCCATTCGAAGGCGAGCATCAGTTGCGGCGCCAGCGCGCCGTCGGCCTGGGTGAGGGACGTTCCGACCGCGTAGCCGTCGGTGCCGATGTAGTGCTCGATAAAGGCGAGGGATTTTCTTATCTCGGCGAACGCGGAGTCGATCCTCGCGGCGTCCCACCTCTTGCGCGACATGCCGGACGCGGTGAACAGCGGCACCATGGCCATGACCAGATAGAAATCGCAGAGCCGCGAAATCAAGCGAACTTGCGCGCGCGCCCAGGGATCGGCGGGACGCAGCGTGGGTTCGGGATAGGCGTCCTCGAGATATTCGCAGATCACCTCGGATTCGGGCAGCGTGCGACCGTCGTCGAGTTCGAGCGTCGGCACGCGGCCGAGCGGATTGATCTTCAGATAGTCGCCCTTGCCGCCGCCGTCGTGGATGCCCGAAGGCTCGACGAACGGGATATCGAGTCCCTTGGCATAGAGGACCAGGCGCACGCGCGTCGGAAAGGGCGAGAGAAAGGTCTGATGAAGTTTCATCGTTTGCCTCACAGGCCCAGGACGAGCCGCGCGACGATGTCGCGCTGGATTTCGTTGGAGCCGCCATAGATCGACGCGGCGCGGTTGTTGAGATAGCGCGCCATCGCGAGCAGCCCTTCCGGCGGTCCGATCGGCGCGACATTGGCGCCCGGCAGCCGCGCCTGCGGCTGATCGACGGCGGCATAGGCGCCAAGCGCCTCGATCGCCAACTCGTCGAGCCGCTGCATCGCCTCGGTCCCCTGCATCTTGAGCATGGACGAGGCCGGCCCCGGATTCTTCCCCGCCGACAGCGCGCTCATCACGCGGTGCTCGGTCATCGCGATCGCCTCGACGGCGATGGCGGCCGAGGCCAGGCGCGAGGCGAAGGTGTCGTCCTCTATGAGACAGGCGCCATCGTCACCGCACTGGACATTCGCAAGCGCGCGGATGCGCTGCAAAGCAATCTTCAAGCCGGCGCCCGAACCGCCGCCGCGCTCGAATTCGAGAAGATATTTCGCCACCGTCCAGCCGTCATTCTCCGCGCCCAGACGGCCGGATTTGGGCACGCGCACATCGTCGAAGAACACCTGGTTGACTTCGTGTTCGCCCGCCAGCGTGACGATCGGCTTCACGGTGATCCCCGGCGTCGCCATGTCGAGCAGCAGAAACGTGATCCCGGCCTGCGGCTTGCCGCCGGAATTGGTGCGCACCAGACAAAACATGCGGTTGGCCCAGTGCGCATGCGTCGTCCAGATCTTGGAGCCGTTGAGCACGTAGTCGTCGCCGTCGCTCGCCGCGCGCAATTGCAACGAGGCGAGATCCGAGCCGGAGCCAGGCTCCGAATAGCCCTGGCACCAATAATCCTCACCCGAAAGGATGCGCGGCAGATAGTGCGCCTTCTGCGCCTCGGTGCCGTAGCGCATGATGCAAGGCCCGACCATGCGCAGGCCCATCGGCGCCAGGGCAGGCGCGCCGGCGCGAGCGCATTCCGCCGCGAAGATATAGCGCTGCATGTCGCTCCAGCCGGTGCCGCCATATTCCTTCGGCCAGCTTGGCGCCGCCCAACCCTTGGCGTGCAAAATCCTCTGCCAGGCGAGGCTGTAGCGCTTGTCGATGAAGACACTGGTCATGCGCCGGCCGGCTTCGCGCAGTTCGGGCGCGAGCGCGGTGTCGAGAAACGCCCGCACCGCGTCGCGAAACGCCAATTCCTTAGGGGAAAGTTCGAGATTCATGGGAGCAGCCTGGGCTGCAACCGCGTCACGATCAAGACGCGGATGGAGGATGCGCCCGCCGCACCGCTTGTATTTCGTTCTCCAGGGCGCTCAAGAAACGCGAGCGATCCTGCTTGGTGAACCCGGCATTGAAGGTTTGACCGCCGGTCGCTTCGCGCAGATGGCGATGCAAATCGCGCATGCCGAGCGCCATCCCGATGCCCGCTTCCGTGAACGGCTTGCCGGAAGGGCCAAGCACGCGGGCGTCGTTCTTCAGGGCGCGCGCGGCCAGCGGGATATCGGCCGTGATCACGATGTCGCCCGGCCCGGCATGCGCTGCGATCCAGTCGTCCGCGGCGTCGGCGCCCGCGGCCACGGTGACGTGACGGACGAGCGGGTGGCGGCTGGGGCGCAGGCCGCCATTGCTGACGATATGGACGGCGAGGCCGTGGCGTTCGGCGACCCGCTCGACCTCGGCCTTGACCGGGCAGGCGTCGCCATCGACATAAATCTCAAGCATGATTTTGCCTCATCCCGCCGGCCCCTTATAAGGAACCTCAAAGCGGAGGATAGCGTGGCGCTCGCGCCCGAAGACATGGATTTCATCTCGAACTTCTCGACGCTGTGGGCGGTGTTCCTGGGCGCGATCCTGGCGACGCTGGGCGGGTTCGTGGCGACGCAGATGGAATGGTATCTGGAGCGGCGGCGGCGCGAGCGCAACGCGGCGCTGTTCTTCGGCGAGGTGCTGTCGACGATGACCATCGTCCTGGGCTTCGCCGCGGACACCAAGAAGATCGGCGATCCCTACGGCCCGATCACGATGCGGATGTTCCGCTCGGCCATGGGCGAGGTCGACATCTACAACCGCAACCGCGAGTCGCTCTATGACCTGAACCAGGCCGAGTTGCGCGCCCGCATTCACACGCTGGTACTGCGCATCAACATGTCGATCGACGGCATCTTCGACGCCGCCAACACGATCGAGGAGCTGACGCGGAGCCTTGAAAAAGTCGACGTCCGCGCCGAGGAACGGACAAAGCTGGAGGCGCGTATCGCGGCGCTGGACGAGCGGCGCGAAGGAAGCTTCGACTTCATTCAGGAAACGATCCCGCAACTGCGCGGGGTGATAAACGAGCTGGAGCCGATCGCCCGGTTCTCCTACGACGCGGTCGAGAAGGCCGTCCGCAATGCGTAGGCGCTGGCTTGCGATCGCGACGCTGTCCGTTCTGCTGTCGGGATGCGAATCGTACGGCGATCTGACATCCGACGCCTTCGAGCCTGGCAGCGCCCTGCAATCGCAGTTCACGCTCGACAGCGCCCGTTGCGCCGCCACGGCGGAAGACGCGCGCAATTACAAGCTTGCCGGGATCGTGGGCACACATACCGATCGGCACGAGATCTTCAATCGCGCCCTGACGGCCTGCATGAAGGCGAACGGCTATGTCCGGCGCGACTGGTCGCCGGACATACCCAGTCCCTACAAGATCGACCCGATGCCCGGTTAGAGCGTGATCCGATCGCATCGGATCATGCTCCAACGTGTTTTGAACGGCGCGCAATTTACGGGTGACGCGAAGTACGCGTCACCCTATTGCGCTTCACGCAGCGCGGCGGCTGCCGCGCGGATGCCAGCGGCGCTTGGGCTGTTTGTAGTTGCGCTCCTGCGGCCGCTGCGGCGCCTGCGGCCGCTGAGCCTGACCACCATCGTTGGCGGCAGCGGCGGCAAGAGCTTCCGGCGGCAGATCGTGCGCCACCACCGCGAGCTGGCGCTTCACCAGACGCTCGATGTTGCGCAAGTGAGTCCGTTCGGCCGGGTCGCAGAACGATATCGCGATGCCTTCGGCGCCGGCCCGCGCGGTGCGGCCGATGCGATGGACATAGCTCTCCGGCTCGTTCGGCAGCTCGAAGTTGATCACATGGGTGATGTCGTCGACATCGACGCCGCGGGCCGCGATGTCGGTGGCGACCAGCACGCGGACATGGCCGGACTTGAAGCCGTCGAGCGCGCGCTGACGCGCGTTCTGCGACTTGTTGCCGTGGATGGCGTCGGCCGAAAAGCCGGCGCGCTCCAGATGATCCGAGACGCGGTTGGCGACGTGCTTGGTGCGCGTGAAGACGATGACGCGCTTGAGGCTTTCGTCGCGCAGCAGATGGCCGAGCAGCGTACGCTTGTCCTTCTGGGCGATGTGGATCACGCGCTGTTCGATGCGGTCGGCCGTCATGGTCGGAGGTGAAACCTCGATGCGCTCGGGCTGATGCAGCATGTCGCCGATCAGCTGGACCACTTCGGTCGGCATGGTGGCGGAGAACAGCATCGACTGGCGCCGACGCGGCAGCATGGCCACGATGCGGCGCACGTCCTTGATGAAGCCCATGTCGAGCATGCGGTCGGCCTCGTCGACGACAAGGACACCGACGCCGTCCAGGCGGACATGGTGCTGCTTGATGAGATCGAGGAGGCGGCCCGGCGTGGAGACCAGGATGTCGACGCCGTTCCGCATGGCGTTGATCTGCGCATTCTGGCTGACGCCGCCCAGGATGACGGCCGAGCGCAAACCCAGATGGCGGCCATAGGTCTTCAGGCTGGTCTCGATCTGTACCGCGAGCTCGCGGGTCGGCGCCAGGATCAGCGCGCGCGTCGCCTTGGGCTGGGGCCGGACCTTGTCCGCCGCCAGCTTCTGCAACAGCGGCAGGCCGAAGGCGGCGGTCTTGCCGGTGCCGGTCTGTGCGATGCCGAGCAGGTCCCGACCGGCCAGCAGCGCGGGGATCGCGCGGGTCTGGATCGGGGTGGGTGTGGTGTAGTTCTCGGTGGCAAGGGCGCGCAAAAGCGGCTCGCAGAGACCGAGGGATTCAAACGTCGTATTCAAACAATGTTCCTTAACCGCACAAACGTGCGGGATGCACGTGCGAAACGGCTTGTTGCCGTCATCCACGCACATCTGGAGCAAACGGGAGTTTTCAATGAAGCCTGCGGTGGGAACGCGCAAATTGCTCGGCGCGCCTCGTGCGACCGCGAGGTGATGAGGGAGCGTATAGGCGGGAGCTTAACAAGAAGTCAAGCAACGGATTGTACGAGCGGCTTAGATTTCGGCACGCCTCGCCCTCGCCAGCGCGTCGACAAGCCCTCCGAGATGCTCGCTGGTTGTAAAGTGACTTGTGATACACGCGCGAAGCACCGTGCGTCCTTCGAACATCGCCGGCGAGATCCATGCATCACCGCTGGCCACCACGCGGGCGGCAATCACCGCCGGATCAGTTCCCGCAGCGGAATCCTCGAAGCAGACGACGCCGAGCGGGCTATCGTTCACGATGCGCCATCCGCTCGCGCAAAGCAGGCCCCTCAATTGCGCTGCCATGGCAAGCGTGTGCTCAATATGCGTTTGATATCCGCGCCAGCCGAGACATGCGAGCGACATGAACAGTTTGAGACCGATGAAGCGCCGAGACCATTGGATGGAATGTGTGTAAGGGTCGACGCCAGCGTCCGTTGAGGTCGGCATGTAACTTGCGGACACCCGAAAAATCTCTCCGAGCAACATTTCGTCGCGACACAGGAGCATGCCCGCACCCATGGGAACGGCGAGCCACTTGTGCGCGTCGAGCGTGATCGAGTCCGCAGCACCGATACCTTTCAGGTGATCGGCCGCCTGCGCGCTGAGTATGGCAGCACCGCCCCACGCGGCATCGACGTGGAACCACAGGGCTTCCGCTCGGGCTCTGTCGCCGCAGGCCTCCAGCGGATCGATCATCCCTGCGTTCGTGGTGCCCGCCGTCGCGCCAACAAAGAAAGGAATATGGCCCTTCTCTCGATCGATCCTAATTGCCTCGGATAGGGCAAGCGGGTCCATTCGTCCCATGCCGTCGGTGGCGACCAAATGGACGGAGTTACGGCCAATACCCGTCTGATGCGCGATTTTCAGCCAAGCGAGATGGCTTTCTGCCGAAACGTAAAGCCGAGGCTGGCCAGAAAGCGCACCAACGCCACGTTGTCCGAACTGCGGAAACGTCCGGCTGAGGGCCATCAGCAAACTCGTCGCGTTTGATTCCGTGCCGCCGGTCGTGAAGTGGCCCGTGCCGTCGGACCAGCCGAACCGTCCGGCCATTGCTGCAATCGTGTGTCGTTCGATCTCAATCGCGGCGGGCGCGTGCGACCAGACGGCGAGTTGTGGATTAAACGCCGCGGAAATCTGATCGGCCAGCATGGCTGGAAACAGAACGCTTGGATTGAAGAGACCAAAATAGGCGGGGTGCATGGTGTGAACCGTGCCGCCCTTCAGCAGATGGATGACCGATTCCACGACACGCTGAAGCGCCACCGGCTTCTCAAAATCATACGGTGCGAGAGCTGATTGTACCAAGGTGGGCGTGGTCGCTGGCGCGACTGCGCCGCCATGTACTTCGTCAAGCGCATCCGCCAGAAGTTCAGCTAGCCTCGACTGCTCCGCGATACGATGGCCACGGCTGGGCCAAGCTATGTCCGTATGTACGCAATTCGTCATTTGTGGCCGTCGTCGCTTCTAGCAAATAACACCGTTCGCTCGGGTCGCACGACGCCCGGAGTGGGGCAATCCGATTCTTGCTATCCTCCTGAACCATTCCTTCGGGAACATCTCGGCCAATGGGCTTATTCACCACTGTTGCCGACAGGGCCGTCGGTGGTTATGAGGCGGACATGGACGGGCTACCCGATTTGCGGTTCACACGCCGGCTTTGCAATGGTGTCACGTTGCATGTCGCGGAAGCCGGACCCGAGGACGGGCCGCTTGTCATCCTGCTGCACGGCTTTCCGGAATTCTGGTTCGGTTGGCGCCATCAGATCGGCCCGCTGGCACAGGCCGGATACCGCGTCGTCGTGCCCGATCAGCGGGGCTACAATCTCTCCGACAAGCCTAGCGGCATCGCGAACTACGACATCGATGTCCTCGCCGACGACGTCGTGGCGCTGGCCGCGCATTACACGCGCGAGCCCTTCCATCTGGTGGGCCACGACTGGGGTGCGGTCGCGGCCTGGTGGACCGTCACGCGCGCGCCGAACAAGGTCCGCAAGCTCGCGGCGCTGAACTGCCCGCATCCGGCTGTGTGGCGTGAGACCATGGCCAGGAACCCGCAACAGATGCTGGCCAGCTGGTATGTCCTGGCGTTTCAGATTCCGCATTTGCCCGAAACCTTGATGCGCGCGCGCAACTACGCCGCCCTGGAGGCTGCGCTTCGCGAGGCGAAGGCGCCCGCGTCCGAAGACGAGATCGCGCGCTATCGCGAAGCGTGGGGCCAGGCGGGCGCGCACACCGCGATGATCAACTGGTATCGCGCCATTTTTCGCCGCCGCTTTGCGCCGATCGCGCCCGGCAGCATACAGGTTCCGGTGCGCATCATCTGGGGACAGCAGGACCGTTACGCCTTGCCGGCGTTGGCAGATGCCAGCAAGGCGCTGTGCGCGAACGCCGAGCTCATCTTCCTGCCGGAGGCGACCCATTGGGTCGCCCAGGACGACCCAAATCGGGTCAACGCCCTGCTCTTGGACTTTCTCAAGTAAAGCCGACGGTTCTTGCTGTCCGTTCTTGCGGCTGTTTGGAATTCCTTGGCCGAACAGCGACTTCTCGCGCAATTCATCGCCCGATGAGCGAGATAGCGGTGGCCGGGGGCGGGATCGATCGGTGCGCAGCGGCTTGGCTTCTGTCCCCCAAGCACGGGAGACTGACGCCTTCCGTCGGGCTCGGCTGCATCGCCGCGACTAAAATCCGTTGCCCGGTTGCGGATTCACCCTAGTTTTGCGCATGATAGCTGGGGTGCGACCATCCGTTGCCGGACGGACGGGCGTGCGATTGCGGCTTCCGGCGGGGCATTGGTTTCGGCGGCATCATGGCGAACTACGATAGTGGCGGCTCGCGCTCTCTCGCGCAGGCGTCTGTCAAGGGCACGGTCAAGTGGTTCAACGCGACCAAGGGATACGGCTTCATCACTCTTGAGAACGGCGGCGACGCGTTCTGCCACGCGTCGGCTTTGCAGGCTGCGGGACATTCGGAGCTGCCGCAGGGCGCGACGATCGTCTGCGATCTGCAGGACTCGCCGCGAGGGCTTCAGGTGGTGGCGGTGCACAGCGTGGACACCAGCACGGCGGATCCGAGCGGCGGTGGCGGCGGCGGACCGCGCGCTCCCCGGCGCGATTTTGGAGACGGTGGCGGGCGTCGCGGCGGCGGTGGCGGCCGTGGGGGCTTCGGCGGCGGCGGCGGCGACCGGTTTGGCGGCGGCGGCGATCGTTTCGGCGGTGGCGACCGGTTCGGCGGTGGCGATCGCTTCGGGGGCGGCGACAGGTTCGGCGGCGGCGGTGGTGGTTTCGGCCATCGCGACCGCGATTCCGGCCCGAGCGGACCGATGGTCGAAGGCAAGGTGAAGTTCTTCAACGACCAGAAGGGCTTCGGCTTCGTCATGCCGGACAGCGGCAGCGGCGATGTCTATATCCATGCGAGCGCCTTGCGACGCTCGGGGGTCCAGGTCTTGGAACCGGAACAGCGCATCCGCTACTCCACTCGCCAGGGCCAAAAGGGCGTCGAAGTCGACCGGGTCGAGGTCCTTTAGAGGCTTTCCGGCAACCGATCGTTCACTAGTTGCAACGTCTGAGCGGAGCGCAACCCCGCCCCGCCGGGTTAATTTCCGCGCCCCGCTTGAACTTCGCACCTGCGAACATATATAGCGTCGATCTATATCGGACCTATATAGATCCAGGGGCACGCCGGTCGTGGACGTTCGCACTATTTGTCTCGGCATTCTCACCAGGGGCAACGCCACCGGCTATGAGATCAAGAAGCTGTTCGAGGACGACGGCTATCAGCATTT
>CAZMHP010000020.1:0-25859 GCA_964566095.1 uncultured Rhizobium sp. | reverse complement strand
GGCCGGCCGACACCTCGGCCAGGAACATGCCGCGCGCGTCGACCCATCCGTCGCCATGTGTCGCGCCCGCGCCGATGAAGACAGGCCGCGGCGCGCATAGCGCGATCAATTCATGCGAATCCACTGGCAGATCATCGGCGGTCATGGGCCCCGCATATTTGAGAAAATTGCCGGCGAACCAATGATACTCGCTTGCGGACGCGAGATTTTCGATTTGCTCGCCGAAATTGCGCCGGTACAGGTTCGCTCCGCCGGCGCCGGACGATGAGATGAAGGCGGCGGCGAAGCGTGGATCGAAGGCCATGGCGACCAGCGCGGCCTTGCCGTAGCGCGAGTGGCCCATGATCGCGAGGCGCCTCGCATCGACGCCCGGTAGCGTCGCCAGGTAGTCGAGTGCGCGCGAGGCGCCCCAGGCCCAGGCGCGCAATGCGCCCCATTGATCGGGCCGGCGCGGTTTGCCGTGATTGCCCAGGCCGACGATGCCCTCGTCCAAGCCGCCACCGTCGTCCGGCTGCACCGAGGTCGCGACCATCATCGCGGCGCCCCAGTGCTTCGCCAGGACTTGCTCACGCCACGTGCTGGCCATTCCCGGAAAGACCCGGTTCCAGCCGATCTGCAGCACGACGGGGATGCGGCGGCCCGGCTCCATCGGCGGCAGGGTCAGCGACAGTTGAATGTCGATGGCGGCCGCGCCGGTGCCGCCGGCATGTCCAATCGCCAGTGTGGTGACCGCGCCGGTCGCTGCATCGATGGAGCGGGCGTTGACCCGCCAATGGATGGCGGGAAGCCGGCGCGGCACATGGCCGTAAATCTCGTTTTCGAAATCGGCGAGGATTTCGCGACGGCGCAGTGCCCATTGCGCCGGCGTCGCGACCGGCCGTCCGTCCTTGAAACGCAGGGGCTCGGGAAGCGGCGAGGTCGGCCCGGCCTTGGACTCGTCGTAGTTCGCCGCGTTCGGCGCCGCCGGATTGCCGCTGACCCCGGGCCGGAGCGCCGAAATATGCAGCAGATCGAGCATGCGCTGCCTGTCCTGCCCGGCAGAGAGCGGCGACGCGCCGATGAAAAGCCACAGTGCGATCAGGCTTGCCGCGATCCGGCGCATCTCAGCGAAGCTCTAGGACAACCAGCGACTTCGCCGGCATGTCGACGTTGAGGGCGCTTCCGACGAGCGTTGCGCCGTGAAACGCGGCCGGCTTGACCGCATCGGGACGGTCGAAGGTGTTGTGCGCATCCATCGCGTCTGCCGTCAGAATCGTGCCGCTGACGGACTGTAAGCCAGCGACGGTCGCGGCAACATGCGCGGCGCGATGCGGGTCGATATTGGTCAGTGCAAGGATCAGATGCCCGTCTGCGCCGCGCGCTACCGAGGCATGGATCGCGGCCACCGATTGGCCGCCATAGACATAATCCGGCGTGGCGAGGTCGATCGACAGATCGGTCGCGCCGCGAAACGGCTTGTACATCATGTAGACGTGATAGGTCGGCGTCAGCATCATGCGCGGCCCGTCGGTGTGGATCATCGCCTGAAGCACGTTGACCATCTGCGTGATGCAGGCCATTCGTACGCGATCGGCATGGGCATGGAAGATGTCCAGACTGAGCGCCGCGGTGAGCGCGTCGCGCAGCGTGTTCTGCTGGTGCAGAAAGCCCGGATTGGTGCCGGGCTCGACGTCGTACCAATTGCTCCATTCATCGACGAACAGCGCGACCCTTTTCTGCGGGTCGTATTTGTCCATCACGGCGCTATGCGCCGCGATCATGCCGTCGAGCGCGAGGGTGCGGCGCATGATGGACATCCACTGGTCTTCGCCGAAACCCGTGGCAGGGCCTTTCGGGCCGTCGAAATTGCCTTGCGGCAACGCGAAGTGATGCAGCGTGACGGCGCCGATCTGGTGCGCTTTCACATCGGAGGCCATCAGCGCATCCGTGAAGGACGCGTCGTCGCCATAACCGCCGGCCGCGATCCACAGCGGCGTATTGTCCGCCGGCGTTTTCGCGAACGTCGCATACCAGTGAAAGAGATCGGCATAGACTTGCGGCCGCATATTGCCGCCGCAACCCCACAGCTCGTTGCCGAACGCCCAATAGTCGAGACGCCAAGGCGGCGCCCGGCCGTTGCGGCGGCGTTCCTGTGCCAGCGCCGAATGCGACGGCGAGGTCATGTATTCGAGCCAGTCCTTGGTCTCCTGCGGCGAGCCGGTACCGACATTGGAGTCGATATAGGATTTGGACCCGAGCTGGCTCATCAGGTCCATGTATTCGTGGATGCCGACGGCATTGCTCTCCTCGACGCCGCCCCAAGTCGTGTTCACGCGCACCGGGCGCCGGGCCGGCAGTCCGATGCCGTCGCGCCAGTGATACTGATCGGCAAAGCAGCCTCCCGGCCAACGCACCACCGGAACGCCGAGCACCCTCAGCGCGCCGACGACATCTTTTCGGAAGCCGCGAAGGTTCGGGATATTCGAATGTCGACCGACCCAAAGCCCGCCATACATGCCCTGGCCCAGATGCTCGGCGAACTGGCCGTATATCTCCGGCGCGATCGTGGCGACCGGGCGATCGGCATGGATTGTGAGGGTCGCCTGGATGACAGCGTCATCCGCCGCCGATCCCCCGCGAACGAACGACCCGAAGGCAATGGCAACGACCAGCAGGCGACTAAAATATTTCACACGGATCGCTCGATTCCGCCGGTCGTGGTTGAGCCGACGCCGTCATAGTGGTAACGCTACCTTCAGCCGGCGCCAAAGGAAAAAACAAACAATCGACGCTGCGCTGCGAAACCCAGGGTGCGCTGCAACATGGATCGTGCATTGCGGACGTTCGGGACGGCGCTGGCGCTTTCGCTCCTCTGTATCGTGCCCGTTCGCGCCGCGAGCCTGATTCTATTCGATGGACGCGAGGTCGCCAGTGTGGTGACGGACGGTACGGCGCGAGCGCCGCTCAACCACGCAGCGGCGATGCTGGCACACGACCTGGCATCGCTGTCCGGCAAGACACCGACAATCGCGACAAGCAACAACGGCCTACGCGGAACGGCGGTCATCATCGGCACGTTCGACCAACCGATGATCGCGGCGTTGCTGAAGGCCAATCGCATCGACGCTGCGCCCATCGTCGGCAAATGGGAAAGCTATGGCCGGACCGTCGTGCCGGCACCGTGGGATGGCAAGCGCAAGGCGCTGCTGATCTTCGGTTCCGATACGCGTGGGGCGATCTATGGCGTGGTCGATCTGACGCGCGAGATGGGCGTGTCGCCATGGGAATGGTGGGCCGATGTCGGCACCCGCAAGGTCGCATCGATCAAGGCCGATGACGGCCTGCACTATTCGAAGGAGCCGAGCGTCAAATACCGCGCCATCTTCCTGAACGACGAGGATTTCGGGTTGAAGCCCTGGGCCGCCAAGACCTATGAGCCCGAGGCCGGCACCATCGGGCCGAAGACCTATGCCCGGATCTTCGAGTTGATGTGGCGGCTGAAGGCCGACACCATCTGGCCGGCCATGCACAAGGGCACGGTGGCGTTCGACGACGAGCCGGGCAATGCGCAGATGGCGGACGACTACGCCATCATCCACGCCACCAGCCACGCCGAGCCGATGCTGCGCAACAACGATCGCGAATGGGACACGGCCAAGCGCGGCCCGTTCAACTGGCTGACCAACCGCCCGCACATGGTGGATTATTGGGACGAAGCGGTCGACAGCCACAAGCAGTACGAGAACATCTATACGCTCGGCCTGCGTGGGGTCGGCGACGTCCAGATGCAGGGCGCGAACAGCCCCGCCGAGATGCGCGACATCCTGGAGCAGGTGTTCGCCCAGCAGCGCGCCATCCTCACGGGCCGGCTCGGCCGGCCGGCGGATCAAATCCCGCAGGTGTTCACGCCCTACAAGGAAGTGCTGCCGGCCTACGACACGGGGCTGAAAGTACCCGACGACGTCACGCTCACCTGGCCGGACGACAATTTCGGCTATATCCGCCGGCTCTCGAATGCGGCCGAGCGCGCGCGCGGCGGCGGTTCGGGCGTCTACTACCACATCTCCTATTGGGGCGGGCCGATGTCCTATCTGTGGCTCGCGACCACGCATCCGGCGTTGCTGTGGGAGGAGATGCGCAAAGCCTATCTGTTCGACGCCAGGCGCATCTGGGTGCTGAATGTCGGCGACATCAAGCCCGGAGAATATCTCACCCAGCTCTTCCTCGACATGGCGTGGAACGACGATGCCTTCGCGGACACCGCGAGCGTGCGGGCGCATCTGCGCGCCTTCGCGGCATCGAGCTTCGGCGCCGAGCACGCGGACGCGGTGGCCGATATCCTGTGGCGCTATTACGATCTCGCCTTCTCGCGGCGGCCGGAATTCATGGGCTTCAATTCGCACTACCCGACGACCGCACCGCGCCTCACCGACTACGACATGGTTGATTTCGGCGACGAGAATGCGCGGCGCGCCGGCGCCTATCGCACCATCGTCGCCCAAGCCGAGGCGGTCGCGAACGCCCTGCCGCAGGACCGGCGCGACGCATTCTTCGAACTCGTCGGCTATCCCGTCAGCGCCGCCGCCGCGATCAACGCTCGCGCGCTGGCAATGGACAAGGCGATCGCCTACGGGCTGCAGCGGCGCGCGAGCGCGAATGCCTATGCCGGGCAGGCGCGCGCGGCGCAGGAGGCGCTTGTCGCCGGCGAGACGGCCTACAACACCCAATTGGCCGGCGGAAAGTGGCGCGGCATGATGGACATCGCGCCGGCCAAGCTGCCGCAATATTCCGAGCCGGATTTTCCCCGCTGGCAGGGACGAGACGAGAAGACCTGCGCGCTGGAGGCGGAGGGCGGCAGCTACTACGACATTGGCGGCGCGACACCGGCCCTGCCCGCGTTCCAGCGCGAATTGCCGCGAACACGCTATGTCGATCTGTTCCTGAAGGCGCCGGCCGCCCTGGCCTGGAGCGCCGCAGCGAGCGCGCCATGGATCAAGCTCGACCGGACGAAGGGCGCGTTCGATCCTTCCGATCCCGAAGTCCGGCTGCACGTTTCCGTCGACTGGAAGTATGTGCCGGACGATGGCCAGGGCGCCATCACGCTCACCTGCGACGGCACGCCGACGAATTTGCAGGTGCTTGTACGCATCGCTCCGCGCAATGCGATCAAGAATGTTTCGTTCATCGAGAGCGATCGCATTGTCTCTATCTATGCATCCGATGCGGATGCCGCGACGGGGGCGTGGGAGACGCTCCATGGTCTCGGCCACGCCGGCGCCAGCCTGCGCAGCGCACTCACCCTGAAGTCTTCGGCGACGCAAGGCCCAAGCGCGACCTATCGCTTCGCCACCACGACCGCGAACGACCGGGCGACCCTGCGTGTCTTCGCCCTTCCGACCTTGCCGATCACGTCCGATAATGGATTGCGCGTGGCCGTCAGTATCGACGGCGGCGCGCCGACCGTGGTCGATTTCAAGACCGCGGAATTCAGTGCGGCGTGGCGGCAGAACGTCCTGACGAACGCCGCCGTCGGAACGGTTGGAAACCTCGATCTGAAGCCGGGTCCGCATCGTTTGACGGTGACCGCGCTCGATCCCGGCGTGGTTCTCGACCGCTATGAGATCGATTTCGACGGCGCGCCGCGCGCTTACGATCCAGTACCCGAAACACGGATTTCCCCATGACCGGATTGTCGCGCCGAGAGATGCTTGCCCTTGCCGCGGCGTCGGCGGTTCCGCTGCCGGCTTTTGCCGATGCGCCGGACTCACTCAACGCCCTTGCCGCGCGCAAGGGGCTGCGTTTCGGCAGCTGCCTCGGCACCGGGCCGAGCGGCGCGCCGCCGCAGCCGGGCGTGACGGACACGCGCCCCAACCAGTTCGCGGACGACAGGCTGAAGGCGCTGTTCGCCGCGCAATGCGGCATCCTGGTGCCGGAGAACGAACTCAAATGGTATTCGGTGCGGCCGTCGGCGACGGAATTCGATTTCGGCCGCGCCGACAAGCTGATGGAATTCGCGGCGAGCAACGACCTGCTGGTGCGCGGCCACACCCTGCTATGGAATCGCGACGCGTGGATGCCGGCCTGGGTCGCGTCGCACGATTTCGGCTCGCGTCCGGGCATCGAAGCGGAACGGCTGTTGACCCAACATATCGCCACCGTTGTCGGACGTTATCCGCAAATCTTCTCCTGGGACGTGGTCAACGAGACGATCAACCCGGAAACGGGTGGCATGACGCAGTCGATCTTCACCAAGCATATCGGGCCGGAGGTGATCGACATCGCCTTTCACGCGGCGCGGGCGGCGGCGCCCAAGGCGCAGCTGGTCTATAATGACTATATGAGCTGGGGGCCGGGGAATGCGAAGCACCGCGACGGCGTGATCGCGCTGTTGGAGCGGCTTCGGAAGAACGGCGTGCCGATCGACGCCCTGGGCGTGCAGGGACATATCGGGCCTGGCGCATCCACCACCACGCCGCGGCTGAGCGCCGAAGACGAAGTCGAGTGGCGCAAATTTCTCGATGCCGCGACGGCGATGGGGCTCGATCTCGTCATCACGGAGTTCGACGAGGGCGACCAGAATCTGCCCGCCGATATCGCGGTGCGCGACCAAGCGGTCGCCGACGTCGCGCGGCGCTATCTCGATGTGATGCTGAGCTATCCGCAATTGCGTTACGTCATGGCATGGGGCTTGGTCGACACATATTCCTGGCTGCGCGGACGATGGCCGCGCGCCGACGGACTGCCCAAGCGGCCCAATCCGTACGACGACGACTACCGCCCGAAGCCCCTGCGGGAGGCCATCGCGGACGCCTTTCGCGCGGCTCCGGCACGGAAATGGCTGTCATGAAATGCGCGGCCTTCGCCGTCATGGGGCTGCTCGCGCTTGCCGGATGCGCGGCGCAGGGCGAGGCCGGCGCGCCGGCACCCGCTGCGGTTGCTCCGCCGGGCGCCGGAATCGCAGCGGCGGTCAATCCGGCGCGGATCGATGCCGCGCTCAGAGGCTTTATCGACAAGAGCGCGCTGGTCGGCGTCTCCGCTCTGGTCTTCAAGGATGACCGCGAGGTCTATTTCGGCGCCTTCGGCTTGGCCGATCGCGAGGCGCGCGCGCCGATGCGCCGCGACACGCTGGTGCAGATCTACTCGATGACCAAGCCGGTGACCGGCGTCGCCCTCATGCAGCTTTATGAGCATGGGCTCTTCAAGCTCGACGAACCGGTCGCGAAATACATCCCCGAGCTTGCCGACGTTAAGGTGTTCGCCGGCTTCGACAAGGACAAGAAGCCGATTTTCGAGACGCCGCACCGTGCGATGACGATCCTGGATCTGATGCGGCACACCTCGGGCATGACAACGGGATATTCCGGCATCGACTACGTCGAGGCCGAGATGAAGCGGCTGGACTCGGCGAACCTCGCCCATCCGCTGGACGCGGAGGCGCGCCTGCTCGGCCAGGTGCCGTTGGCCTATCATCCCGGCGAACACTGGCTCTACAGTCCCGCGGCCGACTTGCAGGCGCTGCTGGTCGAGCGGCTGTCCGGCGAACCTTTCGATCAATATCTGCAGCGGCATATCTTCGGCCCGTTGAGGATGATCGACACCGGCTACTATGTCGGGGCGGAACGCCGCGGCCGGCTTGCCGCGATATACGATTGGCACGACGACGGATCGATGACCCGGCAATCGGACTTCAAGGCGTTCGCGTTCAACACGCAGCATTGGCCGCTGACGCCGGGGAGCTTCGGCCTGGTTTCGACGCTCGACGACTACATGCGTTTTGCGCGGATGTTGGAGCGCGAAGGCGAGCTGGATGGGGTGCGCATCTTGAAGCGCGAGACCGTTCGGTTGATGTCGACCAACCAGCTTCCGGCGGAGATCACCGACCGCTCCTGGCTGCCCAGCAAGGGTCGCATGGGATTCGGCCTGGACTTTGCGGTGCGTACCGCGCAGCCGCAGGGAGACGAGGCGGCGGGTACGGTCGGCGAATTCTTCTGGGACGGCGCCGCCAACACATTGTTCTGGGTCGATCCGGTGAACCGCATCACTGCCGTGTTGTTCACGCAATACTTCCCGTTCGGAAAAGTGCCGCTGCACAAGGCTTTCCGCGACGCCGTTTATGGCGTCGCACCCGCCCCATAGGATATCGCCAGATGAACCGCATCGCGCGCGCTTTTGCTGCCCTTTTCATTTTTCTGGCGCCGACGATTGCGCATGCCGAGGACGGCTACGATCTGTGGCTGCGCTATCGCCCCGTTGAGGCCAAATGGCAGCCATCCTATCGCGGGGGCGCCGCCGCGCTGATGCCGCGCGGCGGCTCTGAGAGCATCGAAGCGGCGACGGAGGAATTGCAACGCGGACTGACGGGACTCCTGGGCAAGACGGTCCCGATCACCAGCCGCATTGCAGGCAATGGGACCATCGTCTACGGCACGCCGGCCAACTCGCCGCTGATCAAGAGCTTGGCCCCGGCACTTACCGCGCTCGGCGACGAAGGCTATCTGATCCGACGCCTGACGGATGAGGGCCGCAAGGTGACGGTGATCGCGGCAAACAGCGACGCGGGCGTTTTGTACGGCGCCTTCGCGTACCTTCGGCTGCTGCAGACGCGGCAGCGGATCGACAAGCTCGATATCGTTTCGGCGCCGCGCCTCAAGGTGCGTATCCTCGATCATTGGGACAATCTCGACCGCACGCAGGAGCGCGGCTATGCCGGCTTTTCGATCTGGGACTGGCACAAGATGCCGGACTATATGTCGCCGCGCTATACCGACTACGCCCGGGCCGACGCTTCGATCGGAATCAACGGCGCGGTGCTGAACAATGTCACGGCGAACGCCAACATCCTGACGCCGCTCTATCTCGCCAAGGTCGCGGCGCTGGCCAATGTCTTTCGGCCCTATCACATCAAGGTCTATCTCGCCGCGCGTTTCACGGCGCCGATGGAGTTGGGCGGCCTCAAAACCGCCGATCCGCTGGACCCCGCCGTGCAGGCCTGGTGGAACGCCAAGGTCGACGAGATCTATCGCTATGTGCCCGACTTCGGCGGCTTCCTGGTGAAAGCCAATTCGGAGGGGCAGCCCGGCCCCGGCGATTATCATCGCAGCCACGCCGACGGCGCCAACATGCTGGCCGATGCGCTGAAGCCGCATGGCGGCATCGTGATGTGGCGCGCCTTCGTCTACGCGGCCGAGAATCCCGAAGATCGTGCCAAGCAGGCTTATAACGAGTTCGTTCCGCTGGACGGCAAGTTCCGCGACAACGTCGCCATACAGGCCAAGAACGGCGCGATCGACTTTCAGCCGCGCGAACCTTTTCATCCGCTGTTCGGCGCCCTGCCCCACACCAATCTGTTTCTCGAAGTGCAGATCACCAAGGAATATCTCGGCCTGGCGACCAGCCTCGCCTATCTCGCACCGCTCTATGAGGAGGTCCTGCACGCCGATACACAGGTGCGCGGGCCCGGTTCGACCGTCACGAAGGTGATCGACGGCTCGCTGTTCGGCAATACACTGACCGGTATGGCCGGCGTGTCGAATGTCGGTGACGATCGTAACTGGACCGGCTCGCAGTTCAATCAGGCGAACTGGTACGCCTTCGGCCGGTTGGCGTGGGACCCGTCGCTCTCCTCGCGCGCGATCGCCGAGGAGTGGACGAAGATGACGTTCACCGACGATCCTCACTTCGTGACGCCCGTGGTCGACATGATGCTCGCTTCCCGCGAGGCAGTGGTGGACTACATGACGCCCATGGGCCTGCATCATCTGATGGCGACCGGCCATCACTACGGGCCGGGACCCTGGGTCGACGACCTCAAGCGGCCCGAATGGAATCCGGTCTACTACCACAAGGCCGACGCCGTGGGCCTCGGCTTTGACCGCACGGCCACGGGCAGCAATGCCACGGCGCAATATGCGCCGCCGGTGGCGAAGCAATTGGAGGACGTCACCGCGATCCCCGAGAAATATCTGCTCTGGTTCCATCACGTGCCGTGGGATCACAAATTGTCTTCCGGACGGACGCTCTGGGACGAACTCGTCGTGAAATACGACGACGGCGTCGCCGCGACGACGCGCGCGCGCCAGACCTGGGCGGCGATGAAACCCTTTGTCGACAAGGAACGTTTCGACGAGGAGACCGCTTATCTGGCCATCGAGGAAAAGGAGGCACAGTGGTGGCGCGACGCATGCCTCGCCTATTTCGAGACCTTTTCCAAGATGCCGTTTCCGGCCGGTCACGCGCCGCCGCCGCACGATCTGGCCTATTACAAAGCGATCAACTTTCCCTTCGTGCCGGGCCATTGAGCGACGTTCATCGCCGGTTCAGCGAGGCGCCGTCAGCCTCGCCGAAGCGCCCGTCCGATGTCGTTCTCACATGATGGAGGAGATCTCATGACACTGGCTTACGCCCTACTCGCGTCGCTGCTCGCCGCGTCGCCGGCAATGTCGGCGCAACCGGCCGGCGCGATCTGCCTCAACCCCAAATGGGACTATCAAGCCAAATGGCTTGGCGGCAATGAAATCGTCGCGCACCAGACGTTCGGCCGCGACCAACGTCCGATCAAGATTTCCACCACATGTATCGGCCTGGAGCGGGCAAATTACATCCATCTGTCGTCGGATTTCCATTGCATTGCCCAGGGCGACCGTGTGATCGCGACCGTGATCGGCGACCAAAGGCGATCGTGCCGCGTCACGCATGTCGAACCCTATTCGGCGCCGGCGCCTTAAGGTCGAACCAACGCGGCGTCCAGATCGTCATAGGCGACGATGAGCGCATCGACGACGCCGGCCTGCGCCGCCAGATGGCGTGGAAAGATCTGACCCAGCGCGAGGAAGAGCGGCACATCCCACCGGCCGGCGCCCGTGCAGCCGGCGGCGACGCGGGCCAAATCGTTGGCGAGGGGGTCGTTGAGCGGCTCGCTAGTTTTTGCCGAACGCCGAACGAAGCGCATCCAGGCCGCGACCGGAACACACAGCCGGACGACCGGACGGCCCAGCGACAACAGATCGGCAATCGGCTCGAGAAAGCGATAGGGCAGCTTCAGCGAACCGTCCGCGGCGATCTGCGCCAAGCGGTGCGCGATGGCCGGATTGCGCAGGCGCGCGAGCAACGCGCCGATATAGGCCGGAATGTCCAGCCCCCGCGTCGGCTTGAGCGTTGCGGCGACGTCGTCGCGCATCATGCGCTCGGCGAAAGCGGCGAGCGGCGCGTCCGCCATCGCCTCGCCGACCGTGGCGCGGCCGCGCAGCAGGCCCAGATAGGCCAACGTCGAGTGGGCGCCGTTCAGGAGCCGCAGCTTGGCCTGTTCATAGGCGTGGACGTCGCCGGTGAGCTGCGCGCCGACGCTTGCCAGGTCCGGCATGCCGGGACCCAGATCGTCCTCGATCACCCATTGGGTGAAGCGTTCGCGCTGTACCGGCGCCAGATCGACAAGGCCGACCGCCTCTGCCACGCGCGCGCGCAGCGCATCGTCGCCGGCCGGCGTGATGCTGTCGACCATGGTGGAGGGAAAGCGGATTTCTCCTTCGATCCAGAGTGCCAATGCGTCCGCGCCCTTGGCCCGCGCAAAGGCAATGACAGCGCGGCGCAACTTCGCACCGTTGGCCGCGACATTGTCGCAGCTCATGACCGTCGGCGGCGGCAGACCCAGCGCCCGGCGCCTCGTCAGACCGGCAACCAGCCAGCCGATCAGGCTGCGCGGCGCGGCGGCGGCGAGATCGCGCGCGATGTCAGGATGGGACAGATCGAGCTCGCCCTTCGCATCCAGACAATAGCCTTTCTCCGTCACGGTGATGGTGATCAGCCTGGCACGCGGATCCTCGAGCAGGCGAAGAGCGCGCGCCGGGTCGTGGGGCGCCACGACATAGTCCTTGAGCGCGCCCAACACGCGATAGCGCGCGGGTTCGTCGAGTTCGGTCAGCGTGTAGAGGAAGTCCTGCGCGCCAAGCGCATCGGCCTGGGCACCGTGGCGCAGCGCGACGCCCGCCATGCCCCAGCGCGGATCGCGGGGCAGCAAGGCTTCGATGTAGGAGGCGATATGGGCACGCTGGAAAGCGCCAGGACCGAAATGAACGATGCCGGGCGACACCGCGGCGCGGTCGTAGGCCGGCACCGTGACGCCCGGCCGGCGGCGCGTCAGGGTGCTCTCGTTCAGGCGCGGATATTCGATCATGACCTTGCCCCGATCACATAAAAATGGGCGGCGGGCCTTTGGGTGCCAGCCGCCCAGCAGTTTACCGGGGAATTCCACTCAAATCCGCCACCGTTCCGTGAAGGTGGAACGGCGGCGGCACGCACGTCGCGGACTAGAACGTCCCGCGCAGACCGAACAGGTACAACGTACCCGGATCGTAGAAGCTGTGCGGCGCGTTCGTATACTGAACATAGACGCGCAGTTTGCTGTCGGTGACATTCTGGACATCGAACGTCAGTTCCGGATCGCTGGGCAGATCGCCGAAGACCCGGGAGAGCTTCAAGCTGGACGAGAAATCCATCTGACCGCGCGCGGCGCTGAAGAAGTACAGACCGTTCGGACAGTTGGGCGAGAAGCTGGTGCTCGGCAGGCAGACGTTTTGACCAGGACCGGACGCATAGGTTCTGTCGTTGTAGACGTACGAGACGCGCACCATCGCCCCGTCGTTTTCATAATAGCCGGTCACGTTGTAGGTGAAGGGCGGCACGCCCTGGGCGATCGTGGGCGCGGCGCCGGTGCTGTGCTGCTCCAGGATCGTCACATTGCCGGTGAAGCCGAAGCCTTTGAGGCCCTGTTGTTCAAGCAGGAAGTCGAGCGGCTGGACGTAGTCGAATTCCAGACCGCTGATCGCCAGAATGCCCGGCGAGTTCACCGTGGTGTTCACCCGGATGGGTGCGCTGGCGCAGGTGGCGTCCGAATTACAGGCGCTGTTGATGAGAAGATTGGCCTGCTGCGTCGACGAAAGCGAAGCGAAGGTGATGCCGAACGGCGCGAGCGCCGAGAAGGTCGTGTTGTAGAAGCCGGCCGTCGTGAACCCGGTCACCGATTTGTGGAACGCCGAGAAGCCGATATAGCCCTCGCCGCCGGTATAGTATTCGGCGCCGATATCGATGTTGTTGGAGTAGTAGGGCTTCAGACCCGGATTTCCCAGCGTGGCTGTTTGCGCCAACACGTCGTTGAAGTTGATTCCCGACACCATCTGGTTGGGGTTCGGGCGCGACATCGTGCGGGAGAGCGACGCCCTGACCTGGAAGTCGTCGGAGACCTCGTAGACGGCGTTGATGGACGGCAGATAGGAATGATAGACGCTCTTCGCGCTGCCGAAAGAATAACGGCCCGGATATTTTCCGCCATCGGTGAGAGCTGCGTTCGCAAGAGCCACGGTCTGGTCGGTCACCGGCGAGACGATGTCCTCATGCGTCTCGATCCACCGCAAGCCGAGATTGTATCTGAGCGCGTGGCCGCCGATATCGAACTTGCCGTTGGCTTCGCCATAGATGCCGAAGACCCGTTCTTGGTACTGGCCAGAGTTGCCGCCGCCCGCCACCGTCGTCGGCGAGTAGGGATAGGTGACCTCTCCCGGGTGGCCATACAGTGTCTGAGGATTCTGCGCACCGATGGTCAGATTGTCGTAATAGGCGTAGTTCGAATCCGCCAAAAGTTTGTTGTAGTTGACGGAAACGAAGCCGGTCGGGCCGGGCCTCAGATAGGAAGGCACCGCCGCGTTGGGTATGAGCGAGCCGCCATAGCTCAGCGTCGTCGGTCCGGTCCATCCATTGGCCGGGTTGGTATAGCCCGTACCCAGACCAGGATAGGTCGGATAGCCGCCCGGGCCGCCGGGCCCGTTCGGATTGGCGTTCACGATACCCTGGCACGGCGGATTCGAGTTTCCGGCAATGAACACGTTGGGATTGTCGCCGCAAATCGCGTTCTGCCACGCCTGGGAGGCGTCGGTCGCCGAGATGTTGCGGAAGACGTCGTCGTAAGCGAGGCCGGCCTTAAGGGTCAAGAAATCGCCGCCGTAGCTCGTGTCGAGATGCAGACCGTCGGTGTAGGTGTAACGATGTTCGTTCTGCACGTTCACGCGACCGTTATACCAGCTGTAATTGGCCGGATTGTTGAGGTCGATGTTGGGCGTGATGATCGGATAATTTCCGGTGTCGCTCCACGTGAAATTGACGCCCCCGGCCGGTGCGGCCGGCGCGCCCGTAACGCCCGTGGGATAACCGATGCTCGGCGCCGTCACGAACAGGATGGACGGTGAATCGCGGAAGAAATGGCTGCGGGTCGCATTGCCCTGGAAATCGACATGCAGCAGGTCGGTCACATCCCACGACACGCCCGGATTGATGCTGAAGAAGTCGCTCTTCTCCTTATAGGGGCGCGCTTCCAGGAAGAACGTCGCGTTGTAAAACGTTCCGGAGGTCGGAACGAGGTTGGCATCGAGCTTGATGTTCGTCGGAATCAGAGGCTGCGATCCGACGCCGCCGCGGAAGCCGGTGTCGAGATCGCTTCTGTCCATGTCGTTCACCGACCGGCCGAGGACGGAGTCGACATAGAAGTGCAAACTGTCCGTGGGTCGCCATTCCAGGCTGGCGACGGCATTGCCGCGGTCGCGCGAGCCCATTTCGTACATGGAGCGGCCAAGGCGCGGCAGCAGCATGTTGCTGAGCTGGGTCGTCGTCACGCCCGGGTTGTTGGCGGTGAGCCATGCCGCATCGATGGTCGTGCCGGCCGCGTAGTAGGTACCCGCAGGCGCTCCCGGAACGGGAATGTTGACGGCTGCGACGGCCGGATTGCTGATCAAGCCCGGAATCGTGTTGGGAATGGCCCACATGTTTCCGCCGACCTGATCGCAGGTGTTGCCAGCGCCGCACTGTGCGGCGGTCAAGGCGCCCGGCGTGTACCAGCCGGCATTGCCGTCTTCCCAGCCCTTGGTGAACATCTTGTTGTGTACCAGCGAGACGCCGACGAGCGCGCCGAACTCGCCCCAGGTATCGCTGGCGATAAAGGTGCCGCGTTCGCCTTGCGTGTCCTTGGCGGAATAGTCGCTGCCCTGCACGTTGTAGGTGAAGTGCGCGCCCGGATTGTCGAACGCGCGCAAGCTGCGCATATTCACCGTGCCGGCGACGCCGCCTTCGATCTGGTCGGCCGTCGGCGACTTGGACACCGTCAACTGGGTGAACAGATCCGTCGGGAACATGTTCAAGTCGACTTCGCGGTTGTTGTTGTTGGCGTCGGTCGAGCCCGTCGTGGCGATCGCGATCGGCGTGTTGTTCAGAAGAATCTTGGTGAAGTTGGTGCCCAATCCACGGATCGAGACCTGAACGCCCTCGCCGTCGTCCTCGCGGTTGATCGTGACGCCCGGTATGCGGTTCAGGGATTCAGCGACGTCGGTGTCCGGAAACTTGCCGATGTCCTCCGCGAAGATCGTGTCGGTGAAGCTTGTGGAAGCGCGCTTGGCATCGGTCGATGCGGTCAAGCTGGCGCGATAGCCGGTCACCACGACGGTCTCAACGCCGGTGGCGTCCGAATCCGCGGCAAACGCCGGTGCGACGGCGACGAAGGCCGCCCCGATTCCGGCAAGCAATGTCGTGCCTCTGAGCACGGATTTCGCACGATCGTTCAAGCTGCGAAAAGTCGGACGCATGCAAACCTCCCCTAGAGTGCTCGCATCCGCACCGTATCGCCCGCATTCGCGAGCGTCGGCTTGTTAGCGGTAGCGAACTGACGTTTCCTGTTAATCCCCTTGCTATGGTAGCGGTCCCATAACACCACATGTTTATTCCTCTGGGACGATTGCGTCAAGCGAATTGCGTCGTGCTGCACCGCAGCGGCGCAACACAATTTTTATGACGGTGTCCAATTAGCAACGCTACCACCCATCGATGCATTGCAGCACGAACGACGCTGTTAGCGATTCACCGGGCGCAAGCTCGCGGTATCCGGACGTGCCGCCCTTTCGATTGAGTGCATCGGGCATCGCGCTCATCGGCTCGGCGCAGAAGTAGTCGCCCTCACGCGGAAGATAGACGTGAAGGAAAGAGAATTGCTCGCTGGCCGTCATCGAAAGTCGAATGGGGCGGTCGCGCCAAGACATCATCGCCCTCCCCGACCAGCCGAAATGACAGTGATCGATGGAGGGCGCTTGGCCGAGGTCCGCACCGGCCGCCAAGTCGAGAAAATGCGCGGGGCCCGATGGATGCGTGGGAATGGCGGTGTCGTCGCTGAGCCAGACGCCCTGCACTTCGGTGCGAACTGTCGTCCCGGCGGTGCGCGGGAAATAGGGATGAAACCCGAGGCCCGCCGGCATCATGCGATCGTCGCGATTTTCCAGTCGCAGCGCGATCTCAACCGAGTCGGACCTTAGTCGAAACGACTGCTCCGCCCGGTAGGACCAGGGCCAGTCGTCGGCGCGATGATTGTAGGAAAGCCGCGCCATATCCGACCCCGCGCCCTCGATGTGCCACGGGTTCCGCCAGCCTTGGCCGTGCAGCGCATGCGGATGGTCGCCGAGATTGCGCCGCAGACGAATGGTCTCGCCGCCAAACTTGAACCGCGACTGCGCCACGCGATTGGCAAAGGGCACCAAGGGAAAACAGGCCGTTTGCAGAGCGTCCGTCACACCCGGCGGCGTCGGACGCAACAGATCGACGCCGTCAACACGAAAGCGTGCGACCGAACCGCCGATTTCCGGAAGGAGTTCGAGCGTCGCACCGCCGCAGGACAGCGAGAGCATGCCGCGCTCACCCCGCTCGCTTGGCGCTCCAGATCTGCTCGATGGCTTCGAGGCTGCGTTGCTTGGTCTCCGGCACGAAGCGCAGGACGAACAGAGCGGCCAGCACGCCGCCGATGCCGTAGAGCCAATAGGCGAAGCCGTGATTGAACGCCGCGTTCAGTGCGGAGCTGCCATCCATCATGGGAAAAGTCTGCGACACGACGAAATTGGCGATCCATTGCGCCGCGACGGCGATCGACATCGCCTTGCCCTTGATCGAGTTGGGAAAGATTTCGGACAGCATTACCCAAGTCACCGGACCCCAGGAGAAGGAAAAGCCGATGATGTAGACGACCACCGCGGAGATCGCCACGTATGACGAACCGGCCGTGGTAGCCGCGCCTTCCTGCACCGTGGCGCTCACGGCGTGCGTGTCGAACAGCGTACCGAGCGTGAGCATCGCCGCCGCCATGATGAGCGCGCCGGCGACAAGCAGCGGCTTGCGCCCAATGCGATCGACGGTGACGGTGGCAACGAGCGTGAACAGCGTCATGGTCACGCCGACGAACAGGGCCGACTCCCAATAGGCGTCGTTCTGCGAGGCACCCATGTTCTGGAACATCTTGGGCGCGAAGTAGAGCACCGCATTGATGCCCACCACCTGCTGGAACACCGAGAGCATGATGCCGACGAACAGCACGAGAAAGCCGAAGCTGAGCAGGGGCCGCGTGTGCTGGACCAGCGTCGCCTCGATCTCCTTCAACGTGGTTTCTGGATCGGCGCCGCCGAGCCGCTTCAAGAGCGCCAGGGCTTCGTCATCGCGGTCCTTCAGCACCAGATAGCGCGGCGTCTCGGGCACCAGGAACATGAAGACGATGAGAAGGGTCGCCGGAATGGCGGCCGAGGCCAGCATGTAGCGCCAGCCGAGATTCATCAGGAAATCATGGTCGCCCATCGATTGGACGAACCAGTTGACGAAATAGACGAGGTTGATGCCGACCACGATGGCGATCTGCTGGAACGTCACCAGCAACCCGCGCGTCGAAGGCGGCGCGATCTCCGCGATGTACATCGGCGCGAGCATCGAGGCCATGCCGATCGCGGTGCCGCCCATCAGACGATAGAAGATGAAGATCGGAAGCGCGTCGGGACCGGTGAGACCGAGCAGGCTGAAGCCGAATTCCGGAAAGCCCGCACCGATGGAGGACACGAAAAACAGAACGCCCGCGATCAGCAGGCCGGTGCGGCGGCCCCAGGCCGTCGAGATCGGGCCGGCGATGGCCGCGCCGAGCACGCAGCCCAACAGGGCGCACCCGATCGCGAAGCCCGACAGGAAATTCGCGCTGGCTTCCGGCAGATGCCGCGGCGTCACGAAATTGAACGTGATGGCATCGGTCGCGCCGGAAATGACCGCCGTGTCGTAGCCGAACAGCAGGCCGCCCAGCGTGGCGGCGACGGTCAACATGACCACGAGCGAATAGTTGGGCTTAGTAATCATCGATCCCCTTCCCTGGGCATGACGCCCGCGTTTCCATGTTGCGCATCGCTCTAACGGCGATGGCGCGGCGTCAGCGTATTGATAGCGATACCAAACCGCAAGATACAGCCAATTCCAACGCGCCTGATGTCTCTAGTGATTGTGTCTCGGCGTCTTTCTCGCGATCCGGCGATACTTCAGCGCCGGTTCCATCACCGCGCCCGAATCCATCTGCGTGACGGTGGCGCGAAATATCTCCTGCCACACGGTCGTCGTCTCCGGCACGGGCGGCAGCCCGTCCGCCCTGCGGCGCGCGATCTCGTCGTCGGGCACCAGCGCGTCGCACGTGCCCGCGTTCAGATCGATGCGAATGCGGTCGCCCGTGCGCAGCCAGGATAGTCCCCCACCCACGGCACTCTCCGGCGACGCGTTGAGGATCGAAGGGCTGTCTGATGTCCCCGATTGCCGCCCATCGCCCAAGGTCGGAAGGCTCACGATGCCTTGTTTCAGCAGCGCGTCCGGCGGCTGCATGTTCACGACCTCGGCGGAACCCGGCCAGCCGACCGGACCGGCGCCGCGGATCACCAGGATGGTATTCGAGTCGATCGCGAGCGACGGATCGTTGATACGGCGGTGATAGTCGTCCGAACCATCGAACACGACGGCCCGCGCCTCGAAGATGTTTTCATTGCCCGGCTGCGAGAGGTAACGCTTGCGGAAATCGGGCGATATCACGCTGGTCTTCATGATGGCGAAGTCGAACAGATTGCCCTTGAGGACGAGGAACCCGGCGCGCTCCATCAAGGGGTCGCCATAGGGCCGGATCATTTCGCGGTCGTGGGTCTCACGGCCTTCGATGTTCCGGGCGAGCGATCGACCGGTGCAGGTTAGCGCGCCGCCGTCGACGCGGCCGGCGTGCAGCAACTCGCACAGGATGGCCGGCACGCCTCCCGCGTGGTGGAAGCGCTCGCCGAGATATTTCCCGGATGGCTGCATATTGAGGATGAGCGGAATGTCGTGCGCCGCGCTCCAATCGGAAACGTCGAGTTCGACGTCGGCATGGCGGGCCATGGCGACGATGTGCGGCTGCGCGTTGGTCGAGCCGCCAATGGCGGCAACGGTCGCGATAGCGTTCAGAAACGAGGCGCGGCTCAGAATCTTCGACGGCGTCAAATCCTCATAGGCCATGTCGACGATGCGCCGACCGGTTTCATAGGCCATCTGGCCGCGCTCGCGGTAGGGTGCCGGAATCGCAGAACAGCCGGGCAGCGACATGCCGAGCGCTTCCGCCACGGCGTTCATCGTCGATGCCGTGCCCATGGTGTTGCAATGGCCGGCCGACGGCGCGGAATCGCAGGCGGCCTGCATGAATTGCTCCTCGGTGATCTCGCCGGCCGCGAGCTTGCGGCGGCTACGCCAGATCACGGTGCCCGACCCCACCAGATCGCCGTCATGCCAACCGTCCAGCATCGGGCCGCCGGAAAGCACGATGGCGGGGATGTCGACGGCGGAGGCCGCCATGATCGCGCTCGGCGTGGTCTTGTCGCAGCCGGTGGTCAGCACCACCGCGTCGATCGGATAGCCGTACAGAATCTCGACCAGCGTCATGAAGGACAGATTTCGGTCGATGGCCGCGGTCGGGCGGCGGCAGTTCTCGAAGGTCGGATGGGTGGGAAATTCGAGCGGTATGCCGCCGGCGTCGCGGATGCCGTCGCGCACGCGGCCGGCGAGTTCGAGATGGTGCCGATTGCACGGATTGAGGTCGCTGCCCGACTGCGCGATGCCGATGAGCGGCCGGCCGGAAAGCAGCTCCTGCGGCGTCAGGCCGTAATTCATGAAGCGCTCGACATAGAGCGCCGCCATGTCGTTGCGGCCCGGCGCCGCGAACCAATCCCGGGAGCGAAACCGCTTCACGGGCTTGCGCTCAGTCATCTGGCACTCCGTCAGCTCAGGCCGGCCACATCCGAGGCGAAGCGGAACAGCCCACCGGCGAGCGGCTGCTCGGCGCGCGCCTTGTCGTCCAGCCCCTTCCATGCCGTCGTGGCGTAGACGGTCTTCAGATCGGGTCCGCCGAAGGCGAGCTTGGTGACATTGGCACAGGGAAAGCGCACTTCGGAAACGAGTTTTCCGGCCGGCGAATAGCGCCGCGCCGCCCAGCCGGCAAAAAGCCCGACCCAAAGACAACCCTCCGAATCGATCACCGAGCCGTCGGGATAGCCCGCGCCGCTTTCGATCGTCGCGAAGGCCCGCTTGTTCGACAGGCCACCGTCGTCGCCCAGGTCATAGGCGTAGATCGTCTTCTTCAAGGTGTCGGTGTGATAGAACGTCTTGCCGTCGGGGCTCGAACAGGGACCGTTGGTGATGCAGATGCCGGTCTCGACCGCCCGCGGGCCATCGACATCGAGGCGGTAGAGCGCGCCGCTGGGGGCCTGTTCGCCGTTGTCCATGGTACCGAACCACAACCGGCCACGGGTGTCGCGCGCGCCGTCGTTCAGCCGGTTGCCCGGCTTGTCGACGTCAACAGGATAGAGCAGCGAGAATTCGCCGGTCGCAGGCTCGAACAAATGCAACCCGCTTTGCAGCCCGACGATGAACGCATGGCCATCCGGCACGATGAAGCCCGGGCTTTCCGGCGCATCGAAAGTCTTCTTGTCGCCCGTCGCCGGATCGAAGCGATGGATGTGGTTCTTCTTGATATCGACGAACCACAGAACCTGCTCGGCGGCGGACCACAAGGGCCCTTCCCCCAGCATCGCCTCGACGGGCCAAACGCAATCAACAGTCATCGCCAACCGGCATCGATCCAATATTCGTGGCCGGTACACATCCGGCCGTCGTCGGACGCCAGAAATAGCACGAGGGCGGCGACGTTGTCAGGCTCCACGCGCGCCTTGAGCGATTGCTGGGCGACGATCTCGTTCTCGCCTTCGGGCGTGTACCACTTCATCTGGCGCGGCGTCTTGACATTACCGGGAACGACCGCGGTGACTCGGATGTTGTCGGGACCGAGCTCGCGCGCCAGCGCGCGCGTCATGCCTTCGATGCCCGCCTTCGCGGTCTCGTAGATCACCAGATCCGGCAGGCCGAGGTGCCAGGAAATAGAACCGAAATTGACGATCGCGCCGCCGCCCCGCTTCTTCATGCCGGGCGCCGCTTCCTTGGCACAGAACAGCATGTGGCGCAGATTGACCGCGATGCGCTCGTCCCAATAGGCCGGCGTGATGTCGGACAATTTGTGGCGATCGTCATTGCCCGCATTGTTCACCAGAACGTCGATCGGCCCAGCATCCTTGAAGAACGCGGCCACGGCTTCGAGATCCTTCAGATCGCATTTGTGGAACACCGGCGGATGATCGCAGGACCCACAGGCCTTCTCGACCGCGCGGCTCTCGCTCTCCAAGATGTCGAGGAACATGACCTTGGAGCCCTGTCGCGCAAAGGCGGACACGACAGCGGCGCCAATGCCCGAACCGCCGCCGGTCACCACCACACGCTTGCCCTTCAGGCTTGGATATATGGCTGAAGACATGGCTCCCCTTAGGCCCACGAGTAGGCGGTTTTGGTCTGGGTGTAGAATTCGATCGCGGCGAAACCCTGCTCGCGCGCACCGTAACTCGACTTGCGGCTGCCGCCGAACGGCACGTGATAATCCACCCCTGCGGTCGGGAGATTGACCATCACCATGCCGGCGCGCACGGCGCGTTGGAAGTGACGGGCATATTTCAGAGACGAGGTGCAGATGCCGGCCGACAGGCCGAACTCGCCGGCATTGGCGACGGCAAGCGCCTCGTCATAGTTCTTGACGCGAACGATGGAGGCAACGGGGCCGAAGACTTCCTCGCTGTTGATGCGCATGGCCGGCTGGGTGTCGGCGATGACGGCGGGGCTCATGTAGTAGCCCGGCTTGCCGAGCGCGAGACGCTGGCCGCCGCCGGTCAGCCTGCCGCCTTCCTTCACCGCGATATCGACATAGGACAAGTTCTGCTCGAGTTGCTGCTGGCTGACCGCCGGGCCCATCTTGGTCGCGGGATCGAGCGCGTCGCCCACCGTGAGCGCGGCCGTCTTCTCGGTCAGCGCATCGACGAATCTCTTGTAGATGCCGTCCGCGACGATGATGCGGCTGGATGCGGTGCAGCGCTGGCCCGTGGCTAAGAATGCACCATCCAGGGCGCACGCCACCGCGCGGTCGAAATCGCAATCGTCGAGGACGACCAGCGGATTCTTGCCACCCATTTCGAGCTGCACGCGCGCCTGGCGCGCCACGGCCGCTTGCGCCACTTGCGCGCCGACGCCCTGGCTTCCGGTGAAGGAGACGCCATCGACGTCGCGGTGTTTGGCGATGGCGTCGCCGACCACGCCGCGGCCGATCACCAGGTTGAACACACCCTTGGGCGCGCCGCACTCGAAGATGATATCGGCCATGGCGGCGGCGGTGGCGGGCGTCGGGCCCGCCGGCTTGAGCACCACGGTATTGCCGAAGGCAAGCGCGGGCGCCGTTTTCCAGGCCGGAATCGCGATCGGGAAATTCCACGGCGTGATCATGCCGAAGACGCCGACGGCCTCGCGGAAGGTGTTGATCTCGACGCCCGGACGCACCGAGTCGAGATTCTGACCGTGGCGGCGGACCGCCTCACCGGCAAAGTATTTAAAGATGCGGCCGGCGCGCGTGACCTCGCCGATGCCCTCGGGCAGCGTCTTGCCCTCTTCGCGGGACAGCAGCTGTCCCAGATCGTTCCGACGCTGAAGGATCGTCTCGCCCACCTTGTCGAGCAGATCGGCGCGGACTTCCGGCGAGGCGCCGGACCAGCCGGGAAAAGCCTGGCGCGCAGCGGCGACCGCAGCGTTCACCTCGGCGACACCGCCATCGGGAAAGCGCGCGACGACTTCGCGGGTGTCGGACGGGTTGAGGCTTTCATGCGGCGTGTCGGCCTTGACGCGCTCGCCGTCGATGTAATGCGTCAGCGTATCGGTCATCGCCTGGTTCTCAGCTTTTCGCCGCGGGCAGCAAGCCGCGCTGCGCGAGATTCGCCATCAGCGCGCCGACGCCGAAGGTCCAGGGGGGTGCGGCCTTCGATGTCGTCACCTTGTTTTCAAGCACGCCGAGCCTGGGCGCCGAGACACGCACCACATCGCCGACCTTGTGGGTGAAGCCGCGGCCGGGAATGTCGCGATCCTGCGTGGGCGCAAACAGCGTACCGAGAAACAAAGCGAAGCCGTCGGGATATTGATGCTCGCTCATCGCTTGGCGGCACAGATCGAGCGGGTCGCGGCTGATTTCCGCCATCGTGCTGCGTCCTTCGAGCCGATAATTCTCGGGGCCGACGATCTCCAATTCGAGCACCGCCTTGCGGACATCGTCCATGGAGAACCCGTCGTCGAACAGGCGCACGAAGGGGCCGATGCCGCAAGAGGCGTTGTTGTCTTTCGCCTTTCCGAGCAGAAGTGCGCTGCGACCCTCGAAATCGCGCAGATTGACGTCGTTGCCGAGCGTGGCGCCGACCGCCTGCCCGCGGCTGTTACAGACGATCACGATCTCAGGCTCGGGATTGTTCCAATCGGAGTCGGAGCGGATGCCGATGTGATCGCCCCAGCCGACCGACGACAGAAGCGGAGACTTGGTGAAGATCTCCGCGTCGGGCCCGATCGCGACCTCCAGATATTGCGACCACAGCCCATCGGAAATCAGCGCCGCCTTGAGCTTCACCGCCGCTTCGGAGCCGGGCGCGACGGAGCGCAAATCCGCGCCGACGCGATCCTTGAGTGCGTTGCGAATCTCCAGCGCCTTGCCGGCGTCGCCGCGCGCGCGTTCCTCGATCACGCGTTCGACCGCCGAGACGGCGAAGGTGACGCCGGCGGCCTTGACACATTGCAGATCGATCGGCGCGAGCAATTTCGGCGAGCTGGGGCCGTCCCAGGCCCGTTTCAGCGGCAGGTCCGCCAACTCGCCCAGATCGCGCCCGGCCACGGCGCGCGGCCAGTCTTCAAGAAAGGCGGACACAGTCGGCGCCAGGGCGGAGACATCCCAAACCCGGTTGTCGCGCACGACAACAGGTGTCGGGCCATCGCCGAAATCGATCCGGCCGACCAGAATCGCCTCGCGTCCGTCACGCGGCAGGAATTCGGTCACGGCCGGCACCCGTTTTCTGTGTGATCCATGTGCCCTGCATCCCACGCGACGCCCGTCCGGCGTTCTCGGTATTGGTTGCGCTACCAACAGCACGACAGCGCCGTCTGTCAAGAGAAACCGAGGAGATGATCAACGGGCCGGGCTGTTTACGCGGCCCGTGGACTCGCGCGGGATGAGCGTAAATTCCAGCAATTTCTGGACGGATTGCTGCTCCGCACCCGATCTTTTGCGGCGGATTTGCTCCAGAACGAGCTTGACGGCCTCGCGCGCCATTTCGGCGATCGGCTGGCGCACGGTGGTCAGGGCCGGCCAGACGGTCAGCGCGAGCGGCGTATCGTCGAAGCCGGCGACCGTGAGATCGCGCGGCACATCGAGACCCATCCGGTGCGCCACCGCGATGGTCGCCGCGGCCATGTCGTCATTGCTCGCGAAGATCGCGCTGGGCCGTTTGGCGCCGCGCAACAACTTCTCGGACGCCTCCAGACCGGACCGGTAGGTGAAGTAGCCTTGCACGACAAGCTTGGGATCCGGCTTGAGACCCGCCTCCTCCATCCCCGCCATGAATCCTTTGTATCGCTGCTCGCTGGCGGTCTGGTTGGGATGACCCATGATGAAGCCTATCCGCGAATGGCCGAGCGCGATGAGCCGGCGTGTCATCGAGTGCGCGGCCTCGAAGTCGTCGATGCTGACCGCCGATAGGCCTGGCGCCGGCCGGCCCGTGGCGACGACCACGGCGGGAATATCGGCCTCCTCCACGGCGCTCAGCGCTTCCTCGGAATCGCACAGGGGCGGCGGCAGGATCACGCCGTCGGCGCCGGTGCGCACGAGCTTCTGTATCGCGGCTCGTTCCGTATTGGGCCCATCGCACTTTTCGATGACGAGCTGGCAGCCGCTCAGGCTCGACTGCTCCAGGCTGCCGACGAGAAACTCGCTGAGATAGGCCGCCGAGGGATTGGAATAGAGCAGACCGATCCGCACGGTGTTGGCCGTGGCCAGGCTGCGCGCCGCCAGATTGGGCGAGTAGTGCAGCGCCTTGATCGAGGCGGCCACCTTGGCCCGCGTCGCTTCGCGCACATTGGTCTCGCCATTGACGACGCGCGAAACCGTCATGGGCGAGACGCCGGCATGGCGCGCGACCTCGTGGATCGTCACGACATTATTCCCGCGGCGTCCGGACTTCTGCGCCAACTTTCGACCCAACCCAGAGTTATCGACCACGCTGTATCTGCAAAAGAAAGACTGCGGGTTCAATAGCCATCGCGGCGCCCATGCTGTCACACGCGGCTTGGCCGACCGGTGGATGGAACGATTGCCCAGCAATCGGACGCTTTGTCATCCTGAGGAATGTTTGGGATATTCGATTGATTACAGTGGTTTATTGGAAGGCCAGTCGGCGAAATCCGATAGGCGCGGCGGCCGCAACGGCCATTTCTCTCCATTCGGCAATAAAGCGTCGGCGTATGGCGCGCGCGTTGCGGTCCGAATAACAAGTCTGCTTTGATTGGTCGGAGCGGCGGGATTTGAACCCACGACCCCCAGTCCCCCAGACTGGTGCGCTAACCAGGCTGCGCCACGCTCCGTATCCAAT
>CAZMHP010000019.1:0-26828 GCA_964566095.1 uncultured Rhizobium sp. | reverse complement strand
ATTCGTTGGCGCCGGCGCCGAGCGCCTCGGTGATGTGCGCCACGTCGTTCTCGGTCGTGCAGAACACGACGATCGGCCGCTCACCGTCGCGCTCGCGTCGCAGCGTCTTCAGAAATTCGATGCCGTTCATGTTGGGCATGTTCCAGTCGAGCAGGATGAGCTCGGGCATCTTGGCGCGGCAGGCGGTCAGCGCTTCCAATCCATCCTCGGCCTCGGCCGTGGCGAATTTGAGATCCTGCAGAATGCGGCACGCGACCTTGCGGATCACGCGGCTATCGTCGACGACCAGGCAGTTTTTCATGAGCATGCGATCCTGCAGCGGCCGCAAGCAACGCGCGGCCCACGTCCGAATTCGGACCTAAGCGTAGAGGACATATGTAAATGAGGGGTTTAGAAGGTTAACCAGCCGCCAATTCGACCGCGCCCTCGCGTGGCGTCAACGTCAACCCGGCGTTCAGATCGCGCGACAGCTTATGGGCCAGATAAGGCTGAATACCGCGGGCATCGAGATGGGCTTCCTCGCCGCGGACCGCATTGGCGACATCTTCCAGCACCCGCGCGTGGGGGCTCGTCGCCACGATCTTGAAGGCCGGCGCTGCCGCGTCGTGGCTGACCAAGACGTCGAGCTGGCCGCCGCGCGGCAGGCAATCGGCGCCCAGCAGAGCCGCGTTCATCAGGAGCTTCGCCCAATTCTTGGGCCAGTTCACATGGGGCGCATTCCAATTGAGCTGCACCTTGCCGCCTTCCAGAAGACCGCCGACCAGGCGCCCGACCTCGCCGACGTCGAGTTCCGCGCCGGCGGAGCCAGCGGCGCCGAAGGCGATGCGCAGAAATTGCAGCCGCGCCAGGGCCTGCGCCGCGCTGCTGGAAACGATCTTCAGCGCGTCGGCGCGCATAGCGGCATCGCGCTCATCCTCCATCACCTCCAGGCCGTTGACGACCGCACCCAGCGGCCCCACAAGATCGTGACAAACCCGGCTCACGAGAAACGCGGCGAATTCGATGTCATCCATGGGCGGATTATCTCCACGTGCCAGACATGGTTTATTTCCGGTAACCATGATCGCCGCGTCTTAAGGAATGCTTAAGATGGTTGCAACGCCCTCGCCGCGTCTGACCGCGCTTTCTCTCTTGGCGCACGAGGCCGGCGTGATCGTGATGCGGCATTACGAAGCCGGCACCGCGGCGCGCCGCAAGTCCGATCATTCGCCCGTGACCGACGCCGACGAAGAGACGGAGGCGCATATCCTGAAAGGACTTGCCGCCCTGGCGCCGAGCGTGGCGGTGGTCGCGGAAGAAGAAGTGGCGGCCGGCCGGCTGCCCAAAATCGGCGCGCGTTTCTTCCTGGTCGATCCGCTCGACGGCACCAAGGAGTTCATCAACCGCAATGGCGAGTTCACCGTGAACATCGCCGAAATCGAGGATGGGATCGCGGTGCGCGGCGTCGTGTATGCGCCGGCGAAAAACCGGCTGTTCCTGGGAGAGGCCGGCGGCGGCGCGTTCGAAGTCGCGACCGAGGTGGCAACGGCGCCGGACTTCGCGCGGGCGCGCGCAATCCATGTACGCAAAGCGCCGCCAGACGGTCTGATCGTGGTCGCCAGCCGCACCCATCGCGACAAGAAGACGGAAGAGTATCTCGCGGCCTATCCGGTGAAGGATTTCATCGCCGCCGGGTCCTCGCTGAAGTTTTGCCTCGTGGCGACGGGAGAAGCGGACATCTATCCGCGTCACGGCACGACAATGGAATGGGATACCGCGGCGGGTCATGCCGTTCTGTCGGCTGCCGGTGGAACGGTCACCAGGCTGGACGGCTCGCCGCTCCTCTACGGGCGCGCGGCGGACGACTTCACAAATCCGCATTTCGTCGCGCGCGGCGGCTGATCAGCGGTCGTAATCGTGGCGGCTGGAATAGAACACCAGCGTCATCAGCCCGCCGCCGACGGCCAAGGTCAGGGCCGAGCCGGCGATCAGCGCGAACCAGCCGAACGCGCTCATATGCGCGACGCCGATCGCGCCCCAGGCATAGACGGCGTACCAGATCGATGCGCCAAGGAACCCGAGCAGCACGACGAGCGCCAGCCAACCGGCGCCGGACAGGTGGGCGTGTGCGTCGTTGTCGTTCATGAAACTACCACTCATGCCAGTGATAACGCCGCAGAGTTGACGTCGTTCATTTGTTCGCGCAAGCGCGCCCCAAAGTCGCGGTTTACGGCCCTATTGCGGCTTCGGTGCGCTCAAGGGACGGAACCCGGCGCCCGCTGGACCTTCAACTCGGCTCCATCCGCTCCGGAGACCTCGAGCATGTCGCCCCGGACGGGCGCCGAGCCATCGACCGTCGCGGCGATCCAGCGCGTGTCATCCACCCGCACCGGGCCGCGGCCGTTCGAGAAATCCTCTTCGCACCGCACCAAGCGGCCGACATATTGGGCGCTACGCTGATTGAGGTTGCCGTGCGTGTCGCGGTCGGCGCGCCCCCAGGCCGAGCGTTTCCAGGTCGCGGTGGCGATCACGGAGATCAGGGCGAAGAGAAATACGGCGAGGCGCCCATCGAGGCCCGGATCGAGGAATTTCAGCAAACCAACGACCAACGCCGCGATTCCGGGCCACAGCAGATACTGTGTCGTGCTCGCGATCTCGAGCGCGAGCAGCACGGCCCCCAGCGCCCACCAATGCCAAGCGGGCTGCGTATTCAGAAATTGGGTGATGGCGTCCATGAGCGGCGCTCCTTACGTGCCGGCCGGCCGCGTCGGCGGCGGGGCAACGTTGGGCACCGTGCCGGCGGCATTCTGGCCCCGCGCCCTCGGCGTCGCCGCGGTGGCGACCTGCGTGGTGATCGCTTCGCGCGTCATCTCCGCGATGCCGGCGATAGACCCCAGAAGGCCCGCCGATTCCATCGGCACCACGACGAATTTCTGATTGGGCGCGTTGGCGAGTTGCGCGAAGGCATCGACATATTTCTGGCCGAGGAAGTAGTTCAGCGCGTTGACGTTGCCGGCCTCGATCGAGTCCGAAACCATTTGCGTGGCCTTGGCCTCGGCCTGCGCCAGGCGCTCGCGCGCCTCGGCGTCGCGGAATGCCGCTTCCTTGCGGCCTTCGGCCTGCAGGATCGCAGACTGTTTGGCGCCCTCGGCGCGCAGGATCGCGCCCTGTTTCTCGCCATCGGCCTGGGTGACCTCGGCGCGGCGGAAGCGTTCGGCCTTCATCTGGCGCGCCATCGCTTCGGTGATATCCGTCGGCGGCGAGAGATCCTTGATCTCGATGCGCGTGACCTTGACGCCCCAGGGACTGGTCGCCTGATCGACGACGCTGAGCAGGCGCTGGTTGATCTCGTCGCGCTTGGAGAGCACCTCGTCCAGATCCATCGCGCCGATCACGGTACGCGCATTGGTCAGGCACAAATTGGTGATGCCCGCCTGGAGATTGGCGACCTCATAGGCCGCCTTGGCGGCATCGACCACCTGATAGAAGGCGATGGCATCGGCGGTGACGGTGGCGTTGTCGCGCGTGATCACCACCTGGCTCGGGATGGTCAGCACCTCCTCCATCATCGACAGCTTGCGGCCGATGCGATCGAAATAGGGCACGATCAGATTGAGGCCCGGCTTCAAGACCTTGGTGAAACGTCCGAAACGTTCCACCGTCCATTCGCGGCCCTGCGGCACGCTCTTGACGCCGGAGAAGATCGTGATCAGGGCGAGGAACAATACGGCAAGAACGAAGACCGTCACGGCGTCCATGGCTGGCCCTTTTTTGCTGCGACGACAGACGGCACAATAGCCCGCTTGGATATAGTTCCGCCACTGGCCGCAAAAAGGCCTTGAAAGTCACGGACGGTTGCCTAGCCCGCGATTGTCGCGTCGATCGGAATTGGGCAAGGATGCCCGCGCGGGGAACACTTGATTCGCTCTGGAGAAGAACAATGAACCGCTTCCGAATCCTCGGCGCGCTATTTGCCGGTCTTGCCGCCGTGGCGCTGACCATCGGCCCGACCGCCGCCGACGACGACAGACCCCGGGACAATTCCAACAGCGACACGTTCACGCCGAACGAGATCGTTCAGGCCGGCTCGGACTTCTTCGGCGTGACGACCGAAGTGATGGCCAAGGCCGTCCAGCGCGTCACCGAAGATCTGGGACTTCCCGACGGCTACATCAAGGGTGACGAGGGTTCGGGCGCGTTCGTCCTCGGATTGCGCTATGGCTCGGGCTGGCTGATCCGCAAGGGCGTCGAGCCGACAAAGGTCTATTGGAAGGGCCCGTCCGTCGGATTCGATTTCGGCGGCAACGGATCGAAGGTCTTCACCTTGATCTACAATCTGAAGGAAGAGCGCCGGCTCTATCAGCGCTTCCCCGGCGTGGAAGGCAGCATCTATTTCGTCGCCGGCATCGGCGTGAACTATCTGCGCTCCGGCGGCGTGACGCTGGCGCCGATGCGTACCGGCCTGGGCCTTCGCGCCGGGGTCAACGCGCACTATCTGGTATTCAGCGACCGGCGGGACTGGTTCCCGCTCTGACGGCTAAGCGACGGCATCTTCGGTGCTGACGCTAGCCGTTCCGGCGGGCGCCGGGAGATAGAGCAGCAGGGCCGCGGCGACATAGGTCGACGAGAAGGTGCCGACGAGAATGCCGAAGAGAATCGCCGCGCTGAAATTCAGCAGAACCGCCCCGCCGAACAGCATTGGCACCACAGACAGAGATGTGGCGGCGGACACGAGCGTCGTCCGCGTGGCGATCTGATTGGTGGAGAGATTGATCAATTCCGTCAGCGGCATGCGCTTGTATTTGCGCCGGTTCTCGCGAATTCGATCGAACACCACCACCGTATCGTTGATCGAATAGCCCGCAAGCAGCAGAAGCGCCGCCACGGTGTTGAGCGTGAAGTCCAAGTGCAAAATCGAGAAGAACCCGGCGGTCACGAACACGTCGTGACCGGTAGCGATCAACGCACCCACGCCATATTGCCATTCGAAGCGGAACGCGACGTAGAGCGAGATCAGTATGACCGCCAGCAGGGTCGCGTAGACGCCGCTTTGGAAAAGTTCCTCACTGACCTTGGGGCCGATGATCTGCGTATCGCGGAACGTGTACCCGGGTCCGAGAATTTGCCTGACGCTGCGTTCCACGCCCTTGTCGGCGTCGTCTGACTTGGCCTTGACCCGCATCAGAAGACAGGAATTGACCGGCTGATCGCACTGTCCCCCGCCGAAATAGGTGATTTCGATATCCTTGAATCCCAGATTCGAGATGCTGGTGCGGACCTTTCCGATGTCGATCGGCTTCGAATATTGGACCTCCATCTGGACGCCACCGGTGAAGTCGATTCCGAAATTGAAGCCGTAGACCAGGATCGAGACGATCGACGCGACCAGCAGAAGCCCGTCCAGGCCGAATGCCCAATAGCGCCAGCCGACAAAGTCGACATTCGTGGTCTCGGGAATGAAGCGCAACCAGGTCATCGGGACGGGGTCCAAAAGGGCCCGGCAGACATATCCGCTGTACCGGCGCCGGACAAGGCGCCTGCGCATTTGCATAATTCGCTGTTTTGGCGACACTTTCTCCTGGAGGCTCGAGGAACGCTGCCATGGCCGCACCCCTGCACGGCCCAGCCGAAGCGGCAAAAATAACCCCCAGCGATGCGGGCTTGCGGGAAACCGCCTATGCCGCGGTGATCGCCGCGGTGGTGGTGGCGCTGATCTATTTCGGCCGTCCCTTGCTGGTCCCGCTGGCGCTATCGATCCTCATGGCCTTCGCGCTGGCCCCGGTGGCCGAGCTTCTGCGGCGGCTGAAATTCGGCCGCATACCGGCCGTGATCCTGACGGTAACGCTGGCCGTACTGCTGATCAGCGGCACCGCCACCTTCATCGGCACCCAGATCGCCTGGCTGGCGGTCGGCATGCCGCAATACCAGCACAACATCGTCTCCAAGATTCAGTCGGTCGAGGGCTCCGCCTCCAACAACGGCTTCGTGAAGAGCATCACCCGGACATTTGAAAATCTGAGCGATCAGATCACCCAGGCGCCGCCGCAGCCCTCCAGCCGCGAGCAGCTCCAGTCCAAGACCACCGCCCAGACGAGCAGCCCGGCCATCCCGGTGGTGATCCAGCAGCCCTCGCCCGGCACGCTCTCCCTACTGCAGAACTTCGCGGGCCCGGTGCTCGAGCCGCTCGCCAATCTGGCGATCATCATCATCTTCGTGATCTTCATCCTCCTGCAGAAGGAGGATTTGCGGGACCGCTTCATCAAACTCGCGGGCGGGCGCGATCTGCAGCGCACGACCTTGGCGATCGATGACGGCGCCGAGCGGCTCAGCCGCTATCTGCTGCTTCAGACCGGCGTGAACGCGGTGTTCGGGATTTTGGTCGGGCTCGGCCTGTGGGCGGCGGGCGTGCCCAATCCGGCGCTGTGGGGCCTGATCGCGGCGATGTTCCGCTATGTCCCCTATATCGGCGTACCCATCGCGGCGCTGATTCCCGTGATGCTGTCGCTGGCGGTCGATCCGGGCTGGTCGGTGACGTTCTGGACGCTGGGCGTCTTCATCGTCCTGGAATCGATCACCGGCCAGGCGATCGAACCCTGGCTCTACGGCCGCAACATGGGACTGTCAGCCTTGGCGGTGGTGGTCGCGGCGGGATTCTGGACCTTCGTCTGGGGGCCGGTGGGGCTATTGCTGTCGACGCCGCTCACCATGATCCTCGTGGTCATCGGCCGCCATGTCGATCAATTGCGCTTCCTCGACGTGATGCTCGGCGATGCACCGCCGATGGCGCCGGACGAGAGCTTCTATCTGCGCATGCTGGCCGGCAATTCGGACGAGGCGGCGGAACAGGCCGAAGTGTTCCTGAGCGACCATTCCCTTCCCGCCTATTTCGACGAGGTCGCGGTGCGCGGCTTGGCGCTGGCGCAGCTCGACGTCAATCGCGGCGCGCTGACCGAAGAGGGCCGCAAGCGTGTCGCCAAGACGGTGGAGATGTTCATCGACAACCTCACCCTGCATGAAGACCCCGAACAGCGCGCAGCGGGGAATGTCTCAGCCGAAGTTCCTTTCGACTGGGGTCACAAGCCGGTCCTGTGCGTCGCGGGCCGCAGCGTGCTCGATCACGCCGCGGCGAATCTTCTCGCCCATCTGCTGGAGCGCCAGGGCATCGGCGCGCGCATCGCCTCGTTCGAGGATGTCTCGCCCTCCGCCATTCACGATCTGACGTGCGACGGTGTGCGCTCGATCTGCGTCTCCTATCTCGAGCCGGGCAGTCCCAAGAATGCCCGCTACCTGGCGCGGCGGCTGCGCAAACGCATGCCGGGCCTGCCGCTGATTGCCGGCTTCTGGACCGCGATCGAGGACGACACGCACTATCTCGACAGCTTCGAGGCCACCGAGTGCGACTTCCTGGCCAACAACCTGCGCCAGGCGGTCGAGCAGATCATCACGCTGATGCGCCAGGGCGGCGGCGAAGGCCGCTTCATCTCCTCCGTCCGCGAGGCCAAAGAGGAAACGGTCACCGACTGACGGCCACCGCGCATTGCGGTCCGGACGCGCTTAGACAGGCCTGTCGTGGCCGATGGTGGTCATGTATCCGCCCGAGTCTTGCGCGACTTCAATGTATGCGCCCAATTGACGGGCGAGCGCCTCGACAATGCTCGTACCGAGGCCAAAGACCGGCTTTGTATCGGCTGCACCGGACGTGCCGCGGCCATTGTCCCTGACGGAGAGCCGCCAACCGCCGACGCCGGTTTGGTATCCGACGGATATTCGGCAATCCGTCTGATCGCGCCCGAAGGCATGCTTGAGGGCGTTGATCACGAGTTCGGTGACGATCAATCCGAAGCTGACGGCTTCCTGCGCGGAAACGGTGCCTTTTTCGGCCCTCACCTCGAGAGTGATCGGCCTCATTCCGTCGATCATCGAGTCGTCAAGGCTCTCGCAAAGGTCCGACAGGTAGGATCCAAGTTCGACCCGCTCCCCGTTCGTCGAAACTTGAAGCCGCCTCTGGACGGCGGCGATGGACATGACCTGGCCATGCGCATCGCGCAGGTGGAGCCTCGCCTCTTCCGATTGCGCGGTCCGCGCCTTCAGCAGCAGGATACTCGCCACGATCTGCAGGCTGTTGCCCATGCGATGCCGCATTTCCTGCAGCAGTATGTCCTTCTGCCGCAGTTGAAGGCGCATGTCGTCGTTTGGCGGCGAGGACGCGTCGGCGTCGGCATCCGCAAACCCTGCGGCGAGAGCGCGGGCACGAACGAATGTGCATTCCATTGAACCCCTCCAACGGTCGAATCACCCTCTGGATACGGTTACCAGTAGAGTGTCTTTGAGTTCTTCAGCTCATGATTCTCGACTGCCATTTGTGCCAGGACATGGCGGAGACGATGATTTTCCTGCACGAGTTCCGTGGCCGCACCCAGACGGCGCTTGTGTCCGAGGTGCCGTCCATTGCCCCTGCTGGCCCACCAGAAAAGCAAGGTGATCACGACCAGACCGACGATCCAATATATCGGAGCCATGCAAGTACCCTCGCGCGATGGGACGTCGAGATAACTTTCAGCGGATCACGGAGCGCCATTGATTCCACGAACCGATGCTTGACGTTAGATTTTATCCGCCAAGGCGTCTGTACAATATTGCTCATATGGCGGGTATATTTCGCTATTATGTTATCGAAGTACGATTCTTTATTCGGGACACTTTTGAAGGACAGGGAACTTTGAAAAGAAAGAGATCCGTCATGGCGACCAGGAGCAAGTCCAAGAAGGCAACATTCGACCCGCGCGTGTTTCTCGCCCAAGCCGGGATCGGACGCGCGATATCGAAATACGGCAAGCACGAAATTCTATTCTCGCAAGGCGATCCTGCGGACTCCGTGTATTATATCCAGAAAGGCAAGGTGAAACTTGCCGTCGTGTCGGCGCAGGGCAAAGAAGCGGTCGTTTCGATCCTGGGGCCCGATGAATTCTGCGGCGAAGGCTGCCTGACTGGGCAAGCCCGGCGCATGGCAACCGCGTCGGCGATGACGGATTGCGAGATCATGCGGCTGCAAAAGACCGCCATCGTGCGCGTGATTCACGAAGAGCTGGCGTTTTCCGAGATGTTCGTCTCGCACATTCTGATGCATGCACAGAGGGTGGAAGAAGACCTGGTCGATCAATTGTTCAATTCGAGCGAGAAACGTCTGGCGCGGGCGCTTCTGTTGCTGGCGAATTTCGGCAAGGAGGGCCGGCCCGAACCGGTTATTGCCAAGATCAGCCAGGCAACCCTGGCGGAAATGATCGGGACAACGCGGTCGCGCGTGAGCTTCTTCATGAACAAATTCCGCAAGCTCGGCTTCATCAAATACAACGGCCACCTGGAAATCCACAGCTCGCTTCTGAGCGTTGTGCTGAACGATCACCCCCATAGCGCCAGCGATACCAAGGAAGACCCGCGATAGATTTGCGTCGCGGGATGACGAGAATTCCGCAACCGCGCCTTAGGGCCGCTTGACCGGTACGAGAACGCCGCAGATGTCGAGCACCGGCGGTGGCTTGCGGAAATAGAACGGTGAGGTCGGATGGCGCCGCGCCTCCACCATGTCCGCGAAGCTCTTCGACTCGGTGCGCAGGACCTGGAACGACGGCCGTTCGCCGGCCGGCACGTCGGAGGCCAATCGCACGCGCAAGATCGGATCGCGCTTGGCGAGGTCGGCGATCACGCCGCTATCGACCTCCGGATCGCCGCGTTCGAGCTTCTGCAGATATTGCATGCCGGCGAGGACGCGCCCGAAAGCGGTGAGATCACGATCGAGCCGGCGCGGCGACTGTCCGATGACGATGTAGAATTCCGTCGTCGCGGTATCGGGACCGTTGTCGCGCGCGAAGGCGAAGGTGCCTGGGCAATGGATCAGCCATTCGCGCTTGTCGGCGGGATCGCGCGCCACCGCGAAGCCGTCCTCGAAGCCCACGTCCGGCGCCATCGGATCGGCGTTGCCGAGCGGGCTGAAGATCGGAGCCGGCGAAGAGGCACGGTCGAACTCCGCCTTGAGCGGCGGCCATTTCGACAGGTTCGCTGCCTCGATGGGATGATCCTTGGTCGAAGCCGTGCCCTCCCCGATGCCACCCTGGGCCACGAACCCGTCGATCACGCGATAGAACGACAAGCCGTCGTAAAAGTGGGCGCGGATCAGCGCCCGCAACCTCTCCACATGGCCAGGCGCGAATTCCGGCGCCAGTTCGACCGCGACCTGGCCGTAGCGCGTGTCGATCAGGACGAGATTGTCGGGATCGACGGTGCGCCAGGCATTCGCCGGCGGCGCATCGGCGGCCTGCGCCGCAACGGAAAGAAGCAAGCTCAGCGCGCAAATCCCGCGAAACGACATGGTTTCCCCGCATGCGACGGTGCGCACCTTGCCCGGGGCGCCGGCCTCGCTATGTAGAGCCTATCGCCATGTCGACCGACAACCCAACCCCAAAAGCCGCGCCCGTTTCCGCCGCAGCCCTGCCCACCCTTCTGTCGGTGATGTTCATCAATTTGCTGGGCTTCGGCATCATCGTGCCGCTGCTGCCGTTCTATGGAAAATCCTTCCATGCGCCGGCCTGGCAGGTGGCGCTGATTTTTTCGGCCTATGCCATCGGTGCGTTCTTCGGCGAGCCGTTCTGGGGGCGGCTGTCCGACACGGTCGGGCGCAAGCCGATCCTGATCAGCACGGTGACGGGCAATTGCCTGTGCTATCTGGCGCTCGCCTTCGCGCCGAACATCTATATCGCGTTCGTCGTCCGCCTGCTGGGCGGCATGGCGGCGGGCAACGGCGCGGTGATCCAGGGCTATATCGCCGACGTGACGCCGCCGGAGCAGCGCACGGGCAAGATGTCTCTGCTGGGCGCGGCTTACAATATCGGCTTCATCGTCGGCCCCGCGCTCGGCGGCCTGCTGGCCCACCCCTCCGCCGGCCATGCCGGCTTTCGCATCCCGCTGCTCATCGCCTCGAGCCTGTCGGCGATCTGCGTCGTCGGATTGCTGCTGTTCCTCAAGGAGAGCCGCACGCACCAGCGCATCGGACACAAGCCGAGCCGCTGGGCCGTCATGGCCAATGCGGCGACCAATCCCGTCATTGCGCGCCTGATGCTGGTGACCTTCCTGGCCGGGTGCGCCTTCAACGGCATCGAGTCGGTGTTCGGCCTGTGGACGCAGGCGCGCTTCGACTGGGGTCCGCAGCAGGTCGGCGGCGCCTTCGCGGTCACCGGCATCGTCGCCGCCGTTTGCCAGATCGCGATCACCGGGCCGCTGTCGAAACGCTACGGCGAGGCGCGCGTGCTGGCCTTCGGCATGGCGCTAACGGCATTGTGCGCATCGCTCCAGCCGTTCTCCCAAGGTCCCCTGACGATCGTGACGCTGCTGGCGATTTCCGCCTTCGGCCAGTCGGTCGCGTGGCCCAACGTCTCGGCGCTCCTGTCGCGCAATGTCGATTGGGAACACCAGGGCCAGTATCTCGGACTCAACAACGCGGTGGGCGCACTGGCGCGGCTGGTCGGGCCGTCCATCGCCGCGCTCACCTTTTCCAATATCGGAGTCGATGCGCCCTTTTTCTCGGCGGGGCTGATGGTGGCGCCGGCGATTTTCCTCGCCTGGTACGCCGCGATGCATGGCGGGCGAGCGTTTCGCGGCGAACCGACCGGCGTCTGACTCGCAGCGATGGTCGGAGCAATCCCTAGGCCGTTGCGGTGACGATCCAAACGGCCGCGTTCAGCGCGACTTGTCCTTGAACGATCCTCGTCGCCAACACGGCGCGAAGGCGGTCCTCGACCACGTCGTGCAATTGCGGGCTCTCCCGCACGATCTTTCCGACGGCACCCACCTTCAGCAGCACGGTCAACATCGCTTCCAGCCCCCCGCTCGACACGGCGCGGTCAAAAGGCTGCACGACGATTTGCTTAAACCCGGCCGCGTCCAGGACGGCATGTATGACCTTCGGATCCTCGAAGCTGAAAGGCGTCAGGTCCACGCGATCTTCGAGACCCGCGGCCCGCAGCGGCAGGATGTCCAGCTCGTTTTCCTCCAGCGCGCGCCAGCAAACGAATGCCAATCTGCCGGCCGGTTTCATCAGCCGATGGAAATTGGCAAAGGCGGCGACGGGGTCCGTGAACCGCATGACGCCGAACCGCGAAAAGATACCGTCGATGCTCTTTTCGGGAAGATGGAGCCGCGACGCATCGCATTCGATGAAGCGAGCCTGCTTCACGCCGGCCGCGCGGGCGCGCGCCCTGTCCAGCAGCAAGGGCGCGATGTCCACGCCGACGACCTGCCCTTCGGCGCCCACTCTATCGGCGAGTTGCAGCACGGTCTGGCCGGCGCCACACCCAATATCGACGATTACCTCCGACGGCCTGGCGGCGAGCGCATCCATGGCCCGTAGGCCCAGGGGAGAAAGCTGAAGGTCCAAAAGATCGCAGACATCGAGCCAAGCCTGTGCCGCAAGATCGTCGGCGGAATTTGAGGACGGGTCCGGCATTTGGGACAAGCTATAGCAGCCGCAATTGCCTGACGAGCGTCCTCTTCATTGTTCCGATACGAACGCAAGGGTCACAATGACGGACCGAAGAACACCAGGGCCCTCACCTCGATGCTCTCGCGCGGCAGAGCCGTCGAAGGAGTCGTGGGATCGTCGAAGCCGGTGTGCGGCGCAAAGCGGGCCGGACTGGTGATGTCGGAGTCGAACCCCTTGATCAGGATCACTTCGTCACGCTGCATGCGTGGAAAGTAGAACCAGCGGTGGCGCGGACTGTATTGAAAGGCATAGGTTTCGCCCACCTTGTCGCGGTAGATGAGATCGCTGGGGATGAGGTCTTCCTTCGTCAGCGTGCGTCCGTCGAGTACGGCCAGCGGCGTATCCTCCAGCGGACCGCGGATGGGCCGCCAGACATTCACCTCGACGAAGCGGTGACGCAGCCGCTCGACGGCCTCTTCCCAGCTCAGATTGTCATGGGCGCGGCGGACGCCGGAGAACTCGGTGTAGTCGTTGTGGACGCGCCGAACCGGCTCGCGCATCCCCGCGACGCCTTCCTTCGCCTTGGGGACGGAGCGGATCGTGTGATCGAAGATCACGACCCTGCCGCCGCCGGTCTCGCGCTTCAGCAACGCCTCGATTTCCGGGTAATAGACGGCGCGCAGTTCATCCTCGTCATAGAAATCGTTCACCCGGGATTCATGCCGCCGGAAGGCAAAGCCCTGTTCGGCCAGCGATAGATCCTCGGCCACGGGGCGCCCGTCGCGGATCAGGATGTTTTCCACGCTGTTCACCTCGCCCGAGCGGGGCGGCACGCCCGGTGGTGGATCGAATGTGTAGCTGTACGGCTTGATGCCGGTGCGGGTCAGGTAGTGAAGCGTCGCACGCACGCCGGCGAGTTGGTCGAGGGAGTGGATATTCATCCTTGCCTCCAAAATAGCGATTGCGGACCTCCATCGGATCGCCAATACTCTACCGAGTCAATAGACTTTAACCCGACGGCCGTGCATGCCCCGCCCGCGAATTCGCGCGGCCTGCTGCCACCAAGGTCCGGGTCCGCCGTTGTCTTAATGCCTTGGAGGATCGATGGTGAATCGGCAGGACGTGGCGATCTGCGGCAACGGCGCGGCGTCGGTCGCGTTGTTCCGCGCGCTGGCGCAGGACGCCCGGAATCCGCTGGCTGTGACCATTCTGGGGCCGGGTTCCAACTTTGCCCGCGGCGTGGCTTATGCCACGCGCGACGCGGCGCATGTCCTCAACGTTCCGGCCGAGAAGATGTCGGCGGACGCCGGCGAACCGGACCAGTTCGTGGATTGGCTCCGGGCCCGGCGCATTGCCGTGGCGGATTGGAGTCGCAGCTTCGTTGGGCGAGAGCTCTATGGACGGTATCTCGCCGATCTGGTTGAGGACACGCGACGTCGGTTCTCGGAGAAAATCGATTTGACCGTCGCGACGACCGAGGTGGTCGGGCTCGCAAGACAACAAGACGGCTGGACGGTCTTCCACACCGATGGCGTCCTCTACGCGCGCAACGTCGTCCTCGCGACGGGTCACGGTCCGCCGCAGCCGCTGACCGCGCAATTCGGCGCCGACGTCGCGCATGCCGTGATCGACGATCCCTGGACGGCTTGGGAGGTGGAGTCGACCGCGCGCATTCTCATCGTCGGCACCGGTCTGACGGCGGTCGACACGGTCCTGTCGCTGCTGGATCGCGGGCATCGTGGAAAGGTCACTTTGCTGTCGCGCCATGGCCGGTTGCCGCAGACGCATGTCCCGCACGGCGTTGGCACACCGTTGCCCGGGCCCTACCCCGCGCGCGCCTCCACGCTCGTGCGGTCTTTGCGCTCGGCGCTGAAGAAGGACGCGCCCACGGACGAATGGCAAGCGTTCATCGACGCCATGCGACCGCACTGGCACGAAGCGTGGTCCGCGTTGGGCGAGGCCGACAAGCGCCGGGTGTTGCACCACGGTCTGACCGTCTTCAACGCGCACCGCCATCGCATCGCCCCAAATCCGGGTCGCCATCTCGCCGATGCCATTGTCGATGGCCGAGTCGACGTGCTGCGAGGACGGCTTCTTGACCTGTCGTCGTCGTGCAATTCGGTTCGCGCGCGCATCGCGGCGCAATCCGGCCGGCACGAGCTGACGTTCGGCCGGGTCGTCAATTGCAGCGGACCCAATTCGGACGTCGAGCGCGGACCGGGGACATTGCTGAAGACCCTGATCGCCCGGGGCTTGGCGAGGCCCGGGCCCGCGGGCCTCGGCATCGATGTCGATGAGAAGGACCGTGTGCTGGATCAGGATGGCGCCTTGCAGCCCGGCCTGTTCGCGATGGGTGCGCTCACGCGGGGCAGATGGTGGGAGATCACCGCCATGCCCGAAATCGCCGTGCAGGCGCGCCGGATCGCGCAGACCGCCATGGCGCAGCCGGGCATTCCTGCATGGGACCTCGGCGTGGAATCGGCTGGACGAATGCTACCGGTTCCATAGACTTTCCGGCGGTTTCGCGTCGATCTCAAGGAGCTTTCGATGACTCAAAGCGTGCTTATCGCCGGCGTCGGCGCCTCGCAGGGGTTGGGCGGCGCGATCGCGCGGCGCTTCGCAGCGGGCGGTTTCGCGGTCGCCATCGCGGGGCGCAACGCGGAGAAACTGGCGCAAACGGCGGCCGAGTTGCGGGCCACCGGTGCGAAGGTGGCAAGCGTCGTCGGCGACGCTTCCAAGGCGCAGGACGTGGCGAGATTCGTCGCCGCGGCCGAAGCGCTCGGCCCGCTCGCGGTCGTCGTCCATAACGCCGGTGGCAACAATCCCGCGCCGTTCCTGAACGTGACCGAGGAGCAGTTCGAACGGCACTGGCGCGAACATGCGCTCGGCGGCTTTCATGTCGCGCAGGCGGCGCTTCCGACCCTGCTTGGACACGGGGGCGGCACGCTGATCTTCACCGGCGCATCCGGAAGCCTGCGCGGCAAGGCGAACTTCGCGCCGTTCGCGGCGGCCAAGGCGGCGCTGCGGGCCCTGGCGCAGAGCATCGCGCGGGAATACGGCCCCAAGAACATTCATGTCGGCCACGTCGTGATCGACGGCGGGATCGACGGCGAGCGGCTGTTATCGCGCGTGCCGCAGCTCAAGGACCAGCGCGGGCCCGACGGAATGCTCAAGATCGACGCGATTGCCGAAGCCTATTGGGCCCTGCACCACCAACACCGCAGCGCCTGGACCTTGGAGCTCGATCTGCGGCCCTGGGCCGAGTCGTTCTGATCGGCGCCTAGGCGAGCACCTTGCGGCGCAGATCGGGAAAGACCTTCGAGACCTTGCCGAGCAGATACGCACCGTAAGTACCGCCGAAGTCGTGAACGCTGGCCTGGTCCCAGCGCGAGCGCCAATCGTCAACCACCGCATCGCGCGCCGGCAGCGGACGGATCTCCGCGTCGAAGCCGGGATCGAAAAAGAACGGGAAGGAAAGGCGCCCGCTGCCGCTTACATTCTTCGCGCGATGCGGCGTGGATTTATACGCGCCTGCGGTCAGCCGATCGAGCATGTCGCCGATATTGCAAACCAGCGTGCCCTTTATGGGCGGCGCATCGATCCATCCGTCACGCGTTTTGACTTCCAGTCCGCCCCGATCGTCCTGTGCGAGCAGGGTGAGCAGTCCGTAATCGGTGTGTTCGCCGACGCCCCAGCGCTCGTCCGCGCCATCGCTTGCCGGATAATGGAATATTCGGAACAACATGGTGGGATCCGTGGTGTAGGTCCGCCGGAAATAGCCCGCGTCGAGATCGAGGCTGAGCGCGATGCCCTCCAGAACGACCTGCGCCGTTACGGCGGCCGCGGCCATGTAGTCGCTTACGGCCGCGCGAAGTCGCTTGGGCCTGGCGGGAAAAAGATTGGCACCGTGCAGCGGCAGGCCGCGTTGCACGCGCGGATCGTCGGCGCCGAGCTCGCTGCCGAAGTAGAGACCTTCCTTGTTGTCGGGCTTGCCCGACGTCAGTTCACCGCCGACCGGAAAATAGCCGCGCCAGGCCGGCCCGCCATGCACCATGGCGATCTCGTTCTTCTCCGCCTGCGCCAGCGCGAAGAATTCGCGCGACGCCTCGTCCAACTGTTCGAGGAGCGCCGGCGCAACACCATGGCCGGAGGCATAGAAGAAGCCATGCGTCCGGCACGCCGCGCCGATCGCGCCGGCGGCGCGCTCGCGCGACGGAATATCGGTCCCGAACAGCGGCGCGACGTCGATAACGGGCAATTGAGATGTCATGCGTATCACAGGCTTCCACCGCCGCGCCGATCCGTCAATCGCGCAACAGCGAGGCTAGCGCCTCGCCGACTCGGCGGATGGCGACGCTCGCGGCCGGGATCGCGCCGCCCATGGTCATGAATCCGTGGATCATGTCCGGAAAATAGAGCGCTTCGACGGGTATGGCGGCATCGCGCAGGCGCTCCGCAAAGGCCGCGGCCTCATCGCGCAGCGGATCGAAGCCGGCATAGAGCACGACCGCCGGCGGAAGATCCGTCAACTCATGTGCAAAGAGCGGCGACAGACGCCAGTGCTGCTGCTTGGCGTAGCTCCCGACATAGTTCTGCCGATACCAGCGATAAAGATCGGCGGTCAGCAGATAGTCTTCGGCGAACGCCTTGTGCGACGGCATGCACGCCCGCATGTCGAGGCAGGGATAGAGCAGGACCTGGAACCGCGGACGATAGGGCGAGCGGTCGTTGCGCTCGGCGAGGCTGACGGCGGCGGCCAAATTGCCGCCGGCGCTGTCGCCCGCGATGCCGATCCGTGCCGGATCGATGCCGAGCCAGCGGTGATTGGCATGGACCCAGGCCAGCGCCTTGCGTGTGTCCTCGAACGCGGCGGGAAACGGATGCTCCGGCGCCAGCCGATAGCGCACGTAGACGACGACGCTGCCGGTCGCGTTGGCAAGTTGGCGGCACAGCGGTTCATAAATCTCGAAAGTGCCGACCGTCCAGCCGCCGCCGTGGAGATACACGATGGCCGAAGCGATCCGGCCGGTACTGCCTTTGGGACGGATGACATGGACGGACGGTCCGTCCCCGGTTCGCGGAGAAACCTGAAAGACGCCGTCCACGTCCTCGAGCGGCGCCAGCAGCGGCCGGCGGCTCTCCTCGTAGCGGCGGCGGACCTCCTCGATGTCGCCGGAGGGGCGCGGGCCGCGATGCGTCAGCCGTTCGATCACACGCAGCGCGGCGGGGGCCGGCAGGGAAGCGTCCGCCCGGTGCACCAGCCGCACGATCTCGGCCGGTGCCGCCGACAAGGCCGTCCGAAGGTTTTCGATTTGGGGTCGCATGGCGACGCTCCGACAAAAAGACATACAATAGTCTATCGATATACTATAGTATGTCCAGGGCCGGCGGGGAATGACGCGATGCTGAACGGATTGTTCCACAGGCGGAAATGCGAACCGGCCCCGCCTGCCGACCGACAGCCGCGACCGTCCGAAAACGTTCCCCCTCGGGGCGCGGCTTGCGCGCGGGAGTGCGCGGCGCTGGCGGCCTATCATGCCGGGGACCCCGGCGCGTTTCTGCCATTCTGCACCTGCGAGCGCGTCGGCCGTGGACAAGACGGCTGCCGGCGCGATTGAATGTCTTCGGGCGGGCCGCCCGACGAGGAGCAGACATTGACAGCCGCCGCCGTTCCCGACCGCACCATCGAAGGCTTCCACGCGCATATCTACTACGCGCCGCCGACCAAGCCCGTAGCGGAGCGCATAAGGCTGGCCCTGGCCCTCCAGTTTTCCGTCGTTCTCGGCCGCTGGCACGACGTTCCCGTCGGCCCCCACGGTCAGGCCATGTACCAGGTCGCATTCGCGCCGGAGGAGTTTGCGCGCGTGGTGCCTTGGCTGATGCTCCACCGCGAAGGATTGAGCATCCTCGTCCACCCCCTGACCGGCGACGACTACGAGGACCACGCGACACACAGCCTGTGGCTTGGAACGCCTCTGCCGCTGCGGCTGGAGGTGTTGCGGGAACACCGTGCCAGCGATGGCTGACGGTCTATCCCGGCGCGATTGGCTGGCGACCGCCGCGCTCGCGGGCATCGCCCCGCCGCACGGTGCCCAGGCCGCGGCAGCCGGCGCGCGCGCCCGGCTCTCGCTGAATGAGAACCCCTTTGGTCCTTCGCCGCTGGTGCGCCAAGCGATCCTGGATCAGTTGCAGGTGCTGCCGCGCTATGTCGGCGACGAGGCGCGGGCGCTCGAGCGGCAGATCGCGGCGAGGGAAGGCGTGTCGCCCGATCAGATCATCCTTGGCGAAATCCTCGATGCGCTGGGCCTCCAGCTTGCGCTGCGCGGTCCGGTCGGCGGCGAGTTCCTTTATTCCGAACCCGGCTACACCGCGCTGGTCGACGCCGTCGCGCCAGGCGGCGGTGTCGCGGTCGGCATACCGCTCAACGCAAAACTCGAAAATGATTTGCCGGCTTTTGCCGCGCGGATCGGTCCGCGCACACGGGCGCTCTATCTCGTCAATCCGCACAACCCATCCGGCACGGTGAGCGACACGACGTCGTTCAAACTCTTTCTTCGCGACGCATCGCGCCGCGCCACCGTCATCGTGGACGAGGCCTATCTGGAATTCGAGCCGGACTTCGCCGAACGCACGGCCGTCTCCCTGGTGCGGGATGGGCTCGATGTGATCGTGTTCCGCACCTTCGCGAAGATCTACGGATTGGCCGGATTGGCGATCGGCTATGCCGTCGGCCCCGCCGGTCTCGCCGCCGAATTGAAGCGCAAGGGCCTGGGCGAGCCGCACGGCCTCAACCGCCTCGCGCTCGCCGCAGCATCCGCCAGCCTCCGCGACCCGGCCTATCTCGACGCCGTCCGTGCCAAGGTGATCGCCGAACGCGCGCTCTGGCACAACTTGCTGGATGCCCTGAAGCGTCCACGCAGCGACTCGCGGGGCAATTTCGTACTCTTCGACACCGGTCAGCCCCACGACGCCTTCGCGGCGGCCATGGCGGCAGAGGGCATCGACATTGCCCGGGCGTTTCCGCCGCTCGGCACATGGGCGCGCATTTCCATCGGCCTGCCCGATGAGAACGCCCGGGCGCGGGCAGCCGTCCGCAAGATTCTCGGATAGCGCCCCCAGGGTTTGACCAGCCGTCGCCGGCCCATATATATTCTACCAATTGAGTAGACATTTTGGGGCGTTGGCAGATGACGGATTCTTTGACATACAAAGACGCAAAGGCGCGGCACGGCGCGCAAAGGCCAGCCTTCGATCTCGACGCCGTCGTCTCCGAACTTCACCGCTCGCGCGAGGTTTCGCACAACATCCGCGAAGGTGGCGTTGCGCGCCGCCTGCCCTCTCGCGCCGCCATCGCGGAGATCGTGGAAAGTCTCTCCGCGGTGTTGTTCCCCACGCATTACGGTCAGCCGGACCTGAACCCGGAGAGCATCGACGGCTTCGTGCGCGACACGCTCGCGCGCACGCTCGAAAGCCTGACCGAGCAGATCCGCCGCGCGCACCCACCGTCGCCGGACGATAACGCAGCCTCGCGCGCCTCCGCCGACCGCGTGGCCCGGGACATCGTGGCGGCGTTCGCGGGCCGGCTGCCGGCGACGCGCGCGCTGCTGGTCAGCGATCTCCAAGCCGCTTACGAAGGCGATCCGGCGGCCACCACCTTGCTCGAAGTTCTGCTCAGCTATCCGGGCATGATCGCGGTCATTTCTTACCGGATCGCGCGATCCCTCTATCTGCTCGGCGCCCCCCTGATCGCGCGGCTGATCTCGAATATCGCCCATTCCAGAACAGGCATCGACATCCACCCCGGCGCGGAAATCGGCGGCAGTTTCTTCATCGATCATGGGACAGGCGTCGTCATCGGCGAAACGGCCGTGGTCGGCGAGCGCGTGCGCCTCTATCAAGCCGTGACGCTGGGCGCCAAGCGCTTTCCCGTCGGCGGGGACGGCATCCTCGTCAAGGGCGTCGCGCGCCATCCCATCGTGGAGGACGACGTCGTCATCTATGCCGGGGCGACGGTCCTTGGACGAGTCACGATCGGGCGCGGATCGGTGATCGGGGGTAATGTGTGGCTCACGCACAGCGTGCCGCCGGGCAGCAACGTCACGCAGGCGCAGGCCCATGACGGCTGATCCGGCGCGTTGATCGCTATTGTTCCGCTAGAGCTTGCTGCCCGCAACCGGCGGCCTTATATAGCGCCGAAGGACCAAGATGCTTTCCAACAAGGCAAAATACGCTTTCAAGGCGATGTTCGCGCTTGCGCGCCTGGAACCGGGCGCGCTGCTGCAGGCGAACGCGATCGCGACTCAAGAGAACATCTCCAAGAAATTCCTCGACCTCATCCTGCTCGAATTGCGCGGTGCCGGACTGGTGCGCTCCGTGCGCGGCCAGCGCGGCGGCTATGCGTTGGCCAAGCCGCCGAGCGAAGTCACGCTCGGCCAGATCGTGCGCATCATCGACGGCCCGCTAGCCCCCATCGCCTGCGCCAGCGTCACGGCCTATCGCCGCTGCGCAGACTGCAAGGACGAGTCGACGTGCCTGGTGCGCCAGAGCATGCGCCGGGTGCGCGATGCGGCGTCCGACATTCTCGATCACACGACGCTCTCGAGCGCGCTCGCAATGGAAAAGGCGGCCAAGGGCGCGCGCAAGACGAGACGGCGGCGCGTCGCCTGATCACCAGTCCAGCATCGGAAACAACGTATCGGCGATCCAATGCGCGCGCCTCAGATGGGATCGCAGGATCGCAAGAGCGCGATCTCGATGGCGATAGGGATCGATCGCAAAAACATCGCGTGCAAGATCTTCCTCGCTCGCGCCCTCGGATTCATCGTGCAGCAGGCGGGCGTAGAGATCGATATTGCGCCGATCGTAGTCCGAGAGTTCGTCGTTCCACGGACATAACCCCCACAAGGTCACGACGGGGGTTTTCGCCGCATAAGATTCACGGCGACGATCTGGCGACAGTGACGATGCCGCGCGACGATGCACCGGAAACGGCACCACGCTGGCGCGGCCGGACTCCGTCTGGCTGCTCTCTGCAACCCGGTGATTCATCGCGTTACTCCTGATCGCCGAGAGGACCAAGCGAGTGAAGGAACCCCCACCCCATCGACCACGGCTGGCGGCCTATTCCGCTGCCACCTTCAGGTCGGGAACCTCTGTCTCCTTGCGCCGCGTGACACTGCGGCGGCCGTCGACGCTGACCGGTACGTCGCCGTCGATCGTCACGCGATGCATCTCGCGCTCCTCGGTGAAGTCGCCGATGCCATAGTGCTGCGTCGCGCGGTTGTCCCAGATCGCGACGTCGCCCGGCGCCCAATGCCAGCGCACGGTGTTCTCGAGCCGGGTAATGTGATCCTGGTAGATGGATTTGAGCCGCGCGGAGTCGGCGCCGCTCAGGCCCACGAAGCGCTGCGCGAAATTGCCCAGCACCAACGTGCGTTCGCCGGTTTCGGGATGCACGCGCACCAGCGGGTGCTCGGTCTCATAGACGGTCGAAGAGAACACCGTGTCGTGGCGCTTGAGGCGGTCGGTCGTGGCGTCGGGCCGGATCGCGGCGTAGTCGAACGCGTTGGAGTGGACGGCCCAGAGTCTGTCCGCGAGTTCGCGCAAGGGTTCGGGCAGGCGCTTATAGGCTTCCGCCGTGTTCGCCCAAACCGTGTCGCCGCCCTTTGACGGCAGCCGAACGGCGCGCAGGATCGACGCCAACGGATAGGCATCGACGAAGGTGACGTCCGTGTGCCACTGGTTCGCGGCATAGGTCCCGTCGGAAGCAACATTCAGCGCCGATTCCGTGCCCTCGATCTTGGGCACAGTCGGATGCGGAACAAGGTCGCCGAACAGCTTGCCGAACGACTCCTGCTCGGCGTCGGTCAGGTGATCCTGGCTGCGAAAGAAAAGGACCTTGTGTGCAAACAGCGCCTGGCGGATCGCGGCGACGGTTTCCGAGTCCAACTTGCCGCTCAATGCGACGCCGGAAACTTCCGCGCCGAGGCGACCGGCGACCGGCCGGATCGCAAGTTCGACGCTGTTCTTTATCTTCTCGTGCAATCCCATGTTCTTTGCTCCTAAGCGTTGAAGGGAAGGAACGCGCCGGCGAAATCGGATGCGCACGCCGGTTCTTCGGGCGCGGTGCGCAATTCGGCATAGGGTCCTTGCCGCGCGGTGGTGTCCAAGACCCGCTCCATCCTTGGTGCCGGAGTCATACCACATAAACTCTATCTTTCAACTAGACATTCGTAAGATGTGCGCGTAAATCGAAATCCAAGGGGCCGATATCCGGCTGTCGTCGCTGGGTGGTTTTGACGTTGGCGCGCTCGCGCTCGGCCCCGGAAAATGCTCTGGCGCTCCCACGGGGAATCGAACCCCGGTTTCAGCCTTGAGAGGGCCGCGTCCTAACCGCTAGACGATGGGAGCAATCCGGCTAAGGCGGGGCTTATACCCTCTGGCCGCGCGCGGGATCAAGCGCGGTGGTTGCCGTCCATTCGGCCCTGGAAAACACGCCGCGCTCAAAGACATAGGCACCGAGCGACGGCTGTTCGCCGAGCCGGACGGCGGCGACGATCCATAAGAAACTCTCCTGCGACGCACCGGCATAGTCGCGCGGGGACGGCTCGGACGATCCATTGGGATGTGAGTGATAGCAGCCGACGATCGCGTTCCCGGCGGCGCGCGCCGCACGCTGCGCGCGGACATGATCGGCGGGATCGATATCGAACCGGTCATCGTCCGGTGAAATATTGCGCGTGGGACGAAGCGCCGTGACGCGGAAAATCGCGCCATCGCGCCATCCTTCCAGCAATCCGCAGCATTCGCGCGGCCACGCGGCCCGCGCTTCGCTTTCGATCCGCGCGCGCAAGTCGGACGGAAGGACAATCCCGGTCATCGCCGTTGCGGCGGCGATGGCGGCGCGGCGGCGATCCGAGCCACGAGGCGACCGTCTTCGGTGCTAACGATGTCGATCTCATCGCCGGCCGGTGAATGCACATGCAGGATGAGACGGCCGGACTGGCTCTCGCTGCCGAGGATCCGAGCGCCCGCCGGCAGAACGAAGGCGCCGCCGCCCTGACGGACGCCATTGAGGACATGGGTCGACCGGCCCGCCAGCTTCAGAACCGCGCCGACGACTAGCCCCATGAGCGCCAGGATGATAAGCGCGGAGAGCACGATGACGGCGGCCTTTGCCGCGCGGTAGCTCATCGTGGCTCTGGGATCGGCCGGCGCATCGATGTCTGACACGAAATCCTCCGAAGGCGACGAACCGCGCCGTGCCGTGGTCGGTATCGACCAGGCAGGTTGGCGGCTCGACCGTTTTTTGGCAACCGCACTTGGCGACATCAGCCGCTCGCGCATCCAGCAATTGCTGGAGTCCGGTGCCGTCACGCATGCGCGCAAGACGATAAGAGACGGCAATTTCAGGGTCAAACCGGGCGAGGCCTTCACCGTGTCGGTGCCGCCACCCGCCCCGGCCGCGCCGCAGGGCCAGGATATCGCACTCGACGTGGTCTATGAGGACGACGACCTGATCGTGATCGACAAGCCGGCCGGGCTCGTGGTGCACCCCGCAGCCGGCAATCCCGACGGTACGCTGGTCAACGCGCTGATCGCCCATTGCGGGGTCTCGCTCAAAGGCGTCGGCGGCGAAGCGCGGCCCGGCATCGTCCATCGCCTGGACAAGGATACCAGCGGTCTTCTGGTCGCGGCCAAGAACGAGCGCGCCATGGCGAGTCTGGGCAAACAATTCGCCAACCACACGATCGAGCGGGCCTATCATGCCGTGGTGTGGGGTGCGCCTCGCGCCGGGGTGGGCCTTGTCGAAGGCCAGATCGGGCGCAACCCGTTCGACCGCAAGCGCATGGCGGTGCTGCGCGGCGGCGGCAAGGAAGCGCGCACCCGCTATCGCGTCGTCGAGACCTTTGGCGACCCGGCGCGGCCCTTCGCCAGTCTCATCGAGTGCCGTTTGGAAACCGGGCGGACGCATCAGATCCGCGTGCACCTGACCCATCTGGGCCATCCGCTGATCGGCGATCCGTCTTATGGCAAGGCACGCCAATCGCCGCGGCCGAAGACAGCGGAGGAGGAGGAGGCGTTCGCGGCGGCGGCGAACTTTCCGCGTCAGGCGCTGCACGCCTACATTCTCGGCTTCCAGCACCCGACCCTGCACAAGACGGTGCGCTTCGAGTCGGCGTGGCCGAAGGATTTCGCGGCGCTGGTGTTAGCGCTTCGCAAGCTCTCGCCGACGCGTTAGCGCTGTATGATACCCGAATTCACATTGGGGTCCGCTTTGGCCGTCGGGACCCCGCTCTTGAGCCAGCACATGGCGCTGCCGCGCTGAATGCCCGGTCGCACCCATGAAAAGGCGCGGCATTGCGCATTGGCGCGGCATAGCTGGGCGCATTGCATGCCGTCATCCGAAGCGGTTTCGGACGAGCTCAAGTCCATGCCCGGATAATTGATGCCGTGCTGTATGGAAGGCAGGACACCCGGAGGTTGAATGACGATACTCGATAGCAGGCCGGAGGGACCTGCCGGTTGCGCGGTCGCGATGTCGTCTCGGGTGGTCAACGGCCCCAGCCAGGTGAGATGGAACACCTGGTTCTGCTGATGGTTGCACGCCCAGGAGATCAGATCGGTATTGATGTTCTGGCTCGCACCGCGCACGTCGATGCAGGCATATTGGCGCTCTTGGAACGTCGCGATGGTGTAGTTGCCGTCGCCGGCCGCCGGCGTGAAATAGAAGCGTTGATCGATGCCGCCGGCCTGCGACCACGGCGCGCCATTGCCCAGATCGCAAGGCCAGATATCGATTCCCGGCGGGCCGACCACGACGTTGCGCGCGACTGTTACGCAGCTCAGCAAGCGGTTGGCGTCGTTCGGAGTCCCGTTGATGACCGCGTAGTAGGGCGGCACCGAGCGCAGCGTGAAGCCGCCACCGGGACGCGGTACGACGGCGATGGGCGAATAGCCCGGCGTCTCGGATCCCCCCAAGCCGGCGGGAATGCCGAGCAGGATGAGTGGAAGCGGCGTGCCGGCGCTGCGTTGATAGAGCTTCTGGCAATCGCCCGTCGCGAGGTAGGGCAACCGCAAGCCGCCTCCGGCGCGATAGCCCACGCACCAGTCCGAACTCGCCGAACGCAATTGGTAGATGCCGGGCGCCGGACCAGCGGCTTGGGCGACTGCGCAGATCGCCAAGAGGCTGGCGAGGATCAAGCCGCAGCGCATGGACCGATTGAACATTGTCGTCTCCTTGAATGCATCGGATGGCAGGCACTTCACGGCCCGCGCTAAGCGTGCATCACTTGTCCTGCGTGGGCGCGAACTGCTGCGACTTTTGATCGGGCTCGGACGGGCCGTTGTTGCGGCGGTACGGGTCGCCCGGACCGGATGAAGCGGGGCCGCCCCAGTTGGGATGTTCCACGCGCGGCTGGCGCGGCGGGACATTCAAGGGCTGTCGGCGATGGGAGACGTCGTCGAGCGTCGCACGCGGGCACGCGCTCAGCATCTGCGGCGTGTAGTCCGCCGTGGCGACGTAGAAATCGACATCGCCCAGCACGAGGCTGGTTCCCGTGTCTCCCGGCGGCCGTTGCGGGATGACTGTGATGGCCGGACCGTTTGGCGTTGTGTGATCGCTGTGGTCCGCCACGTCTTGCCATTCGCCGGTCGGCGCCCCGCCACTCGCCGTGTCGCCGGCCTGAACGGCGACGGAGCCGCCCCGCACGACCTTCACCCAAGCGCAAAACGTCGCGCGGTGGCCGAATTCCAGCGCGGTGTCGGACGGTATCGGACGAAGTTGGACGAAGCCGACGCCATGGGCCCATACATGCAGCATCTGTCCGCCCGGCATGAAGTCGGATGGCACCAGTTCGGTGTCGATCGTGAGGTTGGCGAATGGGATAGTGACAAAGGCCCATTCCGCCGCCGCGGTGCCTCCGAAGTCGACCGGCACCGAGACATTGGGATAGACCAAGCTCTGCGACGTCCGTCCGCCATTGGCGTCGAGCACCATGTCGGGGTTGATGAGAATATTGCCGGTGCTCTGGCCATAGGCGCCGCCGCAAAACAGCGCCGCAGCGGCCAGCATCGATGCGCGTTTGAAATTTATCATTGAGATCGCCCTCATGCGTGCGGCTCGTCTATTGCGGCGCCGCCGGCTGCTGTTCCTGCTGGATCTGATTGGCCGGTGTCGTGGACGAAGGCTTTTTCCCGCCACCGCCGACCGGATGCGTCGGTTCGTGCCCGCTGCCGCCGGAGTCGTCATGCGAGACGCCGCCAGGCGACATGTTGTTGAAATGGCCGTTCGCGCTCGGCGACGCACTCTGGATATCGCCACCGCGCTCCGCCGGATGCATCTGCCAGGGCGGCGTCGGAGGCTTGTAGAGCGTCT
>CAZMHP010000018.1:0-27047 GCA_964566095.1 uncultured Rhizobium sp. | reverse complement strand
TGGGAGTTCATCCCGCACTTCTATCGCGGCTTCTATGTCTGGCAATACGCGACCTCGATGGCCGGCGCCGCGTCGTTCGCCGATGCGATCGAGCACGAAGGCAAGCCCGCGCAGGCGCGCTTCATCGCCCTGCTCAAGGCCGGCGGCTCGGACTATCCTTATGATCTTTACAAGAAGGCCGGTCTCGACATGGCGTCGCCAGCGCCCTACCAGGCGCTGCTCGCCCGCATGAACCACGTCATGGACCAGATCGACGCCCTGGAAGCCAAGGCGCACTGATAGATGCGCGGCGCATTGCTTTGGGAGGGCGCCGCGTGCCTCGCTATTTCAATTGATAGGTCACCGTCACGCTCGCGCTGACGTTGAGTTCGCCCGCCGCGATCGGCGTGCCGGCCGGCGCCCGCGCCGCCATTACGCGAAACATGGGGACCGGTCCGCTCGCGCCGCCCTCCTGGATCGAAAGCACGGTGCCGACGGACACGCCCGCCGCCGTTGCGTAGGTTTCGGCGCGCCTGCGCGCGTCGGCAATCGCGGCTTTGCGCGCGGTCTCCTGCAAGGCGCTCTGGTCCTTGATCGCAAAGCTCACGGAATTGATCTGGTTGGCGCCGGCCTGCACCAGTGCGTCCAGGGCGGGCCCCAGCTTCTTGGTGTCGTCGAGCGTCACATCCACCTGGTTGGAGACGAGATAGCCCGTGATCTTGCCGGGGCCGTTGCCGCGCGGATTGTCGGCATATTGCGGTTGGATCGAGAAGTTGGACGTCTGGATCGATCGTTCCGGCACGCCCAGCCGCTTCAATGTGGCGAACACCGCCGTCATGTTGCGGGCATTCTGCGCCAGTGCCGCATCGGCGGTGGCCGCGAGCGACGACACGCCGGCCGACAAATTGGCTTGCGTCGGCGCCGCGCTGGCTTCCCCCTCACCGGAGACGGTGATGGTGCGGGACATGTCCTGCGCCATCGCAGCCCCGGGGGCGACAAGCAGGAGGCAGAACAGGGACGCGGCGGCGGTCAATCCGCGAGAGCGCATGGCGGGATCCTTTCAAATCGGCGGCTTCATATCTCAGGGACGGACGCGGCAAATTCGTGGCGGCGCCGAGGCGGATCATAGACCGGACCACACGACGCCGCGAGCGGCGCTCCGGGGGCGACCGTCCGGCGGAATTTTGCCGCGCCGCCGTCGTGACGGCGCCTTGCCGGGCCGGGCGGCACACGGTTCCTGCCGAAGCCAATTCCTGCTAAGGGGCGGCCACGGGCCTGTAGCTCAGGTGGTTAGAGCTGACCGCTCATAACGGTCTGGTCGCAGGTTCGAGTCCTGCCGGGCCCACCAGCGTCATCCCTGAAATTTGTCTCGCCTAGATTACCATCGTCGGCTTGATGACGAGGCCCGCGGACGAAAGCAGGTTCACAAAATGCCCCGTTTTTGCCGCTGGGACACCGGCAAGGCGGCCACGATGCCGTATAGTGGTCTCTTGACGTTCGCATCGGTCATTGCTTCCTGGTTCTAGATCTTCAGGTCGTCGAGCGGCGAGTTCGGCTCGACGCCGGCGTTGTTTACGAGCACGTCCGTGCGACCGAAATGCCCGCAGGCTGCGTCGATGGAACCCGCGACGCCCTCGCGCTTCGTCACATCGACTTCGCGAAAGCAGACCTGCCCCCGACAGTGCGCGGGTCACCGATGTCGGGTGGTCATTGAATTCGATTGCGGAACATCCATGTCGCGACGCCCAGCGTGACGCTGGCAATGATCGCCATCGGCCAGAGGTACGGCACCAGTTGCTGGAAGCCGATGCCTTCGAGATAGACGCGCTGTGCGATGGCAATGGCGTATGTCAGCGGATTGATCTTCGTAAAATACTGCAACACCAAAGGCATGTTGCTGACCGGCGTGGTTAGGCCCGACAGCAATGTAAACGGCATGATCAGAACAAAGGCGTACAGCATTGCCTGCTGCATGGTCGCCGCGATCGAGGACACGAAAATCCCGATGCCAACCGCCGACAGCAAAAAGAGCACAAGGCCGGCGTAGAGCGTCAGGTACGAACCCTGGAAGGGAATCCGGAACCAGAATTGCGCGACCAGCAGGATATTCGTCGCCTGAATGAGGCCAATCATCATGGCCGGAATGGCCTTTCCGATCATGATTTCGGTCGGCCGGAACGGCGTCACGAGCAGCTGATCAAATGTTCCTTGTTCGCGCTCACGCGCCACTGACATCGCAGCCAACATCATGGTCTGGATCAAGGTGATCGTTCCGATCAGGCTGGGGATCATGCTCCATCGTGTTTCAAGATTGGGATTGTACCAGGCGCGCATGACGACCTGGATCGGCGGGCCGGCACGACCATGCGCGGCGCGCCAATCGGTATTGAACCTGTCCACGATCGCGCCAACATAACCCATGGCAATTCCCGCCGTATTTGAATTGCGCCCATCGGCGATCACCTGAAGAATCGCCGGCTTGCCCAACAGCAAATTGCGCTCGAAGTCTTGGCCGATTTGGAGAACCAGCAAAGCATCCTTGCCATCGATTGTCGTCTTGATGCTCGTCGCCCGATTCAGGTTCGCGGCGCGCTGGAACACGCCTGAGCCGTCAAGACGCGCCAAAAGATCGTGGGATGCGATGCTGCGGTCCTGATCAAGCACCGCGTACGGCACGTTGCTCAAGTCGTAGGTCGCCGCGTAGCCGAAAATCAGACATTGGAGGATCGGCGGCACAAGAATGCTCATGCGGCTGCGACTGTCCTTCAGGACCGCGAGCAATTCCTTGCGGATGAGGGCAACGATGCGTGAAAGGCTTGCCCACATGGTGCACCTCAGGCCAATGTCTTGCGCATTGCCAGGCGCGTCAGAAGCAACAGAACGATGACCATGCCGAGCAGTACCGCGGCGTCGGGCAAAATAATGCTCCAGACATTTCCGGCCAGAAAAATCGTCTGCAGCAGCGAAACGAAGTAGCGGGCGGGCAGTGCGTACGTGATAATTCGGACGGCTAAAGGCAGACTTCGCAGATCGAACATGAAACCCGAGAGCATCATGGCCGGGAGGAACGTGACGACGATTGTGAGCTGGCTGGCGACAAACTGGCTTTTTAGAGTCGAGGAAATCAAGAGTCCGATGCCGAGTGCGATAAGCAGATACAAGGACGACACTCCGCCCAGAATCCAAATCGAACCTCGAAACGGGATGTGGAAGAGGAACCTGGCGGCCAGAACACACAGAACCAGACCCATCATACCCATTGCGAAATAGGGCAACGTCTTGCCAAGGAGAAACTCATCGGCGCGCATGGGTGTTGCGAAAAGAGCTTCGATTGTGCCGCGCTCCCATTCCCGGGCCACCACCATCGTGGTCAGAAAGGCGCCTATCAGGGTCATGACCAACACAATCAGACCCGGTACTAGGAAATAGTGGCTGTCGTTGGCTTCGTTGAACCACAGACGGGTCTGAAGAACGACTTGTCCCCCGGAAACAGTTTGACCTGCCGCGACCCTGCGCGCCGCCCACTGGCCGATTGCACCCTGGGCGTAGGCCTGAATGATCCTGGCCCGATTTGCGTCCGCGCCATAAACGAGTACTTGAACTTGGGCGTCACCAATTCTGAGATGTCGGGCGAAGTCCGAACGAATGCGGACGATCCCATCGACCTTGCGCGCAAGCATGAGTTCCTGTGCCTGGACCATCGAGGTCGTGAACTGCGGACTAAAGTATGACGACAGAGCAAAGCCGGCAGCGAGTTCGCTTGCGACAGGCGACGGATCTTCGACCACGACGGCCACCGGAACATTCTTGACGTCGAGTGACAGACCATAGCCAAACAGAAGTATCAGCATTACCGGCATGACGATGCCGATCGCGATGCTGCTCGGATCACGCACGATCTGGAAGTATTCCTTCCTGAGCAACGCCATGATGCGGCGCCCCTTCGCGAAGAGCTCGCTATTTTCCATTACGCTGCGCTCGTCTTGATCGCTGGAGCTTTGCCGGCATCGCGCGCGTGTTCAACTATTGCGATAAAGGCATCTTCCATCGTGGCCTCGCGGCCACTCGGCGGATGCGCACGCTTGCGCAGTTCGGCGGGCGTGCCTTGAGCCAACACGCGGCCGGCATCCAGAATCGCGACCCGGTCGCAATATTCCGCCTCCTCCATGAAGTGCGTGGTCACAATGATCGTGACGCCTTGCTCGGCGAGCGCTGTAATCCGTCGCCAGAATTCGCGGCGTGCCAGGGGATCGGCGCCGCTCGTTGCCTCGTCCAGAAATAGGATGTCTGGCTCGTGCATCAGCGACGCGGCCATGGCCAGGCGCTGCTTGTAGCCGCCCGGCAGTTGACCGCTTGGCCGGTTCGCTTGCGATCCCAGCTCGAACTGCGCCAAAGCCCAATCGATACGCTGGCGTTTCTTGTCCCCGTGCAAGCCATAGGCACCGGCAAAAAAGTCCAGATTTTCGTGTACGGTGAGCTGACCGTAGAGCGAAAATTTCTGTGCGACATAGCCGATGCTCTCGCGCGCCGAGGCGCGCGCTTTGCGCAAATCGACGCCCGCGACCTTCAAGGTTCCCGACGTGACCGGAAGCAGCCCACAGAGCATCCGAAATGTCGTGGTCTTACCTGCGCCATTGGGGCCGAGAAGACCGAAGATTTCGCCGCGACGGACCTCGAAATTGATGTGATCGACCGCTGCGAATGTGCCAAACATGCGCACCAGATCGCGGACCTCTATGACAACGTCGCCGCCGTGTTTTTCTGAAGCTCGATCGAGAGTCATCGCCGCAGTGCGGCGAACATCGCCCACTTTCCGCAACAGCGTCATGAACCCGTCTTCGAACCGCGGATCAATCGGTTTGCTCGCAAGACCTTCCAGAGAGACATTCGCCGCCGCCGTCGGTTCACGAACAAAGCGGACCCGCCCGCTTTGCGGCACGGCATCGATGTTGTCGGGGTCGTCAAGCAGCAGGGCCTGAAGCGATCGCGCGGTCTGTCCGGCACGCGGGTCGGCCAGAAACACGCGACCGGCCGCGAGTCGGCTGATCTCCGCCGGCGGTCCTTGCGCCAATACCTTGCCCTCATGAAGGACAATCACGTGCCCGCAGCGCTCGGCCTCGTCCAGGTAGGACGTGCTGATCAGGACAGTCGTGTGTTTGCCCTCCCCAAGCTGGTGAATGATCTCCCAGAGCTCCTGACGCGACAATGGATCGACGCCCGCGGTGGGCTCATCGAGCAAAAGAAGCTCCGGCGCGCGAACGAGCGCGCAGGCAAGTCCCAATTTCTGCTTCATGCCGCCCGAGAGTTGTCCAGCGAGACGCTTGGTAAAGGGCGCGAGTGCCGTCATCTCCATGAGACGTGGGTGCTGCTCCCGACGTTCGGCAGCGCCGACGCCGTGCAGATCGGAGTAGAGATCAAGGTTCTCCTGGACCGTCAGATCGTCATACAAACCGAAACGTTGCGGCATGTAGCCAATGCGATTTTGGACTTTCTGAGGATCGCGCGCGACATCGATTCCCAGGACTTTCAACTCACCGGCGTCGGCTTTCATCAGGCCCGCTATCAACCGGATGAGCGTGGTCTTTCCCGAACCGTCAGGCCCGACCAACGCCGTCAGCATGCCTTGCGAGGCTTCGATCGAGACGTCGTCAAGAGCAGCTACCAGTTCACCCGTTTCTCTATGAAAGGTTCTTCGCAGGCCCCTTCCGAGCAACACAGGTGCTGTGTCGTCGGTCATTGATTGCTCGCTGCGGTAACTCGAGCCGTCGCGTGCTCCAGCGAGAGGTGAACGGTTGCCGGCATTCCCAGACGCAGGACATCGGCCGGATCTTTCACGAACATGCGCACTTCGTAGACGAGGCTGGTGCGAAGATCTTCCGTTTCGATGTTTTTGGGTGTGAATTCCGAGACGGGCGACACGAATCCGACCCAGCCCGCAAAGCGCCGATTGGGAAAGCTGTCGACCAAGATGTACCCGGTCATGCCCGGATGCACCTTGCCCAGATCCGATTCGGTGACATAGACGCGCACCCATTTGGGGTTGGTGAGGGCCAGCGAGAAGACTGGGCTCTGCGGTGATGCAATTTCGCCGGGCTCCATAAGGCGCGTGCTCACGGTGGCGTCTATCGGAGCCAACAATTGCGCGTCTATTAGCTGCCGGCGAAGAAGCACGACCTCGGCCGCGTCCGCATTCACGCGGGCGGCTGCGGCATCAAATGCGGTTTTCGAGGCGTCGAGAGCTTGTTGGCTGACGCCGCCGCCGAACGTCGTCGCGGACAATCCCTTCATTCTCAGATATTGGCGCCAGGCGCTCGCCGAATTGGCGTCATCGACCGCAACGATCGCGATTGCTTGATCGAGTTGCGGCTTGAGTCGACTCGTATCGGCACGTGCCAGCACCTCTCCCGCGCGCACGCGGGTGCCTTCCTGCACGAGTACTTCCGCAATGCGTTCACTGTCGTTGAAGGCGAGGTCGATCTCGCGCAGATCGACGTTCCCAAAAAGAACCAGCTCCGTGCGGACGGGTTCGGGCCGAAGGAGCCACCAGGCAACGGCTCCCGCCAAAACGAACAAAAGGACGGCCAGAGCGATAACCGGCGCTCTTTTCATGCGTCACCTAATCCTGAGCTATAAATAAGCGCGTCAGTTTAGTTTAAGTTTCAATTTGAAATCGTGATTTGATCGGTATCAAACGGCCGGTTGAGGCGTTGCTTGTGACATGGCAAACCGCATCGCTCGCGCTCCGCGCCAAGCTCGTACAAGCCGACAGCAAGACGAGGGCGGGGGCACGCGCCAGCATCTGCTGGAGGTCGCGGGACAGGTGTTTGCAGAAAAAGGGTTTGATCGTGCGACTGGCAAGGAGATCTGCCAGCGCGCCGGCGCGAATATAGCGGCGGTAAACTACTATTTCGGCGGCAGGGATGGCCTCTACGCAGCGGTTCTCGCCGAAGCGCAAAGTCGGCTCCTCACTTTCAATGCACTCTCCATCGCGATATCTGGCGAGCAAAGCGCGGAAAAAAAACTCAAGGCACTGATCGAGCTGGTCGTGGGCATTCTGACGGGTGCTGGTTCAACTTCATGGGTGTTTCGGGTCATCGGGCGCGAGCTTATTGCTCCCTCAATTTTCATAACTGAATTGCGGCAGAAGGAGTTTTTGCCCAGAGCGCGCCTCGTCAAAGGCATTGTGAGTGAGCTGCTCGACGTTCCGGCCGATCATCCGGCCGTCGCGCGCGTTTGCGTCAATATCATGGCGCCATTTGCAATGCTTGCGATCGTCGATCGAAGTTCGCTGCAAAGCGCATTTCCACAACTTCGGCTTGCTCAGGGCGAGGCCAACGTCCTAGCGAAGCACATGCTGCGCTATGCTCTTGCCGGCATTGCGGCGGTTCGTCGCGAGTTGTTGAAGAATGGCTAAGCTGATCCGAGCCACACGATTTTCCTCATTGTCGGTGGACCGGCGGCCTGAAGGTCATCGATCGGATCGGCCGCTGGGCCGTGGGGGAATGTCGGCAAGGATGGCTTTGCGATAACGCAGCCATGGTCGCATCGCAAACGTTTCGCCGGCACGAAAGTTCCCTTGGAACGTTTGTCTCGAGAAACATATATGACTTGTAGACCGTCGCGATCGAGCCGATAGCTCGGGGGTTCGACGAAAGACGGGACGATGCAGAAGGCGCCGGCGATCACCTGTGCTTTTCTCGATATTGGCGGCGTTCTGCTCACCGATGGGTGGGATCGGCACGCCCGCAAGCGCGCGGCGACGCATTTCGGGTTCGAGTTGGCCGAAACCGAGGTACGCCACCACCTGACATGGGACACATACCAGGCGGGAAAGCTCACACTGGACGAATATTTGGATTGGGCGATCTTCTTTCGAAAACGTTCGTTCACATTTGCTCAGTTTCGCCGCTTCATGTTCGAGCAATCGAAGCCTTATCCGGAAATGATCGAACTGTTCGGGCGACTAAAGGTCCGGCACGGGCTGAAGATCGCCGTGGTCAGCAACGAAGGGCGCGAACTGAATGACTATCGGATTCGTAAATTCAAGCTGGACCGGCTTGTGGATTTTTTTGTTTCCTCCTGCTTCGTCCATATCCTAAAGCCCGACGCGGATATCTTTCGGCTCGCGCTCGACATCGCACAAACGCCGGTCCGGCAGGTGGTCTACATCGAAAACACCCCGATGTTCGTCCAGGTCGCGGAAGGGCTCGGAGTTCGCGGCATTCTCCACGTCGATTGTAGGTCGACGCGCGCGAGGCTGAACGCGTTCGGATTGTCGAACGACGCGCGGAGGCATCCGTGAGTCCAACCGGTCCCCTTGTCCTAGCGATCAATGGCGGTTCGTCGAGCATCAAGTTTGCCGTGTTCGCGGCCGATGACTCGCTCCGGCGGATTCTGGAGGGCGCGATCGAGCGGATTGGGCAGCCGGACGCGATCTTCCGGGCGAAGGGATCGAAACCGGCGGACAATTTTTTAAAAGTGGTGGCGGCATCGGATCACACGGCAGCGGTGGACGTACTGATGGATTGGATCGAGACGCGTGCGGAGTGCGACGCATTGGCCGCGGTTGGCCATCGCGTGGTCCACGGCGGACCGGACTACAGCGAGCCGGAGCGTATCACCGCCGACATGATAGCGGCGTTGCACAGGCTCAGTCCGTTCGATCCCGAGCACCTTCCGGAGGAATTGCTGCTGACCGCTGCATTTCATCGTCGGCTTCCCGACCTGCCACAGGTGGCGTGCTTCGACACGGCCTTTCATCATGATCTGCCGCGCGTGGCTCGGCTGCTGCCGATCCCGCGTCGTTACGAGGCGCAAGGTGTCCGGCGATACGGATTTCACGGACTGTCTTATGCGTTTCTCATGCGTGAGTTGGCGCGCGTCGCCGGAGAAGATGCGGCGCGAGGCCGAACGATCCTCGCCCATCTTGGCAGCGGTGCAAGCCTGGCGGCGGTGCGTGGGGGAAAATCCATCGACACAAGCATGGGTCTGACTCCGACGGCCGGCGTGCCGATGGGCACACGCTCGGGCGATCTTGATCCCGGCTTGTCCTGGTATCTAGCGCGCACCGATGGCATCGACGCAAAGGGGTTCAACGAGATGGTCAATTTCCAGTCAGGGCTTCTAGGCGTGTCGGAGACCAGTTCCGATATGCGCGTCCTGCTCGACCATGAGACGCGGGACATACGCGCCGCGGAAGCCATCGCGCTGTTTTGCTACCAGGTCAAGAAATGCATCGGCGGTTTCGCGGCGGCGCTGGGCGGACTGGACACGCTGGTGTTTGCGGGCGGCATCGGCGAGAACGCACCGGCGATCCGGACCCGGGTTTGCGATGGACTGGGCTTTCTGGGAATCGAACTTGACGAGAATCAAAATGCCGTGAACGGCGGCGTGATTTCTACGGCCACCGGCCCCGCGCAGGTCCGCGTCATTCGCACGGACGAAGAACGCATGATCGCCGAGATGGTTTGTCGCGTTCTTGGCCTCAGTGGCGAAAAGAAGGTTCAGTCATGACGGCCAATACTCTTTCGCCCGAGATGCTCCAGAAGGTGGACGCCTATTGGCGCGCCGCCAACTATCTGTCGGTCGGCCAGATCTATCTCTACGACAATCCGCTTTTGAAGCGGCCATTGGTGCTTGAGGACATCAAGCACATGCTCCTGGGGCATTGGGGCACGACTCCCGGACAGAATTTCATCTACGCGCATTTGAATCGGGTGATCAAGAAATACGACCTCGACATGATTTACGTCTCCGGTCCGGGGCACGGCGGACCGGCCGTCGTGGGCAACACGTATCTTGAGGGTACCTACAGCGAGATTTATCCCGACATCAGTCGGGACGAGGCCGGGCTTCGCAAGCTCTTTATTCAGTTCTCGTTTCCCGGAGGAATTCCCAGTCACGCGTCGCCGGAGTGTCCCGGTTCGATCCACGAGGGCGGTGAGTTGGGCTATTCGCTCAGCCATTCGTTCGGAGCGGTGTTCGACAATCCCGATCTAATCGTCGCCTGCGTCGTCGGTGACGGCGAAGCGGAGACGGGCCCGCTGGCGACGGCTTGGCATTCGAACAAGTTCCTCGATCCGATAACCGATGGCGCGGTGCTGCCGATCCTGCATCTCAACGGCTACAAGATTTCCAACCCGACGGTCCTCGCCCGCATCAGCCGCGAGGAATTGGAGCAATTGCTCCGCGGCTATGGGTGGACGTCGTACTTCGTCGAGGGGCACGAGCCCGCGCCGATGCACGAGGCCATGGCCGCGACGCTCGACGCGGCGGTGGAACGGATCAGGGAAATCCAGCACAACGCTCGCGTCCATGGCGATTCCGCTCGTCCGCGTTGGCCGATGATCGTCCTCAATTCGCCCAAGGGCTGGACGGGCCCGAAGATCGTCGACGGCCTTCGGGTCGAAGGCACTTTTCGTTCGCATCAGGTGCCGCTGTCCGACCCGGCCGCGCATCCCGAACACCTCAAACTGCTGGAAGACTGGTTGGGAAGCTATCGGCCGGAAGAACTGTTCGATGATCAAGGCCGGCTGAGGCCAGAACTGGCCGAACTCGCGCCCAAGGGCGAACGGCGCATGGGCGCCAATCCCCACGCCAATGGCGGCATTCTGCTCCGCGATCTGCGGATGCCGGATTTCCGCGAATACGCGGTCGAGGTGCTTTCGCCGGGCGCGCCCGGCATCGGTGACACCCATGTGCTCGGCCGCTTCCTGCGCGATGTGACGAAGCTGAATAGCGAGCAGCGGAATTTTCGCATCTTTGGCCCGGATGAGACGCTGTCCAACGGCCTGGAGGCGGTCTTCAACGCGACCAAGCGCCAATGGGACGCGGCGACCGAGCCGAACGACGAATTTCTTGCTCCCACGGGGCGCGTGATGGAAATGCTGAGCGAACACCAATGCGAGGGCTGGCTGGAGGGCTATCTGCTCACCGGGCGGCACGGCCTATTCAATTGTTACGAGGCTTTCATCCACATCGTCGACTCGATGTTCAACCAGCACGCCAAATGGCTGAAGGTCACGTCGCACCTACCCTGGCGGCGGAAGATTTCCTCGCTCAACTACCTGCTGGCCTCGCATGTCTGGCGCCAGGATCACAACGGCTTCACGCACCAAGACCCCGGCTTCATCGATCACGTCGTGAACAAGAAGGCCGAGATCGTGCGTGTGTATCTTCCGCCGGATGCCAATTGCCTGCTGTCGGTGATGGATCACTGCCTGCGCAGCCGCTACTACGTCAATGTCGTCATCGCCGGCAAGCACCCGGCGCCGCAGTGGCTGACGATGGACGCCGCCGCGGCGCACTGCTCGGAAGGCATCGGCATCTGGCAATGGGCCAGCAACGACCAGGATGGTGCGCCCGACGTCGTGATGGCGTGCTGCGGCGACGTACCGACACTGGAGACCCTGGCTGCCGTCTCCATCTTGCGCGAACATCTGCCGGATCTGAAAATCAGGGTGGTCAATGTCGTCGACCTCATGAAGCTGCAGCCCTGCACGGTGCATCCGCACGGGTTGAGCGATATCGATTTCGACGCTCTCTTCACCACGGATAAGCCGGTCATTTTCGCCTTCCATGGCTACCCGTCATTGATCCACCGGCTGACCTATCGCCGGGCCAACCACGATAACCTCCACGTTCGCGGCTATCGCGAAGAGGGCACCATCACGACGCCTTTCGACATGACGGTGCTAAACGAACTGGACCGCTTCCACCTCGTGATCGAGGTCATAGATCGGTTGCCGCAGATAGGCGGCAAGGGCAGCTATCTGAAGCAGAAACTCGCCGACAAGCTTTTCACGCACAAGCGATATATCGACCGGCACGGCCAGGATTTGCCGGAGATCCGAAACTGGGCGTGGGGTCCCACCCGTGCGCAAAGGTGTTTGACGGCGAGCGCTGAGTGATGAGAACCTGAAAGGCACGACCATGGGTGCCGAATTGTCCGGGCTGGAAGAGCGCATCGCGAATACCGACACCGGCGCGATCACATCCATCCAGGCCGTGTATGTCCCAGCGGACGATTTTCACCGACCCTGCGGCCGTGCACACCTTCTCGCATCTCTCGGCGGCCATCGTGTTGTCGCGCAAGCGGGCGAGCGAGGGCCTTTCCCCGGCGGTAGACCCGCTGCAATCGAATTCGACGATGGCCATGGCCGGTATCGTCGGCGAGCGACATTGCGCCTTGGCGCAGATAATCCGGCGAACGCTGGCGCAAGTGCGGAGCTCAAGGACATCATCGCCATGCTCGGGCTGGAGCAGCTTTCACCGAAGGACCGCAGCGTGGTCAATCGCGCCCGGCGGCTGGAACGGTTTCTGACTCAGCCTTTCTTCACGACCGAGCAGTTCGCCGGTCTCAAGGGTAAGCTCGTTGGCCTGAAGGATGCGCTCGACGGGTGCGAGCGCATCCCGCACGAGGACTGCAAGGATTGTCCCGAAAGCGCGCTCTACATGATCGGAACGATCGAAGAGGTAAAGGCGAAATCGCCGTTGCCAACCCCGATGACGGAGAGAACTATCGCGCGAGCATATTGATCAAGGAGGATGGCGGCCTGCGCATGCGAAGGTTCCTCCGTTGCCTCTTCAATGTTCCTCCACGGTGATCGTCATCTTCATGTCCGGGTGAATCCGGCAGATCACCTTGTAAACGCCGGGTTTGTCGAACTGCACCACGATGTGCTGACTGAAGGTGCTCATCCCCTTGTCTTCGGAAGACCCGTCGGGATTGACGATGGTGATGTTGTGCGTGATCCGGTCCGTGTCGGTGAAGCGGACTGTGTCGCCCGTTTTGATCGTCACAGAACCTGGCACGAACATCAGATCGTGTTGATCGACGAAGTGCTCCGCGGCCCGCGCGGGCCCGTCGAGGGCGACCAATGCGACGAGCGCGACAAGCGCTCCCGGCCATGACTTCGCGGATTTTATCATGTCACTCTCCCTTCGCTGCGCCTTCTCAGGCGCGCGACGCCCCGCATTCAGGCCTTCTTGACGTAGAGCCTGCACCAGCCCGACGGGCTGATTGTGCCGGCGACGAACTTGCACGAAGACGGCGCCATGAACAGCGCGCAGCCATCGCACCGCTGGTCCCCCTTCGGCGTCGGCTGATAGGCGGCGGCCGCTTGCGTCACGGTCGCGGCCTCGGCCGGCTGCATTGCGGTGGCGACCAATACGGCCGCGCCGCACGCCGTCACCGTCGCACCGCGAAGCAATTGTCGGCGCGAAACACCTTCTGTCGAATATTCAGTCTTGGCCATGGCTCGCATTCCTCTTTGATCAAATGGGCAATCTCGGCGCCGCTTTACAGCGCCGTCCATACGAAGAGTCTCAGCGTGTTGTTGTCGGATGCGTTGGCGCCGAGCCCGTCATAGTTCGTGGTCGCGCCGTCGAACTTGGTGTAGACGATGTATTGCAGACCCAGCCGGATGTTGAACCGTCCGTCGAGCGTGTCCATGTCGCGGCCGAAAATGGTACCGTCAACCTGAAAGGAGATGCCGGAACTGTCGGGCTTGAACACTGCACTCCCGGGGTAGAGGAGGGCGTCACCCGTTCCCCAGGTGTTGAAGAAGCCGACCGTGCCGCCGATCTCGTTGTGCCAGTAATACGATGCGTCGAGATGGATGTCGTTCAGCGAGTTGGACAGGTTTGCTGCGCCGCCCAGCAGGTTCGTTGCCGCCAGATGTTGATGCTCGTAGGTGTAACGCAGGTTCACCCCATAGATGGCGCTTCCGTCGCCGGTGTACTGGTAAGACCCGTCTATGCCGAGATCGGAATAGAGGTCGGAGGTGCCGGTTGAGGTGTCGCCGCCCGGATAAAGGTCAGGCAGAAAGGCGAAGACGCCGATTTCGAAATTCTGATCGCCATAATCCTTGTGCCATGCCGCGCGCAGATAGGGCGCCACGCCAGTGATGCTGCCGGCCCCGAAATCGCTGCCGAGCGCGCGTAGGAAGCCGTGGCCGGGCGTGAAATAGAGCGCGACCTCGGTATAGATCTCCGAATCCCAGTCGGCATAGCCGCTGACCCCGAGCACGCTTTGCGCCAGCCCGCCGTCGAGGATCGTGCCGGTGGTCGGGGCCGGCGCGAGATCGCTGCCCGTATAGGGAAAGCCCCAGGCCGGCAACGTGTTCCACGGATCGGTGAGGCCCGGCGCGTTGTTGAGACTGAGCCCGGCGACGACCGGCGTTCCAAACACCGTGACATTGTCCGCGTAGCGCAAATCGAGATTGTCCCAGGAGAAGCTGCGTCCGACGCCGTCATAGGTGAACTGCGAGAAGCCGCCGAAGTGGTCGTCGATCGAACCGGCCACGAACACGCTGACCTGGTCGATCGTCGCGTTGTTGTTCACGCCGTAATGCGGCGCCGGTGGCGCACCCTGGTCCTTCGCGCTATTGACGAAGGAAGCGATGGCCATGGCCGACAGCGGGTTGGTGAACCCGTCGCTCGTGCGCATCGTATAGCCGCCTTCCTTGAAGGCGCGGCCGAACGGCGTGAGTTGCGGCCCGAAAGCGCCGACATGACACGAACTGCATGGCTGACCGGTCTGTTCGGCGAAGGCCGGCACGGCATGGGCGGGAGAAACGAAGAAGGCGGTCGCGGCAAGCGCCAGCGCAGCGGTACCTCCGGATGTTCTACGCGACGCCATGATGCCGGCTCCCTGCTCGCACGCTAGAAAACGTAGCAGCGCAGACGGATACGGCCTTGATTTCGGTCAAGCTATTTATGGCGAACACCGTGTTCTTTAGCAGCAGGCTTTTTTTGGATTACGCGCATTTAACATCACCTTTCGAACCGCGCAGTCTCGGCGGCAGCGAGCGCGATGATTCCTCGGCCACTTCGCAGAGGCTGCACCACTCCCCTATAAGTGCGGGGTTCAAACAACGGTTCCAAGCAGTCTGCCGATGCCCGCGGTCAGGGCCATCGCGAACGCGCCCCAGAATGTGACGCGGGCCGTGGCGCGCCAGACATTCGCCCCTCCCGTTCTGGCCCCGATCGCGCCGAGAAGGGCCAGAAAGCCCAGTGACGCCAGCGGCACTGTCAGAACCAGCCACCTTGCGGGTGATACGACAACCATGAGCAACGGCATCGCTGCACCTACCGAGAATGTCGCCGCAGACGTCATTGCGGCCTGTACAGGGCGCGCCGTGGTGATCTCGGAAATACCCAACTCGTCACGCGCATGCGCGCCCAAGGCGTCCTTTGCCATCAGTTGCTGCGCGATCTGACGCGCGAGGGTCTGCTCGACACCGCGCTTGACGTAGATATCGGCAAGCTCGTCCAGTTCGGACGCGGGGTTCGCACCAAGCTCGACACGTTCGCGCGCGAGGTCGGCCTGTTCGGTGTCGGATTGCGAGCTCACGGAGACGTATTCGCCGGCGGCCATTGACATCGCGCCCGCCACCAGTCCCGCGACGCCCGCAATCAGAACGTCGGCCTGTGTCGCGGCAGCCGCCGCCACACCGACGATCAGGCTTGCCGTGGATACGATGCCATCATTCGCCCCGAGCACCGCAGCTCTCAGCCATCCGATGCGCTTGACGAGATGTTTCTCTTTGTGGGTTCGAAGACGGCTCATGTCCGCTCCCGGTCATCTCTCGACGTACCGCAATCCGCGACGTCGGCTGTGTTGCTCGCGATCATGCGATTTGGGCTCGGATCTACGGGGCATTTTCCGTGTTCGTCCCGTGCGGCGCTTTTTGTTCGCGCGGTAAATTCAAATTCGGCTGGTCGGGCCGCCAATGTGCGGCGTGGGCCTTGATCCTGTCCAGCGCACGCCCGCGACCGCGCCGATAAAAAGCCAGATAAGTATTGTTTCGACCGCATACGCGCCTCTTTAACGCGCCGACGCTGCTATGGGCGGTCGTCAGCTTTAAGTTTTGCTTCAAATCGAAATTCTGCGCAAGGCTGGCGCCAGACGCCTAAGCTTCGGAACATCCCGGAGAGGACGCGTGCCATGCACAAGCAAGAGATTCGCCGCCTCCACCGCAATCGGGCCTGCGCACGGTCCGGCATGTCTGTCGTCACGCGGTTTGGCCGCACCGCGCCTCGCCGTGGCGGACGAAGCCAGGTCACGGCGATTCAATGTCGGATACAGGACATAGTTGACCGGCATCAACGTTGGTCGGCCACCTTGGTTCCAAACTGCATGGGCGATTGCTGCGACGAAAGAATTTCGAAGGTCGAAGGGACAAAACACATGAGCATCGATTCGCTGAGAAACAATCTCGATCCGCCGCCAGAGTCCCAATTTGGAATGCCGGGGCCTCGAAGCATCGCGAGTTACGAGCGGGAACTCCTCCAACATCGGAATACGGTGGCTGGGCTGCGCGAAGCGTTGGCACAGGACAAGGCGCTGCCCAGTCAGAAGGACACTCAGCTCCAACATGCCGTATTGTTCTCGTAGGTCCGGGATGCACGACTCGATCGGCCGACCAACAAGGAGACGACATCATGTCAATCGGGCTCATCCTCATCATCATACTCGTCATCATTCTATTGGGGGGCTTCAGCGGCCGCTTTGGCGGCTATGGCTACGGCTACGGTCACAGTGGTGTCGGCATCCTCGGCACGATCTTGATCGTCGTCATAATTCTTGTGCTGCTTGGACGGATATGATTTGCCACGTCGCGCCGATGCACGGCCGGCTATGGCCGTGAGCATTGCCTGACATGAGTACGAACACGCCGAGCGTCCCTCTGCTAGATGTATCGCTGTCGCACGGCGTCGCGAGCCGGTTGCGCGATTTTGTCCGCACGGCTCGCGCCCATATGGCGATCTCGCTTGCGGTCCTTGTCGCCCTGATTCTCGGAGCGGCGGGTGTGTGGTGGATCTTCGGCTCCGGTACGACGGCCAACTATGTCACCGCGCCGCTGGCGCGGGGCGACGTGACGCGCGCCGTAACAGCGACCGGTTCTGTGAACCCCGTGTTGACGATCACTGTCGGCAGTTATGTGTCTGGCGTCATCCAGGAGATCGACTGCGATTTCAATACCAAGGTCAAGAAGGGCCAGTTATGCGCGAAGATCGATGCGCGGCCTTATCAGACGATCGTCGAGCAGAACCAGGCCAGCGTCGCGACCGCCCGGGCGCAGCTCCTGAAGGACCAGGCCAATCTCGCCTACACACAGATCGACGAGAAGCGGTATGCGGGCTTGATCGCGAGCAACGCCACCTCCCGCGACAGTTTCGACATCGCGGTCAACGCGCTCAACCAGGCGCACGCACAGGTCGCGGTGGATCAGGCGACGATCGGTCAACGCCAGGCCGAACTCGACGCTGCGACCGTCAATCTCGGATACACCAACATCGTCGCGCCGGTGGACGGGATCGTGGTCTCGCGCAATGTGACCATAGGGCAGACCGTCGCCTCGAGCTTTCAGACGCCGACCCTGTTCCTGATCGCCACTGATCTGTCGAAGATGGAAGTCGACACCAGTGTCAGCGAAAGCGACGTCGGGGGCGTGCATGTCGGTGACGCAGCGCGCTTCACTGTCGAGGCATATCCCGACAAGACCTTCGACGGCGTGGTGAACCAGGTCCGCCAGGCGCCGCAAACGGTGCAAAACGTGATCACCTACGACGTCGTCGTCGCGGTGGCCAATCCGCAATTGCTCCTGAAACCAGGAATGACAGCGACCGTACGGGTGATTACGGCCGAGCGGCGCAACGTCCTGCGCGTTCCCGATACCGCGCTGCGCTATGTTCCGGGCGGACTCTCGGCGTCGAATGCGCAGGCCGACGCCGCCACGCCGGGTCTATGGACCATGCGCAATGGTCGGCCGGCGCGCGTGGCCGTAACGACCGGGCTCGACGACGACAGCTATAGCGAAATCGTGGCGGGCGACGTCAAGGAGGGCGACACTGTGATCGTCTCCGAGCGCAGCGGCTCCGGCACGAGTCGCAGGTCGACAAGTGGCGGGCCCGCGATGCGCCTGCCGTGAGCAATCCCGCCGATACGCGCGAGCCAGTGATCCGGACACGTGGTCTCACGCGTACCTTCCACGTCGGAGACGTTGATGTTCAGGCGCTGCGTGGCGTCGATCTCGCCGTCGCGCGCGGCGAGTTCGTGGCCATCATGGGTTCGTCGGGCTCGGGCAAGTCCACGCTCATGGCGCTCCTGGGGTGCCTGGATAGGCCCACCAGCGGCCAGTATTTTCTGGAGGGCGTCAATGTTGCGGGCTTGTCGGAGACGGCGCTTGCCGCCGTACGCAGCGAAAAGCTTGGCTTCGTCTTTCAGAGCTTCAATCTCCTCGCTCGCACCAGCGCCATCGAAAACGTCGAACTTCCGCTCATCTATGCGGCGGCCCCTTTGTCCGGCGGCGAGCGGGCGGCACGCGCGCGCACGTCACTCGAACTCCTCGGCCTGGCGGACCGTGAGAACAACACGCCCGGTCAGCTTTCCGGCGGCCAGCAGCAGCGCGTCGCGATTGCGCGGGCGCTGATCAACGCACCTTCGATCCTGCTGGCCGACGAGCCGACCGGCAACCTCGATACCCGCACATCGCATGATATCATGGGCACGCTGACCGCGCTCAACAGAGAGCGTGGCCTCACCATCGTTCTGGTCACGCACGAGCCGGACATCGCGGCCTACGCCGACCGGATCGTCACAATGAGCGACGGACAAGTCCTGACCGACAAGCCCAATGAGCGGCCGGTGGCCATCCCGACGCTCGCCGCCGATGCCGATGGCAGGAACGGCGGGGCCAAGGCCGCGCGATCCGACGGCGTGATCAAGCTGGCGGGTTCCGCCGCGTTCGGTCTGATGATCGTCACGGCTGCCCTTCAGGCGATTTTTCGCAACAAGATGCGCTCGGCGCTGACCATGCTCGGCGTCTTCATCGGCGTCGCCGCGCTCATCGCGATGGTCGATGTGGGTCAGGGTGCCAATGACGCCGTCAAAAAGCAGATCCAAAGCCTTGGAACCAATCTGGTCGTGGTGCTGCCCGGCGCCACGACATCGGGCGGCGCCCGCGGCGGATCGGGTAGCGCCTCGACTCTGACCGTGGTCGACGCCACGGCCATCCAGCGCGACGACAAGGCCGTTGGGCAGGTCAGTTATTTGATCCGCCAATCCGGGCAAATCCTCTACGGCAACCAGAACTGGACGACCAGCATCCAGGGCGTGACGCCGAACTATCCGCCTACGACCAATTGGACGATCGCCTATGGCCGTGGGATCTCCGATGCAGACGAGAACGATGCCGCTCTCGTCGTCCTGATCGGCCAGACGGTCTGGCACCAGCTCTTTGGTGAATACACCAATCCCGTCGGCGCCATGCTGATCGTCAAGAACACGCCGCTGCGCGTGATCGGCGTATTGGGATCGAAGGGCCAATCCAGCTTCGGTACTGACCAGGACGATCTGGTCATGATCCCTTTCACCACGGCGGAACGCAAAGTACTGGGCGCCGCCGCGCCGAGCCAGCAGAACCAGGCCAATGCGCTTTATGGCACCATCAGCAATCCCTACGGCATCCAGCCGCGCCTGACCGGATACGTCAATCAGATATATGTGCAGGCGGCGAGCCCCGATCTCGTGCAGCAGGCGGTCGACGAGGTCACGCACACCTTGGCGCTGCGCCACCGCATTCGCTCGGGCGATCCCAACGACTTCTCGGTGCGCAACCTGAGTCAGATCGCAAGCGCCGCAGAAGGCAGCAGCCAGACGATGTCCTATCTGCTGGCCGCCGTCGCTTCGATCTCGTTGCTGGTCGGCGGCATCGGCATCATGAATATCCTACTCGTCTCGGTCACGGAACGGACACGCGAGATCGGGTTGCGCATGGCGATTGGCGCGCGCCGTATCCATGTCCTGCTGCAATTCCTGACCGAGGCCGTCCTGCTCAGCGTGGTCGGCGGCATCGCGGGCATCATCGGCGGCCTCATCGCGTCGGAAGTGATTTCGCTCGTCGCCGGCTGGCCGACCCCGATCGTGTGGTCCGCCATCGCCGGCGGTTTCCTGTTCTCGGCCCTGGTCGGCATGTTCTTCGGCTATTATCCCGCGCGCAAGGCGGCGCATTTCGATCCGATCGAGGCGCTGCGCTACGAATAGGCCCACCTGGCAAATGGACCCCACCAGCGCCGAACTCCTCTCGCGCTATGCACGTCGATGCTTGATTGTCAGATGCCCTTGAGAGTGTTGGTAGATCTGTTGGTACAATAGGCGCAGACTGGAATATTCTAACAAATTCAGTCAGTTAAGCGAGTAGGTGGTTGCGGCCGGGCCCATCGGCATCTTCGCAATTCATTGGTTCGCCGTATTGTCGACTAGAAGTCTGTCTTCAGGCCGATCCGAAAGACCGTGCCGGGCGCCGGGAAGCCAACCACATCCTCGTATCGCGCATCGAACAGATTTTCGACCGCGACGCGCACCGCGAGCTGCGGCCGCAAGGCCCAGGTCACGGCGATGTCGGCCCGGGTGTGCGCCGCCAGCGTGACGTCGCCCGTCGGCACCGAGTTGTCGACCATCGTACCGACGCTCGAGACATCGAAGCTGACCGCCGCCTCCGGCTTGAACCGCCACAGCAGCGTTCCTCCTGCAAGCCAACGCGGCACGTCGCGCAGCGGCGCGCCGGTCAACGTGTTGCGCGCCTCGTCATACGAGACATGCGGCGACAGCGTCAGGGCATCGAGCCGGACCTCGACGGATGCCTCCACGCCCTGTACGTGCACGCGCGACAGATTGACGAGCTTCGGCACCGGACCTGGCTGAAAATCGATCAGGTCGATGTAATGCGTGTCGAACAGCGCGAGCTTCGCGCGCACGTTTTCACCCAGCGGCTGGCTGAGGTCGGCTTCCAGGTTCTCCGCCGTTTCGGGCCGCAATGCGGGATCGCCGACGATGGGATTTCCCAGCGCATAGAAGCTCGGCAATTTGAAACCGCGCGCCCAGGAGAGCGCGAGCGTGCCGCCGGTCGCCGCGATGGTGTAGTCGGCGCGCAACTGCGGACTGAAGCGACCCTTTGCGCCGGACGGCCAGTCGTAGCGTCCGCTTGCCTCCAGGTGCAGAGCCGGCGTCAGCGCGACATGCGCCTCCACGAACACGGCCGGCGTGGTGCGGTCCAGTGCGAAATGGGTCGGCAGCGGGAAAGGGCCGAACTGCAGGAAGCCGTTATCGACGCCGCGCTCGATCAGCGCCTCCGCGCCCATCGCGACATCGATCTTCGAGCCCAACGTCAACCGGTTCACCCATGTCAGCTCATGCCGCAGAAAGTGCACCCCATCGCCGTTGGGCGGAATGCCGAATGGCGAGAACGCGCTCGGCGCGACGCCGGGCGAGACGGCCTGCGCATGCCGGTCGTAGAGGCCGTAGTCGAGCGACATCGTCCAGCCGTCGCTCATCGCGCGGCTGGCGCTGGCGCTGAAGATGCCTTCGCCGATGCGGCGGTGATCGAGTGTGCGCAACACCGCGAGGCGGGGCCCGCCGCTCGAATCGGGAAACGATGTCGCGTGGCTGACGCCGTAGCGCGCGGCGAACGTCAGCGTCACGCCCGCGAATTCCGGCAGGCTCAACGCGCCGTCGACGTTCGCGCCGCGATAGGTGCTGCCCGCGACAGGCATGCCGTCGTCGGTATAGGACGCGCCGAGACTGCCGCTCGCACCCAGGATCGGGCCGCTCGCATATCCCGCGATCCGCCGGAAGCCGTACAGGCCGCCCTCGGCCTCGATCCCGCCCTCGGCGACGGCGCCGCCGCGGCGCGTGCGGATGGCGATGACGCCCCCGATCGCATCCGAGCCATAGATCGCCGATGCCGGCCCGCGCACGAACTCGACACGCTCGATGCCGGCAAGATCGAGGCTGGAAAAATCGAAAGAGCCGCCGCGCGTGTTCGTCGGGTCGTTGACCTTGACGCCGTCCACCAGCACCAATGTGAAATTCGGCTTTGCGCCGCGCGTGAACACCGATACCACGCTGCCGCGACCGCCGGCTTGCTGCACGCTGATGCCGGGCAGTCCGCGCAACAATTCTACGACGCTGCTCGGATCGCGCGCGACGATGTCGTCGGCCGTGATCACGGAGACGTTCGCGTTCGTCGAATCCAGAACGTCCGCCAGACGCGTCGCGGTGACGACGACCTGTTCGGGTTGCCCAGATTGGGCATGGGCGCCGGCAAGGGACGATATTGTCGCAAGCACCGGCAAGAAAAATCGTTTCATGAGATTTTGTAAGTTGCTTCCAAGAATAGTTGAAGACTGTATTTCCATCCGACCGCATGCTATGTTGCCTCTAGTCAGCCCTGATCTCAATCAACCACAGTGCGATGCGTAATGCGTTCGGCCGCACAAGCGACCGGTGCTTTCTGTCCGCAGCAGGCGAGGTGCGCATATGAGCTTCATGAACAATACGCGACTGGTGTTCAGCGGCACGTTTCAGGCCGACGTTTCGACCGTGAACAACGACGTCCGCCACTATTCCAATGCCGATTGGGATCCGCGCTTCCAGACGTTCAGGGACATTGAAACCGGGGTCTTGAATGGTTGGTGGAATCCGGTCGGTTCGGGCGCCTTTCGGCTGATCGGCTGCAAAGTCACCGGCGTGCACTACAAGGACGGCACCGGCGCGAACGATGCGGCCAAGGATCCGGCCATCGGTCTGTGGCTGGGCGGCGCCAATGAGCGCACGGCCGCGAAGCTCGTCGATCTGGATCCGCAGTGGCAGATGGCATCGGCGATCTGGGCGCTCGAGATTCGCCTCACCGCCGGCAAGGAGCCGGCATTTGCGCATGGCAAGGCCCCCACCTTCTCGTTCCGCGATCTGATGGCGCCGCGCATCCATAGTTCGACGGGCGACAGCGGCATGTCTTCCAACTTCCAGGGTGTGCTGGAGGGCGTCACCTGGTCGGACGACGCGCACAAAAGCCGCGCGCTCAAGGAATTGCGGGAGCAGGCCGACGCCGACAGCCTCTCCATCCGGCTGATGACCTTCGGCTACATCATGGATCGTACCGATCCGCATTTCACGCTCGGCAAGGTGTTGGGCGTGATCGGCCCCTACAAATCGGGCGAGCCCAAGACAGTCGCTTATGGTCGCAGATTCACGCCGCAAAATATCGGCAACGATCCGCAATGGAGCGGCCTCAGCTGGTGCGGCATCAACTATTTCACCGGCGCCATCGACGACGCCTCGTCCACCCTGTTTCTCGATCTCGGCAACGCCCTGCAACTGTCCAGCGGCGACGGCAGCATGAGCGACATCGGGAAATTGTCGGTCGGCGTCCTGCTCGATCCCGCGGCGCCCGAGAAGGCGCCGGTGACCGCGCAGAATTTCCAGGAATTGGGTGAGATCGACTATCGCAAGGCGAACTGGCTGTACGAGACCTCCGGCATCGTCGCGCAGAAGCTGACCGCGGCGCAGCGCAAGGCCACGCAGGGCGCGCCGCTCGCGCTGGTCGCCGAGCAGCCGGCCGGCACCAAGTTGATCGCGGTGCGCGAAAACGCCAACGGCCTATATTGTCAGGCCGAAGAGTTCGTGCATCGCATCGATGCACCGGGCAAATCGAATCTCACCATCTATGCGGCGCAATACGGCAAGCCCTTGCCGGGCGCGAGCGTCTCGCTCACGGCGTGGCCGCCGACGCCCGGTCTGGGCGGAAGCGGCAAGCCCCACGAGCCGGACCCGCCCAAGGCGTCCATTCCGGATGCCTGCACGCCGGCCTCCGCCTTCCTCTTTCCCGCCAGCGTCACCGCGGATGCCGGCGGCAAGGCCCATGTCACGATCATCGGGACGCCGCCCAACAATCCCCGGCAATATCTCGACGGCCAGATCTATGTGCTGCAATACGGCCTGACCGGCGAATCGCCGGACGCGCATCCGCAGCTCGAGGTCATCGTCACCCATTTGCGCGATGCCTATGTCGCGCCGGCGACGCCGTCCTGGATCCCCGACATCGCGCCGATCTTCACGCAATTCGGCAATCTCTATCCGATCATGAGCCGGCGCCTGATCGACCTCTCCGATCCCGATGACGTCATGAAGAACCTGAAGCTTCTGAAGCTCGCCTTCTCGCTCGACATCAACGATCCCAACTACATGCCGGTGACGCGCGATCTTTCCGACGGCAAGCGGCTTGCGATCCAGCGCTGGCTCGACCGGCTGGAGCGCCAGGGCGATCCGACCTTTGTCGGCGGCCTGCGTCCGCCGAGCGCGCCGCAGGCGCACCCGGCCGCGATGGTGGCGCCCGCGCCGGCCGCAGCGGCCGCTGCGGAGGAAGACGGCGGCAAGACAACCTTCATGCGCGGCCTGAAAAACGCCCGCGCCGCGCAAGCCAAGAAGTAGAGGAGGCGCGCCATGCTGAGAATCCGCAGCGACGTCATCACGTCGATCCACAACGCCAAGAAGGCGCCCGATCTCTTTCAATACCTGCAGAACGCGATCGAGCTCGAGCATTCGACGATCCCGCCCTACCTGCAGGCGCTCTATTCGATCAGACGCGACAGTCAAGCCAACCAGATCGCCGCCGCGCTCATCCGCTCGATCGTGACGGAAGAGATGCTGCACATGACCATCGCGGCCAACGTCCTGAACGCGATCGGCGGTCATCCCGTGATCAGTTCGCCGAAATTCATCCCGAACTATCCGGGCCCCTTGCCGATGGTGCACGAAGGCTTGATCGTCGGCCTCAAGCCCGTGTCCCTGAATCTCATCTTGAACACCTTCATGGAAATCGAGACGCCGGAAGACCCACAGCACTTCCCGGTCAAGATGGCGGCGCTGGCATCGACGGAATACGGCACAATCGGTCTGTTCTACGCCGCCATCATGGACAAGTTGAAAGAGTTCGGAAACCGCATCTTCGTCGGCGATCCGAACCGCCAGGTGGTGGACAATGACTGGTTTCCCGCCGACCAGCTCTTCCCGATCCGCAATGTCGACAGCGCCGTGCGCGGCCTGGAGATCATCATGCGTCAGGGCGAAGGCACCAGCAAGGACCCGCTGGACGGCGCCGGCGCGCCGGCACACTACTATCGCTTCGCGGAAATCTATTACGGCAAGCGTCTCGTCCCGGATTCGTCGGTGAAGGAGGGTTATTCCTATTCCGGCGCGCCCATCCCGTTCGACCCGGCCGGCGTCTGGAACATGATTCCCAATCCCAAGGCGGCCGACTATCCGGCCGACAGCCAGCCGCGCCTGGCCGCGGAGCGCTTCAACGGCATCTACACCAATCTGCTCAACAGCCTGCACCGCACCGTCAACGGCAAGCCGCGCCATCTCGCCATGGCGATCGGCGGCATGTACGAGCTGCGGCTCGCCGCCGAGGCGCTGATCGAGCTCACGCTGCCCTCCGGCCAGCAGGCCGCCCCGACCTTTGAATTCGCCATGGAGAATGCGTGATGCGAACCAGCCTCATTCTCGCGGCGACCGCCGTTCTGGCTTCGATACCGGCGCAAGCGGCGGGCCTGCCGACGCCGGTCGTCTATCCCACCTGGGGCGTGCACAATCCGCCGTCCTACAGCACTTGCGCCAATCCGGCCTGCCTCTACACGCGCAAGCCGGGTGAGCCGAGCGACCCGGAATTTCCCGCCTATTGGCAGTCGCGCTGGAACATGTATCGCGTCTACGGTCCGTCATACGGGGCGCATATGCCGCCTTATGACGGCAAGCCGCCGGCGCCCCTCAAGAACGGCGTCGATTACGAGACCTCGCAAGGCGCGACGTACTACGACAGCACTTGGCGTTCGCCGCGCTGGCCGGGGCAGGGCGCGATGAAGGAGCATTACGAAAAGCGCTGCCTGCCGATCTTCGCCTTCTCTAACCACTACTCATGCTCCTTCGTGTCGCTCGGCGACACCGCCTTCTTCGTTACTTATAAGAAGGACCGTCCGAAGGGCATGCCGCCGGTCTGTCTGTTCTCGGCGTTCAATCACCCGCCTGAGCGGAACTTCATCGCACATCTGCCCTACGCCAAGAGCGACAGCGACCAGTTGCACGACACGGTTCAGGGCTATTCGTTCTGGGTCCAGGCCCCCGCGGGCACGCCGTTCCAGACCGGCGCAAGCCCCGACCAGACCGACAATGGCGGCATCCTGTTCGGCTATGCTTTTGAAAGTCGGCCGCGCAGCGATGCGACGGGCGGTCCGCCCTACCGCCATCCCCAGTCCTTCTACTTCTCGGGCGTGCCGTCGACCTCGACGCCCCCGGCTCCCCCGACGCCGCCCGATGCGCCGGTCGTGAGCCAGAATTATGTCGGCTTCGCCGCGACAAAGCCGGACGCCAAAACCTGGGCCGAGGTCGTCAACCTCAATTCGGCAAAGCTGCCGCCATGCCATTTGTTCGATGCCGGAACGGATGCGGCGGCCGCGATGATGTTTGGAGGCCATTCCAAGCGGCCCCCGACCTGGGGCGATTTCCGTAAGAAATAGCGATGGTTCGGGCCGGAATGGCCGCGCTGCCGCGGATCCATTAACGACGAAGCGACTTCTCCAACGGCGGTGGAGGCAAACCCGCGGCGCGGCTGCATTTGCGCATGCCATCCGTGACGCGAAAGCATCACATCCGACAAGATATTAACTCGTGTGTGAATGAACGTTGACGGGAGTCCGGTTTCCTGCCAGCTTTTGCACACGTGCCGAAGAGCACTGTGATCGCCTGCGGGCGAAAGGGGAGAGTTACACCATGAGGCGCACGTTAAGCCTTTCGACGTCCATCTTCGCGCTCGTCTGCTGCGGCACCATCCTGCCGCAAGTGGCCGCGGCGGCCGACGAGAACACTGGCGGCATCGAGACGGTGGTGGTCACCGCCGAACGACGCACCGAAGACCTGATGAAGACGTCGGTCACCGCGAGCGTTTTGAGCGGCGAAGATCTGCAAAACAGAAACGCCTTGAACATCAATGATCTGCAGTTCATCGCGCCGAACGTGACGATCAACGATTTCGGCCAGGGCGTCGACTTCGACATCCGCGGCATCGGCAAGGGCGAGCACAATACGCAGACGCCGATCGGCGTGGTTATCTACCAGGACGGCGGATCGACCCCTCCCGGCTATCTCGATGGCGAGCCCTTCTACGACATCAAGGGCGTCGAAGTGTATCGCGGTCCGCAAGGCACCTTCGTGGGCCAGAACGCGACCG